>CALEDI010000185.1 GCA_937949535.1 uncultured Lewinella sp. | reverse complement strand
CAATTCCTCCTGCTTGCCTTCGCTAGCGATGAGGTAGATGGGGAGGACGACGGATGTGCCGTCTTGGAGCGTAAGCTTGAGGTCCCGGATGTTGGTCCGTTCTATGGCTGCGATGTCTTCCAGTAAGACGCTTTCTTCGTCTACCTTTTGGGTTAGGCTCCAGCGGAGGTGAGTGTCATCGATGCGGGCGTAGCGGTCGCAGGCACCCCGGGAGGTGTGTTCGTGGCGATAACCGATGTAGGCCAGCACGGCCCCAATGATGAGGTAGATGACCCCAAGGCCAATGTGCCAACAACTGTTTTCTTGGTCTGAGGCGTGCCAGTCGGTGAAGAACAGGAACAACTGCTGGCCTGCGGCCAGCAGCAGCAAGAAGGCTCCTAGGAAAAGGAGGAAGTGTACCCACCGGTCGTTGGGTTCGGCGTGGTGCTCAGAATGGTAGGTGTAGCGTAGTTTCATGTTGAGGGGGAAAGATACGTAAACCTTGTTTGAGTTGCGTTGTGCCGATTGTCTGGCCCCGAAGGGACCCCATATTTAGCGAAGGATTAAACGCTTGCCGATAGGCAACGTTTAGCCCTTCGCGATTCGAGCAACCTTAAGGCGGTCTTAGCTTAAAAGGTATACGAAACAAGTTGTAATAGGCTACCTAAAGAGCTCTTCGAGCCGTTTAATTGCTTGCGGCAGCGCAAAAACAATGACTTTATCCCCGATTTGTAGTTGTGTTTTTCCGTTCGGGATTAGGGTTTCTGCGCCTCGGATCACGCCGCCAACCAAGGCAGTGTCGGGGAAGTGGAGGTCTTTGAGTTTCTTCTTCGTTAGCTGATTGCTTTTCTGGATTACGTACTCAATTACTTCAGCATCGACGCCGTGGAGGGTGGTGATGGCTTCGATGTTGCCCTTACGTACGTGCCGGAAAATCTTGTTGGCGGCCAGTAGTTTTTTATTGATCAGGGTGTCTACCCCGATGTTCTGGCTGATGTGGATGTATTCTTTGTTTTCTACTTGGGCGATGGTTTTGTAGACGCCGTGGTTGCGGGCGGTGAGGCAACTGATGATGTTGGTTTCGCTGTTGCCCGTTAGGGCGATGAAGGCATCCATATTGTCTAGGCCTTCTTCTTGGAGTAGTTCTGTATTGGAGTAATCGGCTTTGATGACGAGTACGTTGTTGAGCTGTTCGTTGATGTACTTACAGCGCGCTTTTTTTTGCTCTACGATGGTGACGTTGTAGTCGTCTTGCAACAACCGGGCGGTAGAGATGGCCAGATCCGTACCGCCGAGGATCATGATGCTCTTCACCTTTCGTTTTTTCTTGCCAACGAAGGCCTCTACCAAGCCTTGTTTTTCAGGGCGGGTGATGAAGTAGATATGATCGGCCCGTTTCAACTGGGTGAAACCACGGGGGATGATGGTGGTGTGTCCGCGCAAGATAGCGATGGGGTGCAGGTCTACCTTGGCTTCTAGGTGGCCGATGTCGCTGAGGCGTACCCCAACGAGCGGCGAATCGTCGTCTAGCGTGATGCCCAGCAGGGACAGTTTGCCGTCTTCGAATTCAAAAATATCGGTAAAGGAGCACTGCTTGATGAGGCGGCTGATTTCCTCGCTGGCTAGCTGGCGAGGGCTGATGATTTGGTCTATGCCCAACGAACAGATCGTTTCGGTGTGCTCGCCCTGCATGTACTCCTCGTTGTCTACCCGCGCAATTACGCTGCGGCACCCCAGCTTTTTGGCGATGATGGCCGACATCATGTTCGTCTTCTCCGAAGTCGTTACGGCCAAAAACAGATCAGCAGTAGGCGCAAAGGCTTGGTTGAGTACGGCCATGCTGGTAGCGTCTCCGCGCACCGTGAGCACGTCGAGGTGCGTACCCGCATAATCGAGCACTTCCTGGTCGTTGTCGATCAGGATGATGTCTTGGTTTTCGATGGCGAGTAGGGTGGCGAGGTGAAAACCTACGTCTCCTGCGCCGGCAATGACTATTTTCATGCGCTTACTGGGGGTGGGAATGTGTAAGGGATGGGAAATAAATAAACCATGCTTCTTGACCGCCTTATTTTGCCCTCACCGCACTTAAAAATTCTTTCCGTAGCTATGGCTATGCAAAGAATTTTTCAAGTACGATGAGAACAAAAGCGTCAGGTCAAGAAGCACGTTTTATTTAATTCCCATCCCTAAGGAACAGCGAAGGTACCCAAGGAGTTCCGATTGAGTACCCACAACTTTACGGGCTGAAAACTATTGTTTGGGAGAATGATAGGCTTTGTGTGCGCAAAACTAAACACACCGTCTGCGATTCTCCAACCAGAAAAACTTCCACAAATGAACAACCCCAAGTCTGCTATAATAATCGGGGCGGGTATTGCGGGCCTAGCGGCGGCCGTTCGGTTGGCGGTAGCAGGGTATGAGGTGACGGTCTTTGAGGCCAACGACGGGCCGGGGGGTAAACTGAGCCAGTTTGGCCTCGGAGCGTACCGCTTTGATTTTGGCCCGTCTTTGTTCACCATGCCGCAATACGTTGATGAGTTGTTCCGGTTGGCAGGCGAAGAGCCTACGGACCACTTCAACTACGCCCGCTTACCGGAGGTCTGTCATTATTGGTGGGCAGACGGAACGCGCTTCTCCGCCCCCGGCGACCCCGAAGAGTTGGCCAAGGCCGCGGCCACCACCTTCGGCGTACCCGAACAGCGCGTAGCGCGTTTCATGGCCGATGCGGCGCGCAAGTACGAACTAACGGGGCGTACCTTCCTAGAAAAGCCCTTGCAGAAGGCCGCAACCTGGCTAGACCTCAAGGTCGCAGGCGCGATGCTCCGCATCCCCTCCCTAGACCTCTTTACCAACATGAACGCCGTACACGAACGCGATTTGAAGCACCCTAAACTGGTGCAGCTCTTCAACCGCTTCGCAACCTACAACGGCTCGAACCCATACAAAGCTCCGGGGCTGCTAACGATGATACCGCACTTTGAGCACCACTTCGGGGCCTACCTGCCCACGGGCGGTATGTATGACATCAGCCAGTCGGTGTACGAATTGGGCAAAAGGCTGGGGGTGAAGTACCGTTTCGGCCAGCGCGTGGAGGAAATAGCTTGGGAAGGAAAAAAGGTGAAAGGCGTGAAAGTTGGGGATGAGGTTCAGGCAGCAGATACCGTTGTTTGCAACATGGATGTCTGGTTGGCCTACGACAAGCTCCTCCCTACAGCGAAGAAACCCAAACGAACCCTAAACCAGCAAAAAAGTACCAGCGCAGTGATTTTTTACTGGGGCGTAGCGCGGGAGTTTCCCGAATTGGGCGTACACAACATTTTCTTTAGCGAAGACTACCGACAGGAGTTTGCGGAGTTGGAAGCGGGCGGCCTCGCAGACGACGTGACGGTTTACGTGAACATAAGCAGCAAGCTTGTAGAAGGCGACGCGCCGGCCGGAGGAGAGAACTGGTTCGTGATGGTCAACGCGCCCGCGCATACTGGCCAAGACTGGAACACACTGATCCCCGAGCTCCGGAAAAGGGTGCTAACGATGCTCCAAAAACGACTCCTCGCACCTGCGGCCGCGCCAGAAAAAGCAACGCCCACGCTCGAAGAAATGATCGTTGAAGAACGCATCATCACGCCCCCAGAAATCGAACGCCTAACCGGCTCTCATCAGGGGGGCCTCTACGGCACGAGCAGCAACAACACGATGGCGGCCTTCTTGCGCCACCCCAACTTCAGTAGCCAAATTGAGGGGCTGTATTTCTTAGGCGGCAGCGTACACCCCGGCGGCGGCGTCCCGCTGTGCCTCCTTTCGGCAAAGATCACGGCGGAGCTGGTGGTTGGGTAAGCGAAAACAAACTACCTTTGCGCCTCACAAAACCACCAACGATGAAATTCGGCGTAATCCTCTTCCCCGGCAGCAACTGCGACGACGATATGGTCCATGTACTCGGCACCGTAATGGGCCGCGAAACCGTGAAACTGTGGCACAAAGACGCAGATGCCCTGAAGAATTTCTCGACCGATGACTGCGTCATCGTTCCCGGCGGCTTCAGCTACGGAGACTACGTGCGCGCCGGAGCGGTTGCTCGCTTTAGCCCCATCATGGACTCGGTGATCGACTTTGCTAAGCGAGGAGGCTACGTATTCGGAATCTGCAACGGTTTCCAGATCCTCTGCGAAGCCCAACTGTTGCCCGGCGCGTTGCTGCGCAACCGCGATCAAAAATTTATCGCCAAAAACTGCTACCTCCGCACCGAGACGACCAACAGCGCGGTTACTTCGGCTCTTGCGACCAACCAAGTCCTCAACATCCCGATCGCCCACGCCGAAGGGCGCTTCTACGCTGCCGCAGGTGTAATCTCGAACTTGATTGCCAAAGACCAGGTGCTCTTCCGCTATTGTGACGGGGCGGGAGACATTACGCCCGAAGCCAACATCAATGGTTCTACCCAAAGCATCGCCGGAATCTGCAACGCAGGCCGCAATGTGTTTGGCATGATGCCACACCCCGAGCGCGCCAGCGAAGCCGCCATCGGGAATACCGACGGCCGGGCCATCTTTGCGGGCATGATTGAAGCTATTGAGGGCGCGGCCGCAGGTGCAGTGTAAGGTTAATTTATAATCAGGGTCTTATCTTACCGCAATGAAAGGTAAAGACCAAAACACCTACGATGCTATTGTAGTCGGTACCGGCATCAGCGGCGGCTGGGCCGCAATGGAGCTGTGCCGCAAAGGCCTGAAAACCTTGGTGCTGGAGCGCGGCCCAGAGCTGAAACACGGAGACTACCCCACGGCCAACCTAGACGTTTGGGACCTGCCCAACAACGACCGGCTAACCGAGGAAACCAAGCAAAAGCACTACCCAAAACTCAGCCGGAAAGACTACATCACCCGCCAAAGCAGCGTACTTCATTTTTGTAAAGACGACGAATACCCCTACACGGAAAAGCGAAAATTTGACTGGATCAGGGGCTACCACACTGGCGGCCGCAGCGTGATGTGGGGCCGCCACTGTTACCGGCTGAGCGACCTTGATTTTGAGGCCAACGCAAAAGAAGGCATCGGGATAGACTGGCCCATCCGCTACGCAGAGCTCGCGCCTTGGTATGACCATGTTTCTCGGTTTGTAGGCATTGCGGGCTTCAAGGAAAACCTGCCCCACTTGCCCGATGGGCCGTTCCTGCCCGGCGTACCGATGAACTGCGTAGAAGAAAAATTCCGCGATGCGGTTCATGAGCAATTTCCCAACCGCCGGGTTACCGTAGGCCGGGTAGCAAACCTCACGGCTTATGACCCCGCCGTACATCTGGGCCCACGGAGTGGGTGCCAATACCGGAGGCGTTGTATTAGGGGCTGCCCGTTTGGCGGCTATTTTAGCAGCATCTCCAGTACGATTCCCGTGGCGGAGCAGACGGGCAACATGACCATAGTTCACAACGCTGCGGTACGAGAGGTGATCTACGATGCGGACAAAAAGCGCGCCGCCGGGGTCCGTGTTCGCCTCAGTGATGTTGGGGATGATGTGGAATTTTTCAGCCGAGGGGCCGTATTTCTGAATGCCTCGACGCTCAACTCCGCCGCCATCCTGCTGGCCAGTAAGTCTACCGCCCAACCCAACGGCTTAGGCAACGACAACGACATGGTAGGCCGCAACATCATGGACCACCACCACCGCACGGGCGCTTCGGGCAGCTTCGAGGGTTTTGAAGACAAGGCGGCAAAAGGCCGCAACCCTAGCGGCCTCTACATCCCACGCTTCGTCAATATGGGCAAAGACAGTAAACGCGACTACCTGCGCGGCTTCGGCTACCAGGGCGGCGGCGGCCGAAGCGGTTGGCAACGGGTAGTGAAGGAACTTGGCGTTGGGTTGGGCCAAGACCTAAAAGCCGCCATCACCCAACCCGGCGGCTGGCAAATGGGCTTTACGGCCTTCGGGGAGTCGTTGCCCAACGAGAACAACCGGGTAACCCTGAACAACGACCTGCTGGACAAAGACGGACTACCAACCCTAACGATGGACTGCGCCTTCGGCGAAAACGAACGCCTGATGCGCAAAGACATGAAGGTCTTCGCGGCCGAAATGTTGGAAGCCGCAGGCGCCAAAAACGTGCGCACCTACGAAGAAGAGGCCCACCCCGGCTTCAGCATCCACGAGATGGGCTCCGCGCGCATGGGCCACGACCCCAAAAACTCGGTATTGAACAAACACAACCAAGTCTGGAACTGCCGCAACCTGTACGTCACCGACGGTTCGGCGATGACGAGCGCGGGCTGCGTGAACCCCTCGCTTACCTACATGGCGCTTACGGCCAGAGCGGTAGACCACGCGGTGGTCGCCCTTAACCGGAGAGAATTTGGTTAGCCCTTCACCACCTTAAGGCTAAGGTCTAAGCTAACGGCTGAATGCGTCAGCGCGCCAACGGAAATGAAGTTGACGCCCGTCTGCGCAATTTTGCGGATACTTTTAATGGTAATCCCTCCGCTGGCTTCGGTCTCGAAGCGGTCTCCGATGTGGGCAACGGCCTCTTTCATGATCGGTATCTCGAAGTTGTCGAGCATGATGCGGTTTACCTGACCAACATTGAGGACTTCCATCAGCTCAACGAGGTTACGGACCTCGATGGTGATGGGTAGTACCATGTTGTTCTCCTTGAAGAAAGCCTGAACGCCCTCGATGGCGGCCGTGATGGAGCCGGCCGCGTCGATGTGGTTGTCTTTGATCATGATGCGGTCGTAGAGGCCATCGCGGTAGTTGCTGCAACCGCCGAGCCGGACGGCCCATTTCTCTAGAAAGCGGAGGTTCGGGGTTGTCTTGCGGGTGTCAAGGATGGTAACGGGGAGGTCTTCTACTTCGAAGGCGTAGCGGTTGGAGAGGGTCGCGATGCCGCTCATCCGTTGCATGGTGTTGAGCACTAGGCGCTCGGCCTGGAGGAGGGCGCGGGAGTTGCAGGTAACGAAGAAGGCTTCGTCTCCGGGGTGCATCAGGTCGCCGTCGTTCATTTTTTGTTCGAACTCTGCGGAGGGGTCTACGACCAGGAAAATCATCTTGGCTACTTCCACCCCTGCTAAAACGCCTACGTCTTTGACGAGCAGGCGGGCCGTATCGCGGTTGCTAGCGGGTATGGTAGACTCGCTGGTGTAGTCTCCGGGGCCAACATCTTCGGCCAGGGCCTCGTTGATAAACTGGAGGATGCGCTGGCGTAAGGGTTCGGTCATTGGAGTCGTTGACATAAGTTCTTATTTTGAGCCGCAAAGTTAGTCGTTTTACCAGCATGAAACCAGCAGATTATTATCAGGCCTGTTTTGAAGCCCTCAGCCCAGAACTCCCTTCGGAATGGGAGCACATTGCCAACGCCTACCACGGCAGGGCTTACCACAACCTGAACCATTTGGAGGAGATGCTGGGGCACCTACCGGGCCTTTCAACTTCCCTCGCACCTGCGGCCGCGCCCATATTTGGCATCGCGCTGGTCTACCACGACATCGTGTACCGCGCTGGGCGCAAAGACAACGAAGCCCGCAGCGCCGACGAAGCCGTCGCTTTTCTGCAAAAAGCCCACGCAAGCAAAACCGACCAAGCCCGCTGCCGCCAGCTAATCATGGCCACCAAAACCCACGAAGCCGCCACGGAAGAAGAAGCCGTTCTGGTCGATCTTGACCTAGCCGTACTTGCTCGGGATCCGGCCAACTACGATCTCTATGCCCAAAACGTACGCAAAGAGTTCCGCCTTTTCCCCGACTTTCTCTACCGCCCTGGCCGCAAGAAAGCCTTGCGCCACTTCCTCGATAAGCCTTTCATCTACCACGGGGAAACTGCGCGTAGCCAATGGGAAGCCCCCGCTCGGGCGAACTTGGAACGGGAGTTGAGCGCGTTGTGAAAGACTAGGCGTGCCACCAAACTCGACAGGCGAACTTTTTTGCCACGTAAAGAAAACGTAAGTAAGTACGGTTCAAGATGTCTACAGATGGCTAAGTCTGCATGCAAAACCTGTTAGCAAAAAAGAATTCGACTGGCGAGTTTGGCGTCACATCTCCGGGTCATCCAGCAGCAAACGAATATCCTTCATCAAGAAGTCAACCTCCTCCGGCTTGAGCCCGCTGGCGTAGGAGCGGACGAAGCCCTTGCGGTCTACCAAAACGATGTAGCCGCTGTGGTCGAAGCCGCCGGGCGCGTCGGCATTTTCTTCGGCGATGCTGAGGTAGTCGGCGTCGAGGTCATAAACCTCAAATTTGTCTCCGTAGATGTAGCGCCAGCGGTCCATATTCTGGGTGCCGAGTTTTTCGGCGTAGGTTTTCATCTTCTCCGGTGTGTCCCGCTTTGGGTCTACGGTAAAGGAGACTAGCCGGAAGTCGGGCTCGTTGGCAAATTCTTCTTCCAACCGCAGCATTTGCCCCTTCACCTTCGGGCAAATGGTTGGGCAAGAGGTGAAGAAAAACTCCGCGACGTAGACCTTTCCGCGCAGGCTGTCTGAGCCGAAGGGGCGGCTTAGTTGGTCGATGTAGTTCCAGTTGCGGACCGGCTCAGGGGCGAGCTCTCCGGTTACGGAATCGGTGGGTTGGTTGCCGGGGTAACCGAGCTTGTTTTCGAGGAACTTGCCCGTTTCGGGGTCTTTGGGATGGCGGGCGTAGAAGGGGTGCTGACCGGAAGGTTCTATGCTGGCTAGGCCACCAGTTCCCTGGGTTTCGGGAAGTAAGAACCATCCGCCTACTGCGCTGATTAAGACGAAAGCAAGGAGGTAGAGGAGGAAGCGATTGTTCATGGGCAGCAAAGATGGGGTGAAATGAGGAGAGCCTCAAAGGGTAGGGTGTGTAGTCTGCCTATAAATTAGTCTGCCGACTATCATCAAAACGCGCAGCGTTTTTATAAGCCCCTCCCCCGTGGGGAGGGGTTTGGGGAGGGGGTTTGCGCGCGGAGACAATTCATTACAGATTACACACCCTGCCTCAAAGAGAGGTTTATGCCCGAAACGGGTGCCACTCTGGGTAGTTGTCAGGTGGGTGTTTTTTCTTCAGATTTTAAAGAAAGATTACACTGTACTAGGTACTTTTCCTTGAATGTTTGGGGGAAAGCCCCCCATTTCGTTTGATTTTCTTGTTTTTAGCAGCACAGGTATGGAATTTTGGGGAAACATTCGTCCCTACGTAAAAATACATTGTTATGCACTTTACCAAATCCATACTCCTAGTTTCTTCCTTTCTCTTTTCTTTTGCGCTTATGGCGCAAGCACCAGCCCTACTGGCCTCTGCGGAGGGAGTTACGCTTGTTGAACCCATCATCACCCCTGCGGCGCCCTTCACGGCGGCGTCTTATCCCGGAGGCCAAGCGGCTTTGGAGGAGCAACTCCGTACCAACGTAGTGTACCCGCAGCTCGCCCAAGACTACGCCATTGAAGGAACGGTAGTTGTACGCCTTTCCTTGAACGAGAACGGCAAAATCGTTAAGCGCGAAGTAGTTCGTGGTCTCGGTTTCGGTTGCGACGAGGCTGCGCTTAGCGCACTCGCCCAGATGCCCAACTGGAACGCTGCGCGCCGTGGTAGCAAGCAGGTCTCCGGCTTCGTGTACGTCCCGCTTCGTTTCCAGCTTCGGTAAGAAGTTGAAAAAGAACGGCCCGGGAACAAGCATGTTCTCGGGCCGCACAAACTAAAACTCAACAATTGTAATTCTGGCGTTTCTTAGTTCCGCCGGTGCCGACCGTGAATCTTATCACTTATCATGTCTTCAACGCTGTCTCCATCACGCCGGTATTTCCGGATATAGTCTGCGCTGACGCCATGAATTTTGAGGCTTTTCAACTGCTTAAAAGGAATTTTCCCGTAGCCCAAGCCTTCAAAAGATTTGACAAACCGTGGGGTTACGCCGTGAATACGTGCGTTGACGAAGTCCTCAAAACGAAGATCGGTGTAGCCCATATCGCGCAGTTCCTGTACTTGTCTGGAATTAACGCCATGAATGGCGGCGTTGCGGGCTTGCTTGAGTGAAAGACCGGTTAGTCCGGCCTTTTTCAGGTCGCCAATTTTGCGGAAGCTCACACCATGAATTTTGGCCGAGATGACTTCTTCGATATTGAGGCCGGTGTAGCCGAGTTCGATGAGTTCATTGACGTAGTTTTCATTTACGCCATGGATGGCGGCATTCCGTGCCTCCTCAAGCGAAAGCCCGGTTAGTCCGGCTTTTTTCAGGTCACCAATTTTACGGAAACTCACACCATGGATTTTGGCCGAGATGACCTCGTCGATGTTAAGATCGGTGTAACCAAGCTTGTTGAGTTCGTTGACGTAGTCTTCATCCACGCCGTGTATGGCGGCACTCCGTGCCTCTTCAAGCGAAAGGTTGCCGAGGCCCATCTTGCGTAGGTTACTGATTAGGTCTGTGCGAACGCCGTGAATCCGGGCACCTACTACTTCGTCTGCCGTAAGGTTGTCGTAGCCCAAGTTTTTCAACTCGGTTACGTACTCACTAGAAACCCCGTGGATGGACATGTTGATGACTTCGTCAAACGCTAGGTTTTGGAAGCCAGCCCTACTCATGTCTCGTACAAATTCAGCACTTAGGCCATGGATTTTGGCTTTCGTGATTTCATCAAGGCTGAGGTTTTGGAAACCCAAATCAGATACTTCCTTGATGTATTCATTACTGACGCCGTGGATGCGGAGCTTGATCATCTTGTCCATGTCTGGCTTGCCGTAGCCAGCGGCCTGGTAACCGGCTAGTGTGGTACGGAACTCTTCTTCGCTGAAGCCGAAAATGGCCAGTTTGAAAAGCTCGCGCTGGGTCGGTTTGTAGCCTTCACGGTTCAGGTAATTGAGGTAGACTTCGGTGAAGTCGATGAAGAAGAAGTGAAGGAGTTCCATATCTTCGTAGTCGTCGTATCCTTTGGCGGCGAGCATGCTTTTGAAGGCGGGGGCGGGTACGTAGTTGAAGCTCCCCAAGCCTTCATCGCCGTTGAAAACGCCGTTGAAAGTGATGGTGCCAGATTCGCGCTTGAGCGAGAAATCTCCCATCTGTCCGGTAGGTAGTGTGCCCAGCGCGGTGCGCAGGAAGCAACGGCTATTGGTAGAGAGGTGTTGGCGGTTGTCTTGTGTAACAATGAAGGTGAAGCAGACTTCGCTGCCGTCAATTTCGGCGGTCCAACTGCGGCGGGCTTTGCTGAAATCTTCATTGGTTACGTCTATTACGGGGTCTACGGTTGGTAGGCTTACGTTGGGGGAGCTAATGGCTGTTCCGTTAACGATGTTAATGGTTTGGCCGCCGGGCTCAACAACGTTTGCTTGCGTGTTTGCGGTGATTGTCCTGTTTATGTTGGTCGAAACATTGGAGGTTCCTGTTGCGCTTGTCGAGCTTGGTGTTTGAGGGGCTTGCCGTTGGTTATTGATTACTACTTCGGGCGCGGCCGCAGGTGCAGAGGGAGGTACAGGAACAGGGATTGCTGCCGCAGCCGCAGGTGTAACTGGTGGCACAGGAGCAACCTGTGCTACAGCGTTGAACTGCAACATAGAAAGCAACAACAAGGGGACAATCGTGAGGTACTTCCAGCCGGAAGCAAGGGAGGATTTTTTAGTTTTCATCATGGCAATACGCTTTTCAAGAAGGCTTTGGTTATAGCTGGTCGTGAGACCAAGGGGGTAATTGGGGACGGCCACGCGGACGAGGCTCATTTGGTAACCGACGGGGTCTTCGCCTTGGCGAAGCACTTCCGCATCGGTCAGGAATTCGAGGTTGTTTTCAATGGCCCGGCGGTAGAGCCAAGCAAATGGGTTGCACCATTGCACTACCACTACCAACTCCGCAAGGAACAGGTCTAGGCTATGCCGCTGGCGAACGTGTACGGCTTCGTGCTGAACGATCTGGTGATAGGTCTCTGGGTCATACCTGTCTGGGTTCAGAAATACCCGGTTCCAGAAGGAGTAGGGCGCGGCGTCTTCCTCCAGCTCTACGAGGTGGAAACCACCCGCGTCAAAGCCCGGATGACGGATCACCTTCCAGACGAGGTAACCAAACTGGACAAGGAAGTGAAGCCCAAAAATGGCTACCCCAGCGAGGTACACCCACCAGAACAGGCGGAACCAATCAATTTTCTTTGCGGGAAGAGCCGTACCTACTACGGTCACGTCTTCAGCAGCGGAGGGGGAGGCTTCTTCGGCTTGTTCCAAACCGACTTCTGTCACTTGCTTGGTTTCGGCTTTCGCATCTTCTTTTAGTGTTGTCTTGGCGGAAGGCATTGGGGTAGGTTTTACCGCAGCGGTAGCGGCCTTTTCCGCTTCGGCTAGCGGGGCTGCTTCCTCAACGGTAAGCGCTTCGCGCAACGACCAGCCTGCGGGCACGGTCATTAGGGGCAACAACAGAGAGCTTGCTAGGCAGCCCAGCAAAATCCAACGATTGAGGGTAAAGTGGGTCTCGTTCCGGAGCAACAACCAGTAATAGATGAAGCAGGCAGAAAGCAAGAGCCCGGCGTGGGTTAGGTACATCATTGCTTCTGGTCTTTGATCATTTTCAGGAGGCGCTCAACGTCGGCTTCGTTAAGCTTTTGCTCTTTGGCGAAGTAGTTGACGAGCTTCATCGGGGAGTCGTCGAAGAAGCCTTTCACTACTTCGTCCACTACTTCCTCTTGGTAGTCTTCTTTCTGCACTACGGCGAAGTAGCGGTGGGCGTTGCCGTGTTTTTCGTGGCTCACGAAACCTTTCTTCTCCAACAGCTTCACCATCGTGGAGACGGAGTTGTAGTGGGGCTTTGGGTCGGGCATTTTTTCTACCACATCCTTGATGAAGGCGTGGCCGAGGTCCCAGATGGCTTGCATGATCTGGGCTTCGCGTTTGGCTAGTTTTTGCATAAATACTAATCTGTTAGTACAAAGATATACTAATGAATTCGTAGTTGCAACTAATGTATTAGTATTTAACATTTGGGGCTAGTGGGCTAGCCAGTAAGTTTCGTTAGCTCAGAACGCAGATATTTTGGTCGCTGGCTAAACGAAAAACCACTTGCGTAGCCGTAGTTACGGAAGTTGTTTTTCGTGACGCCAGCGGGCAAAAGATCAAGTTATGAGCAACGAAATTTACTGGCTGGCCCACTAGGCTGGCGCTATGGCAAAAGCCTCCCTAAAACGACAATAGTCTTGGTTTAAAACATCACCCGCAACCGGGTCCAACCATCCTCCTCCGTAACCAACTCATACTTCGCCTCGTGCGCTTCCAGAATATCCCGGGTTAGGGTTAGGCCTACGCCCTGCCCGGTAGGTTTGGTGCTAAAGAAAGGGGTGAAGATGTTTTCGGCGGCGCTTTCGGGAATGCCCGGGCCGTCGTCGGCGATCACGAAACCGGAAGGGAAAGAAGTTGATGAAACGATGATCTTTCCGCCAACCCCGATGCTTTCCCGCGCATTGGTAAGAGCGTTAACAACAACTTGCTCTATCTGGGCGGCATCGGCGTTGATGACGACCTCGTTTTCGGCCAGTTCGTAGCGCAACGAAATATCGTTTTCGCGCAGTATTGGCCCCATCACTTCTCCTGTTCGGCGGAGCAACTCGTTGAGTTTGGTTCGTCTGCGGTCCGGGATTGGTAGGCGAACAACGCGGGCAAAGTTGCGCATGAAGCCGGTCATGTTCTCGGCCCTGCCCACCACGGCGGGCAGGTAGTCTTTGTTCAACTGGGGCAGGGTTTCGTCGCCTTCCGTGGCGGCCTCCAACAAACTGCGCAGCACCGAAATGATGGCGGCGTTGGAGTTGTTCACCTCGTGGGCCATCATCCGGATCACCTTGCCGTAGGCATCTTTTTCGGCCGTCAACAAATCGGTCGTCACGTCTTGCACAATCAGGAACCCGCGCTCAAAACCACGGTCAACAAAGCTGGCCTGCTCTACGTGGTAACGCCGGTTGCCGGGGCCGGTCAGAACAACCGTACGGACGCTATTCCCTTCTTCCCTTTCCCCTTTCCCCCCTCCTTCCTTTTCCCCTTTACTCCCTTCTTCCTTTATCCCTTTACTCCTTTCTTCCTTTACCCCTTTCCCCCCTTCTTCCCTTACCCCTTTGCCCCCTTCTTCCTTTACGAGGCGCGGCCGCAGGTGCAATGCAGGTTCAAGAACGGCGGTACGAAAAGCGAGGTCTTTGCACTGGGCTGCCATCCAGGGGTTCATGCTGGCCAACTCGCCGTCGAAATCAAGGATCACTACGCCAAGCTCTGCGGCCTGCAGCAATTGGTCCAGAAATTCCTCTTGTTGCCGGCTACTGACGCGCTCTTCTCGCAACTGGTCGATCATGTTGTTGTAAACCTTCACGATGCGGTCCATCTCGAAGCTGCCGGTCTTCATCAGCTTAACGGAAAAATCCTTGTCTTCCAGCGCCGCCGCGCCGCTGCTCAACAACCGAAGCGGGGAAATCAAAGACCGGTATATCCGCAGCGCAATGTACGCTGAGCAAATCAGGAATACTTCCGCAGCAATCAAGTAGCCACTGCTGCCTACAAACTGATAAAAAGCCAGCACGCCAAGAACAATGTGCAGAAAGGCGAGGTAGAGAATGTATTTAATGGAGGAAGACATGATGCTCAAAACGGATAGGTGGAGCTGTTTGTTCTCGGCTATTCCCCTCCTGTTTCAGAAAGACCGGTATTGGTCATGACCATAATATGGCGGCCCAATGCCGCAATATCATAATCGGCGGCCCTACCTTTGCGTCATGCATCGCCTTTCTTCCAACGCTACCCTCTTTCTCAAGCTCTTCCTCCCTGTTTTCTGGACCACCATTATGGTCATCCTGACCTTTGTTGTGTGGTTGGTAGAACCCAGCAAATTTGGTGGGCTAAACATGGCCTCGTTGCGCTGGGCTGCTAGCTTTACCCTCGTCGTAGGCGTAGCGAGTTTTCTGGTCCTTACTTGGCCCTTGAAACGGGTAGAAACGGATGGCGAGAAAGTCTACATCAGCAATTACTTCCGCACCGCTTTTTACCGATGGGACCAAGATGTAGAAGCTCTCCAAGAGTTCAACTTCCTATTCTTCCGCATCGGTGTGATTGAACTGAACGGCATCGGCAGTTTTGGACGTAAAATGCGTTTCGTGATCAGCCGGAGGCTGATGAAAAAATTTCGGAACGAGTTTCCGGACGTTTTGCCCAAGTAGCCTACCGCTCCGATTTCGTTAAAATACAAGCCCCTTTACCCACCAAAACCCCAAGCTACCGTATTTTACGTCCGTACCGACCTGCTACAACGCTATGATGACGCCCCGTACCCTACTACTTCCCTTATTGCTTTTGCTCGTTTTTGCCCTACCCGCCCAACATTCGCTCGACGGAGCTTGGGAAGGTTTCATGACCGTAGGCGGCATCTATTCCGACAAGCAACTACCGATGCAGCTCTACATCATCACCGACGGAAATAAGGTGAAAGGCCGGAGCTACGTACAGCTCCCCGACGGCACTACACTCCGGATGGACCTAGAAGGCCACCACTACCGAGACCAGAGCATATCCCTGAAAGAAACCGCCTTTGCAGGCGATGCAACCAACGACATCATGCCCGAGTTCAACCGCCAATACCAGATCGTTTTCAAGCCAGACCTCTGGGATCCGCACCTGAAGGGCTACTGGCAAGAGAAAACCGAAGAAGTCTTCTTGCCCAAGCGGCGGCGCGGAAGAATGCGGCTCACGCGGCAAAAAAAGAAAGGGGTATAATAATCTTAGCTTTGTTTTTAAACTAACTAAGCCTTATCTTTGCCCCAACCAAATACAACGTTATGAACATTGCCCTTGCCCAGATCAACATCATTGTCGGTGACTTTATCGGTAATTTCAAAAAAATGATCGAGTATACCGCTCGGGCAAAAGCGCAGAATGCCGACATTGTTGTTTTCCCCGAACTGGCAACCGTCGGCTATCCGCCGAGGGATTTTCTTGAGTTTGACGACTTCATCGATCAGGCAGAAGCAACGATCAAAGAACTGGCCAAAGCGGCCGATGGCATCGCTATCGTTGTCGGCTCCATCTCCCGCAATCCCGTCGTGGAGGGCAAAGACCTCTACAACAGCGCATACTTTTTGGCCAACGGAAGGGTCCAGAATGTACAGCACAAAACCCTATTACCTACCTACGATATTTTTGACGAGTACCGCTATTTCGAGCCCGCCCACGAGTGGGGCGTAGTGCGCTACATGGACAAGACGATCGCCTTGGTCGTCTGCGAAGACAGCTGGAACGTCGGCAACGAAAACCCGCTCTACAAAATCAATCCGATGGATAAGATGATGGAGCACAAGCCAGACCTGATCATCAATGTTTCGGCCAGCCCTTTCGCCTACGACCACGCCGCCAACCGCATCGAGGTCATGCAGACCAACTGCAAGCTTTATGACCTACCGATGTACTACGTTAACCACGTTGGCGCGCAGACGGAGGTCTTGTTCGACGGAGCCTCGCTGGTGCTGCACGCCGACGGGACGGTGATCGATGAGATGCCCTACTTCGAGGAATGTATGCGCATCTACAACACCGACGAAGTAGACGGCAAGAGCAACATCTCCGGCGAAGAGCCCAAGGACAAGATGACCCTGATCCACGACGGCATCGTGATGGGCATCAAGAACTACTTCGGTAAGCTAGGCTTCAAGCGCGCTATTCTTGGTTTGAGCGGAGGGATCGACTCTGCGCTCGTAGCCGTGTTGGCCGCCCGAGCCCTCGGCCCCGAAAACGTGCGTTGCATCCTGCTACCGAGCCAATACAGCTCCGCCCACTCCGTAAACGACGCCCGCGAACTGGCCCAAAACCTCGGTTGCCAATACGACATCATCCCCATCGAGGGCATTTACGACGCTTACATGGGCGCACTGAAACCACACTTCTGGGCCAAAGAAGAAGGCCTCGCCGAAGAAAACCTGCAGGCCCGCGCCCGAGGGATGCTCCTCATGGCGTTCAGCAATAAGTTCGGTAACATCCTACTGAACACCTCCAACAAATCTGAAATGGCCGTCGGCTACGGCACGCTCTACGGAGACATGTGTGGCGGCCTCAGCGTGATCGGCGACGTCTACAAAACGGAATGTTTCGAGCTGGCCCGCTTCATCAATAAAGACGGCGAGGTGATCCCCGAAAACATCATCACCAAGCCCCCAAGCGCAGAGCTGAAACCCGACCAGTTCGACTCCGACTCTCTGCCGCCCTACGACCAGCTAGACGCCGTTCTCTACCAATACATCGAGTGTACCAAAAGCCCCCAAGACATCATCGAGATGGGCTTCGATGAAGCCCTCGTGAAACGCACCCTCCGCCTCGTCAACATCAACGAGTTCAAGCGCTACCAGACTGCGCCCGTGCTGCGGGTGAGCAGCAAGAGCTTCGGGATGGGCAGACGGATGCCGATTGTGGCTAAGTATTTGAGTTGAAAAACATCCAAATATTGGTAATTATCGCTTATTTTTCGTATTTTTATCAAAATATGAGTAATCATGACGCCATACAGTACGATCCGAACTCCTCGTCGTGTGATGAAAGAGCTTGGTCAAAAACTTCAAGTGATTCGTAAGCAAAAGAAGTATTCTCAGGTCAAATTATCGAAGCTTAGTGGCGTTTCGCTGAGTAGCCTACGTCGTTTTGAGCAGACTGGCCAGACTTCACTTGAGCACCTGCTACAACTGTCCCGCTCTCTCGGCCATCTTGAAGATTTTGACAAGGTGTTGCAGCCGATTGAGGACTTGGCAGAAATCGAAAAACTATTTGATCAACCAATATGATGGATCGCTCCCACAACTTGGATGATCATAGCAAGAACATTTCCTTCTTAATGGACAGCAAGGGAGCGTGGCAGTTAGCTCCGGCTTACGACCTGACTTTTTCCTATTCTTCCCACGGTTACCAGAGCATGATGGTGGCAAGAGAAAGTAAGTCGCCGGGAGAAGCCAACTTACTCGAACTGGCTGATGTGTTTGGGGTGAATAAACCGAAGGCGGTTTTAGAAGAAGTCAGAGCGGCTGTTAATCAGTGGCCTGTTTTTGCTGCAAAGTATGACGTTACGCAAGCTAGCATTAGACGTATCGGAAGCGTAATTAGCCCTTAACCACCCACCCATGAACCCAATAACCACCGCCCTCCTGGGCCTCTCCGTAGCCGACGCCATCGGCGTCCCCGTAGAGTTCCAGACCCGAAGCCAACTCGATAAAAACCCCGTGACCGACATCCGGGGCTACGGCACCTACAACCAGCCGCCGGGCTATTTCTCCGACGACAGCAGCTTGGCCTTCGGCCTAGCTGAGAGCTTGGCAACCGGCAGCTTCGACTTGGTAGACCAGTCTAAGCGGCTGATTGATTACGTCTGGAAAGGTTACTGGACACCTGCAAACCAAATCTTTGACATTGGTAATACTACCCGAAGATCAATTCGAGAGCTGAGGAATATCATCGAAGATGAAGAATTTGAACGCTTACCCAAGCGGCACGAAAACGCAACGGAGCAGGACAACGGCAACGGCGCCCTAATGCGCATCTTCCCCCTCTACGCCTACCTGCGCGACAAGCCGGTGGCGGAGTGGATCGCACCCATCTGGCAACATTCGGCGCTCACCCACGGCCACATCCGGTCGGCCTGCTGCTGCTTTTTGTACCTCCGCTTTTGCCACCACCTCATCGGGAAAGAGGAGAAGGGGA
>CALEDI010000184.1 GCA_937949535.1 uncultured Lewinella sp. | reverse complement strand
AGGTTGCGGTAAGCACGTTGGTTGATGTCTGGGATCTCTTTATGCCTGTTCAAGTAAGCAGTGATGGAATCGAAGAGGGAGTCTAGGGCAGTATCGGCGTCGGTCTCGTAGTAGATCGCCAGCAGCATCGTTTTGGAGTTGAGGTTATAGGTGGTGTTTTCGTACTCTACATCGCGTAGGAAGTCTAGTGCTTTGTCGTAGTTTTTCTGGTAGAAGTAGAGGGTGGCGGAGTTGTAGTTTACGGCGTTAGCGCGTTGTTTTTCGGGGAGGCGGTCTTGGTAGTTTTCGATGTAGTGTTTAGCCCAATCGTAATCTCCATGACGTAATGCAATTAGGATGGTGTTTCTGAATTGGAGGGGGTCTAGTATACCATCGTCGTAGACTAGCCCTCGCTCTAGGGCAAAACGATATATTTCGAGATATTCCTTTAGGAAAGGGCTTACGCCTTCGTTAATACGTCTCCTACAAAAGTTTAGCCCCGGTTTGAATAACTGAGAGAATTCGTGGACAGAAAGCTCCTCAGAATTGGCAAGTATTAGAGATTTATATCGATAGTAGGAATCGGTGTCGTCAGCAGATCTAAGCATCTTGTACATGTAGTAATGAAGAGCAACTAAGGTATTGTTTAAGTAGCTTTTCGTACTGTCTAAATAGTTAATAATCAGAGGAACCATTTTTAGGTCATACTGATGTTTTTCAGTTTGCACCCTGCTTTGTGCTTCGGCCGCAGATCTTAATTTTGAAATGATGAAGTACACATCTAGCGAAGAGCTGACCTCCTCTACGTTTGAACGATCGTAGGGACGGTGCTCATAATTAAGTAAGGACTTCTTACGAACTTCTAGTAAGTGTTGATAGAGGTAATGATGATGGTCTGAAACTGGCCCTGTTTGAGCATAGCTTTCCCAGTTTCGTTCAATTCCTCTAATTAGTTTGTCAGGGTTTTGCTTTTCTAGCGCGGAGAGGTAGAGGTAATTCTTTAACTCCGGCTCTTCTAGCAACATCTCTTGGGTCAAGAATTCTCGAATTTGCTTGAACAAGTCAGAAGTGTACTTCCGAAATCGGACATCGTTGAACTTCTTGGATTTGCCAAAAACACTTAGCCAAACTTGTTGTTTGTCTAGGCTCTTTCCTTTGTCCAACCTGCGCGTAATCTCGTCGAAGAAAGCCACAAGGTCTTCGTTGCCCGAAAAGTAAACGGACTGGATGAGCTTGCGGCAACCACGTCTTTGGGGGCGGCTTAAACTGGCCAAAAGGCTAATTAACTTATTGGATTTTTTGTTCATTGTTCACAAATTTACGCGCTAAAGGCCTAACTTTCAGCGAACACGTTATTTTTGATGGAATTTAATTATTCACGAACATTTCGTAAAAATAGGACCCGACTTACCGATACATCCTAGCTTATTGCTATATTGTGGTCTTAACCGATTTAAAATACCTCCTTCATGGACTTACGACAGCTAAAGTTGGTCTTGTTGCTCCTTTTGACGGTCGTCATCTCCGACGTTTCCGCGCAGGGGTTCGAGGATTTACAGACCGTAAAGAACCAAGCGGTTACCTACGAATTCTTCTCTCGTTTTGTCCCTACAATGGGGCGTTCGCCAGAGCACGGAACCGTTGAATTGGAAGAAGGCCCAACTTCTTTCTACACGCTAACTTACACTCCTCATGCGGACTACCTCGGTACTGATGATATGTTGCTCGTCAGTTTCCCCTTTCAGGTAAACGTAGCCTTCACGGAGTTTGCGATCAACGTAGACGAAGCCAAAATAAAAGCCAACCACGACTTAGCTTCTACCACCGCCGGAAATGCGGTAACGATTGCCGTTTTGGAAAACGACACGTCTAATGTTGGTGAAATTTCACTTGTTTCTGTACCGGTAACGAATGCGGGAACTGCCGAAATTGTTGGCGACCAAGTTGTCTTCACGCCTGCGCCCGGTTTCTCTGGGCTAACCGACCTCAACTACGTAATTTGTACGTTCGGAGAGTGCGACCTTGGTACGGTCTCCATCAACGTTAGCCCCGATGGTGCAGCCGTTGCGGGAGATACCGTTCGGGTATTTACTACCCGGGATCACCCACAATTCATCTTTGCTCCCGCCGATGCAAGCCCAATTGGTGCGCCTGTTTCAGGAGAAATGCTTTCCATCGAGGGAGTAGTGGCCTACCAACCAAACGAAGGCTTCATCGGGGATGAGTACCTCTCATATGCGTTCCCAGGAACCTCATCCCCAACGGTCTTCCACATCACAGTGCTAGACCTTGATGTTAATGAATTTGCGGTCGAAGACCGCGCTTACGCTCCGGTTGAAGGTACAACAACGCTCAACGTTCTACACAACGACCTGTACAGTGTCCTTGCCGACTGTATCAGTTTTGGTGCGCCACAGTTTGGCTCCCTTACCGAGACCGGTCGTAAAGGCGAAGTGCTTTATTCCGCTCCCGAAGGATGGTCTGGTGTAGATCAATTTACGTATTCCTCCATGCCTCCCGGCTGCGACGGTGAACCAGAATTGCAAACCGTTTATGTGTTCGTGTCCAATTCCGCTCCGGCTGAAAGCGAAACAACCCTTACTACGCCTGCCGGAACGCCCGTTCAATTAACGTACGATACAGAAGGTGGCGCGGCTACTTGGAGTGTGGTCAGTCCTCCTTCTTTGGGTTCGATCATACCTGACCCTGTTACGGGAGCACTTAGCTACCTCCCCCTTGCTTCTGCGGCCAACCAAGCCGATGAAGTGACCCTGCTTTACTGCCTCAACGCGGATGAATCGGGCAATTGCGAATTCTCTAAGGAAGTAACCGTATCGGTGAATGTAACGGCTGCGAATGCAGATGCTTGTATTGAGGAAGACTGTGTTTGGCCCGGAGATACCAACAACGATGGTGTTGTGGATGTTGGCGACCTTTTGCCCATCGGCTTAGCTATGGGAAGTAACGGAACGCCACGCCTTAACGCCACGCCTTCTAGTTGGGCTGCGCAGTACGGTGAAGACTGGAACGATGACCTGAATGGTATCAACCATAAGTACATTGATGCGAACGGCGACCAAGTCGTTAGTTCCCTAGATACTCAGGTAATTATAGAGAACTATGGCTTACAGCATAGACTTCGTCCTGCCGTTCAATCTTTCGTAGATTTTGAACTAAGTCTTCATGGGCCATTAGACGTAGAACTTGGCGACCATGTTGTTTTAGATATTGTCGCTGGTAACAATATTGTGATTACAGAAGATGTATTCGGATTCCGCTTTTCATTTGAATATGATTTGAATACTGTTGTTCCAGAGATGGTAGGTGTTTTCTTCGACGAAGGAGGTTGGATGAGTTATGATAGCCCTGTTCTTTCAACCTCACACAATAACCCTGAAATTGGTGTTATTAATACCGCAATGACTCGTACTAGTAACGGTGGTGTTAGCGGGTTTGGTAAAATTGGGGAACTAAGCATCGTAATTACGGAAGACGTCTTCGGCTTCTACGAAGCCTACGATGGCCCTTTATCCGAAACTGCGGGTGAAATCACCACGACTATTGGTAGCGGAGACAACGGCCAAGCCATGAACGCTGCTGGCCACTTGAACGCGGTACGGGTCAATCCTTTCGAGTTGAAAATCAAGAAGCGCCCAGCTACGGTGGTAGGTGAGTTCCCTCCTGCTGAGGCGAATGCCTACCTCGACGAAAAACTTTTAGCTTACCCGAACCCTACTGCTGGTCAGTTGGTGGTACACCTCAACGGTCAGCAGCAGTTCTCTGCGCTTCAACTCACCGACCTTACCGGTCGGGTAGTGCGCTCTGAGCAGGGCCTCAATACCAACCACCGTGAGCTATCGCTCGTAGACCTCCCCAACGGAATGTATACCCTCACCATCACTACTGAAGATGGGGTGGTGAACCGGAAAATTGAGGTGTTGCACTAGTCTTGTTGGAAGAAAAATCGGACCTGCTTATATATCGTCATGAACAAATTGTCTTTGTCGACAACAATCTCTGCGGTACCCGAACCCTTTTCTATGTCTGATATAGATGAGCCTAACGACGATGAATTTTCAGCTGAGAGGTAAAGGTTGAGCCTGTACTCGTTGTCAAAATAAGAAACCGCTACATCCTTGATGGTGGTTTCAAATGTTCCGTGGTCGAGATAGGGGAACTCATCAATTCTAAGAATCACTCGCTGATTGGTGTCTACTTTATAAACTTCGCTCTTTGATAGTTTTATGCTGCAGAGATACTTTCCTTTATCGGGTTGAATTCCGGCTAATTTTTCGTTTGATTTGACAAACGCAGTGGTGTTTTCAAAGAGCAAGCTAGATGGATTGAAGTTTAGCCTTCCGGATGTTCTTGCACGAATTAAGGACAAAACTTCCCATGATTGGATGTCTGATAGTAACTGATCTCTTTTAGATAGAAGCTCAATTTTGCTCTTTTCGAGAGAGAGCACAGCATTCAGGATCATCATTTCTGAATCTAACAACGATTTACTTTCTGCTAAGTCGTTTTTAATTGCATCTATCCTAGCGCTCAAAGCACTTTCGGGTAATCGTGAGTTTGCGATTTCTATTGCGCTATATTCGTCTTTTGATAGTATACTGTCTTGATAAAGAACACGCTTTCTGTTAATTATGTCCGAGTAGACATTAGAAATTTGGTTTGCCGAATCTAATATTTCTTTAGAAAGGCTTGTCATGTTTAGATAAAGTTGTTCGGCTGAATTCTTGTTTTCAAGTACGGCTCGTTTTGTTTTTTCGACGTTGCTTTTTAATTGATTGTGGAATATTATTCCGCCTTTAAGACTTAAAAACCTATTGAAGAATGGGCCGATGTCGTTCTCTTTAAATTCGCCAATTGTACCTGAATCGTGGTCGAAGTTTAAAAGATTTTCTTTTAAGCTCATTACAGATAGGTAGTTGTAATGTCCTGCATAGTAGCCAATAACGGTGTTTGAATCTACGAAGGAATTTTCATTGACTAGTTTTACGAAGTCGCCTGAAGTCGGTGCTGTAACCGAGTAGTTCCCGACTTCCCTCAATTCAAATTGGCCTGATATGGTTTGCTTGAATTTTGTGAACCCACAAACAAGGAACAATACAGATGCGATTAGGATAATAACGAGCCAGCCCTTTCGGTACACTCCTTTGTCAACTATGAATTCATCATTAATGCTGGTCATATACTGTAAAGGTTTGATTGCCAAAAATTTCAGAAGGTGTTCCGTGATTCACTATTTTACCATTGTCTACAAGGTATACGTAGTCGAGGTCTTGTAGGAGGTGTAGTTTGTGACTTGCAATGATTACGATTTGATCCTTGTATGTTTTGAGGATATTGGCTATTACGTTCTTGGCGGTTTTGTTGTCAAGAGCGCTCGTGGGTTCGTCAAGCAGCAAGATGTTCCCGCCCTTAACAAAACACCTCGCTAGCAAAAGCCTTTGTTTTTGCCCGGAGCTTAGTGCGTTACTTGTTTGGTTTAAAAAGTCATCTATTTCTGAGCTTGTATAGTGCTTGTCGTCTTTCAATAGTGTACTCAATTTCAGCGCTGTGATTAAAGACTCTTTTTTCTCCTCAGCGTCATCGTGGTTCAGTAAGAGGTTATATTTATTGCTTCCTTTAAATATGTAGCTCTCTTGCGAGAGGTAGGTGATGTTACGGTAAAGCTCCGCTCTCGGCACACGTTGTATATCATGCTCGTTAATTTCAATGGCCCCTGCGTTAACCTCGTACAACCCAGCTATACACTTGAGTATGGTAGACTTTCCGCTACCACTTTCTCCTATAATACCAACTTTACTGCCTGGTGGAATACGTAGGCTTATTTCTCTAACCCCTTTATCCGATTGAGGATAAGTGAAAGATACATTCTTTAAAGCGAGATCAGTTGCATCAAAAGCAGGTGAGGTATCATATTGTGAAGAAGCATTTTTACTTAATTGCAAGTTGATCCGGTCGATTGATAACTTAGCCTCTTGGTACTCAGGAATCATCTTAAATACTATGGAAAAACTTTTAGATGTTTGCAGCAAAATGTACTGCACGGCAATTAATGTTCCAATAGAAACGTCGCCACTGATTACCATAAAGCAAAAAAAGCCAAAAACTACGGTAGATGAAATACGCTCAAGGAGCACAGTTCCTTCGTTAAATAACTTGTCTATAAGCAATAATGTGACCCTTACTTCGGCTAACTTTAATTGTACCGCATCCCATTTGGAGATGAAATAGTCTGTAAGGTTAAAGGTTTTGATGTCGTTTACGCCTTTAACAATTTCTATTAGTTGAACCCTGACCTGGGAAGAATGGTAATACAATTTACTGTCATCGTTTTCCTTCCACTTCATGATCCTCAGGGTTGAAAGTCCGATTATAAGAATAATAGCTACATAAATAAATCCTATTTTCAGGTTGAAACTAGACAACACAACGATGTACACAACGAGCTTAACTAGCTCGTTTACACCGTTGAAAAGACTTTCAGCATAAAATTTTTCTATTCTTAAACTGTCATTTGCATTTTGGATCAAATTTCCCTCTATGCCTGGCTTGAAAAAAAGTAGATTCTTTTCAAGAATCTCTCTAATGTACTTTGTTAAAGTATTGAATACGACTTTACAGCCAATATACCTTAGTACCCAGTCTTTTGTTATACTTACGACAACTCCACCACTCAATAAGGCTATGAGGACAAAAATCATGTAAACAACATATTCTTGTCCGGTGCCTGCAACTCCTCTATCGATAACTAGCTTGTAAACAAGCGGAATTGATATTTCTATGATAGACCAAAGCGCTAATAATAATAATGATTGTGCAATTAATATTCTGTCTGATATGACGGTTTTTAAAATTCTTGAAGCGGATAAGTTATCCATATGGAAAGATTGATGTTTGTGTAAGCAGATATATTCTCCAATTCCATGAATTACCTGTGGTACTTATGAAAATAAGTTGCTCTACCGATGTCGGTTACAAAGCTACGAAGACAGCGAATCTAGGTCTATGAATTATTAAAAGCGAAGTGTTTGCTACCTTTTCGCAACGATAAGGTGCCGTTAAAATAGTAATTTTTCTCTTGGAACGCCTACGAGGAGCTTGTCGTCCCAGTTTTAAACAGTTGCGCTCAAAGACTTGTGCCAATTTCGCCTGCGGCTTCATTGTCATAAGCGCTTTGAGACCCTTTAAAACGTTTCTAGGGTCTCAAAGCGCACTTAAACCGTAGCGAAGCGGAGGGTTTTAAGTGTCTTTGAGCGCCCGGGCACCCCCAACCTCACGTTAACACATATACCGCATCACCCCGCCACCAACCCCATCTCCGAAACCACCCCCAACGGCAACAACCGGTACCCATCAAACTCGGCAAAGAGCGACATCGGCCCGCCACCACTGATGGCGAGGAGGGTGTAAAAATTCTGGTAATCGGTATGAAAATGGATGACTTCCCCTTCGGCATCAAGTAATACTTTGTCTGGGCCGTGCTTCGCAGGGCGGACCTCTTGGAGATAGACGGGGTAGGCGTAGAGCCAAGGGTTGAAGGTGAGTGCCTTTTGGTAATTGGCCCGCATATTTACAAAAGAGGTATACCCAACGAGCCCATCGTAGGGCCTGCCGCCTGGAATAGGCGAGGGAAAGACGGCGCGCTGGGGGTAGCTGCCGGGATAGTAATGGAGCGTCCCGTCGAAGGAAGTGGCCAGCGGCCACGCCCGCTCGAAGGGGCGTTCGCCGAAGGCGTAGTCCATCAGCAAGGCGAAGCGGCGGCTTTGTTCGCCTCGCAGCCAAACCCTCCGGAAGCGGAGCTTTTCTTCCTGCCCATTCACGACGCCCATAACTAGCCAGTGGTCTTTCAGACCGGGCTGCTGGAGGATGTCGTCTTTCTTAGTGGAGATGCCCGCGAACTGGAGCAACTCGTCGTGTTGCTTCACGGAGAGTTCTTCTTTGTTTTTCCAGGCGCGGACGAATAGGTAGAGATCGCCTAGAGCACGGGCGATCTCGGCTTCGGTCCCGTCGGGACCGAGGAGGGCGATCCGGCGAAGGTGCCCGGCGGGGCCGGAGAGCTTGGCGTCTTTTAGTCTGGCGGCTGCGGCAAGGAAGAGTTCTGGCCCTTGTGCGAGGGTATCGGCGATGCCGCGCCGGACGATGTCTAGCAGGCGGACTTCGAGTTCTTCGACGCCGCTGGTCATCAGGGCTAGGCGTTGCTCGAAGCGGTCGTCGGCGGCGAGGACGTTGGTAACGGGTTTTGCGGTTCGGTCTGCGACGAACTGAACAGACCGCACCCAGGCCGGCGGCTGGGCTACGCTGATGCGTTCTTGGGCGTTCTTGAGCATCAAGACGAGGGCGAGGCCGTGGGCGCAGGGGCGCTGCCGCGCCCGGCAACTACATACGAACTTGCCGGTCGTGAGCTGAACCGCAGACTCGATGGCTTTACCCATCGGGTTGGGGCCGTAGACGAACTCTCCCCAGAGCCACTGGCCGTCTCCGCCTACCAGCCGCCAGCGGCGGCTGTAGAAGAGTTTGCGGCCGGTTTCGAGGCTTTTGGCGTCGGGGGCTAGGCGGAGGAGGTCGTCGGGGGAGGAGATCACGGGAGGGGTGGGGTTTAAGCCCCCCAGCCCCCAAAGGGGGAGTCTTCTCAAAGGGGGGGGGGCGCGAAACCCCGGACTACGTCCGGGGAGATCCGAAGGATAATTGCTACGCGATAGCGGATGTTGGAGGTGTTACATATGTGATAGTATTGTATGGGGCTAATCGCTACGCGATAGCTGGTGTTGGAAGTGATTCATGGGAGCATTGCCTTTTAACTTTCCTTGCATCCTGCGTGCGCGCCAGAAAGACTAACGGAAGTAAAGTAAGTAGGCTGCGGCGAAGGGGACGACGAAGATGAAGGCGTCGAAACGGTCAAGTAGGCCGCCGTGGCCGGGGAGGAGGTTGCCGCTGTCTTTTACGTTTACACTGCGTTTGAGCATGCTCTCTACCAAGTCGCCGAGGCCGCCGAAGATGCCGACAATGACGGCCAAGCCGAGCCACTGCGTAACGGGAATTTCGGTAAACAAAAAGCTGAGCCCCCAACCAAAAAGTAAGGTAGTGAGGAGGCCACCGATGCTACCCTCCCAAGTTTTCTTGGGCGAAATGCGCGGAAATAGCGGCGTTTTACCAATCATACTACCGGTAAGGTAGGCCCCAGTATCGTTGACCCAAGTGAGGACTAAAAGACCAAAAACGGTACGGTTGCGGAACTCGTCGCCGTCAAAAGCGATGAAATTGACGAGCGCAAACGGGATGCCGATGTAGAAAAGCCCCAAAATCATGAAGGCGATGTTGGCGAAGGGTTCCTTGCTGTTGCTGTAGAGCTCGTAAATGAAAATCATGAAAACGAAGGGCGAGAAAAGGAGGGCCGAAATGGTAATGAAGGCCTCCGGATCAATCACCCGACGCAGCTTAAGAATTGTGACGAGTACGAAGGGCAACAGGCCGAGAATGACGCCAAAGACCTTCCGGATTTTATCACGCCGCGTGTGCAAATCCAGCGTGAGGCCCAAGAACTCCCAGAGGCAACCAGCCGCAATAATCAGGAACAGGGCCGCGAAGGTATACGGGCCAGTAAGATGGCCTGCGGCCATGATGATGACGAAAATTACGGCGGTGACGAGTCTTCTCCAGAGTCCTTGCATGTACGTTAAGCTGTGAAATATAGGTATGCGCTAAGGGGGTAAGATAAGCACGGATGGGGAATCTGAAGCCTTCATCTAACCCCATGCTTAAGCTACTCCCTAAAATAAGCCCTAACTTAAGGCCACGAACCAAACCGCTAAACCATGGCCAAGGGTAAGCCTGACGACGATTTGAAACTGTACTACTCCATCGGCGAAGTAGCCGAACGGCTCGGCGTCAATGCCTCCCAGCTTCGCTTCTGGGAGTCGGAGTTTAAGCACATCAAACCCAATAAAAACAGCCGGGGAGAACGCCGTTTTACCAAAGAGAACATCAAGCAACTGGAAGAAGTGGAATACCTCCTGAAAGAGCGCGGCTTTACGATAGAAGGCGCACGAAAGGAAATTGCCCAAGCCAAGAAACCCGTTGTGGGCAAGGAGGAAGTTATTAATCGGCTCAAGATGGTGCGGGAACGGCTAGAGAAAATGCTAGAATAGGCGCGCACGCAGGTGCAAAGAAAGCTTCCTAGCAAAGGATGCCCTCACGGCTTCGTACCTTCGCCACCACTATGGCCTACTTGCTGTATTACTGTATTCTCTTGCCCCTGAGCTGGCTACCGCTATCCGTACTTTACGGCATCGGACGGGTATTCTACTGGATCGGATTCCGACTGTTTAAGTACCGCCGCAAGGTGGTGTACGGCAACATCCGAGGCTCCTTCCCCACCTGGACGGAAGCCCAAGTAGAAGCTCAGGTAAAAAAATTTTACCGCTTCTTCTTCGACAGTATGGCCGAGTCCGTCAAGCTGTTCTCGATGCCCGAAGCACAGATAAGAAAACACTGTGTGGTAGAGAATCCGGAAATACTAGCCCCCTACGCCGAAGCGGGGCAGAGCGTCATCATCTGCGGAGCGCATTACTCGAACTGGGAAATTGCTGCCCTGGCCTTCCCCTTACAGTTTAAACCGTTCACCGTCACGGGGATTTACTCCCCCTTGAAAAACGAAACCCTGGACGGACTAATCCACGGCAACCGCCGCCGAACGGGAACCCACCTCGTCTCTCGCCGAGCCGTTGATGTGTACTTCGAAGAAAAACCCCTTGACCTGTCGATGGACTTCTTCGTTGCCGACCAATCCCCCAGCAACGCCGCTTGGTACAAAATACACTGGACGCGCTTCCTGAACCGAACCACCAGCTTCGTGATGGGCCCCGAACGCTACGCCGTTCGGTACAACCGCCCCGTCTTCTACGCTACCCTACGAATGGTTGGGCGCGGCCATTACGTGACTCGCCTGCTCCCTATCACAGACGACCCCAAAAACACCGAACCCGGTTTCATCACGGAAGCCTTCGCCCGCCAAGCAGAAAAAGAAATCGAACGCGACCCAACGCCCTGGCTCTGGACGCACCGCCGCTGGAAGCGGGGCGTAGCCCCCGAAGCCGCCGCCGCGCTGGAAGGGAAAGACTGGATTGCGGGGGAGTATGATAGTAATGTAGTACGGTAGTCGGGTAGCGGCTACATTACTACTACACTACACTACTATTCTTCGTAAAAGAGAATCTCTCGCTCTCCCCCAGCCTTCAAGTAGCCCCGGTACATCCCCGCCGTATTGAACGGCATGGCAACGTTGCCCTGAGCATCGAGCGCGATGAGGCCGCCGGTGCCACCTTTGGCGACGAGGGTTTTATTGATGACAGCATCCGCTGCGTCTTGAACGGAAGCGTTGCCGTAGGCCATGCGGGCGTGTACGTCGTAAGCGACGGCGTAACGGATGAAGAACTCGCCCCAGCCCGTACAGCTCACGCCGCAGGTGGCGTTGTCGGCGTAGGTTCCGGCCCCGATGATGGGGCTGTCGCCGAGGCGGTTGTAGCGTTTGTTGGTCATGCCTCCGGTGGAGGTCCCGGCGGCGATATTGCCGGATTTGTCTAGCGCGACGCAGCCTACGGTTCCGTACTTATGGTCGATGTCGGTGATGATGCGGTTACCTTCCAGCTTTTCTTGGTCTACCCGTTCGCCTTCGAGGGCTTTTTGTAGGCTGTTCCAGCGGAAGTCGGTGTGGAAGTACTTGGGGTCTACGGTTTCGAGGCCCTGGAGTTTGGAGAAGGCTTCGGCGCCTTTCCCAGAAAGGAGGACGTGTTCGGATTTTTCGAGCACGGCGCGTGCTGCGCTGATGGGGTGTTTGAGGTTGGTAACACCACCGACGGCGCCGGCGTTTTGGTCGTGGCCGGTCATGAAGCTGGCGTCCATTTCGTTGATGCCGGCGTTGGTGAATACGGCGCCTTTGCCGGCGTTGAAGTGGGGGCTGTCTTCCATCACCCAGATGGTGGCTTCTACGGCGTCGGCGGCGGAGCCGCCGGCCTTCAGCACTTCCTCTCCGGCGTTGAGGGCGGCGTTCATGGCTTCCCGGATGCCCGCTTCTTTCTCTGGGGTCATGTTTTTCTTCAGGATGGTGCCCGCGCCGCCGTGGATAACCATGGCGTATTCGGGCGTATCTTGGTTTGCGGCGGTAGTGGAAGTTTTTTCGGTGGAGGCTTCCATAGATGCCGTTTCGTTTTGCCCGCAGGCGCAGAGCGCAAGGGCGAGACAGAGGAGGAGGACGTTTTTCATGAGCACTAAGGTAGAAGCCAGCCGTCAGAAATAAGAATTCAAGCTCCCGCTTGGAGCCCGTCGGTTTATTCTACCCGAACTTCAAAGCAAAAAGCTTCTGCCGCTAGGCGCCCTCCGCAGTCGGGTTGGTTGTAGATTTCGCCAAGGGTGACGGCGTAATCGCCATAGGTAGCTACCCGGTTTTGCCAACCGATTGTGTCTGGCCCACGGTTGGTGCCTTCGGCTTGTACGATCACTTCGAGGTAGCCGCCCCAAACACACTGAACGTTGCAAGGACAAAAATAATCGTTCACTTCAATAACCCGCAGGGCGGTCCCGTCTGGCAAGGAAACAAGGTCGTTTAAGTGGTTGCCAGCCTCGCAAGGAATGGCGTTTTCGGCCGCTTCTGTTTTGCAAGCGAGGGTAAACAACAATAAGGGAAGGGCTAGGAAAGTGAGTAGTTTCATACGTAAAAGAACTAAGGGAACTTTAGTTTTAGCAATCAGCGTTCAGGATTCAGGCGGCTAAATGTAACAGCGGTAGCCTGAACCCTGATAACTGAATCCTGATAGCTATCAGGGCGCGGGCGCGGGTGCAAGGTCTGTTTTTTGTGTTCGTTACGCAAGTTAAGGACCGCTAACCCAATATCCTCATTATTATATTGTGCTCCATGAACCTCCCCGCCCCCACCGAACGGCTACACCTCCGCCGCGCAACCCTAGAAGACGCGCCTTTCATCCTCAAGCTCCTGACCAGCAAGGGCTGGCTAGACAACATCGGCGACCGAGGCGTCTACACCCTCGATGATGCCCAGAAGTACATCACCGAAAAGCTCCTCCCCGCCTACGCACATCCGGGCTGCGGCCCAATGCTCTGCGTACTGAAAAGCGACGGCACCATCATCGGCAACACCGGCGTGTATGACCGCCCGGGGCTGGACACACCAGACTTCGGCTTCGCTTTCCTCGAAGAATACCACAACCAAGGCTACGCCTACGAAGCCTCCCTATCCAACTTAGCCTTCGCCGTTGCGCACGGACACACGGAGTTGCTCGCCATCACCCTGCCAAGCAACCAACCAAGCCTCAGCCTACTAGCAAAGCTTGGCTTTGAGCGAGAGCCGGAGTTGATCCGGTTGCCTAATGATCCGGAAGAGCTGGTGTTGTTGAAGTGGAAGGTGTAGTAGCCCCTCAACTACCGCACCACAACCCGCCGAACGACAGAAGTCCCATCCCGAAGCCCAAGCCGAAGCACATGCAGACCACTGCTCAAATGCTGCGCCAACCGGATGCTTCCCGAAGCATCCGTCACGCCTTGCATCGCTACCCGCCCGGAGGTTTCGTAGAGTGTGAAAGGAGCACTGGCCGCTTCTAACCCGCTTAGCCTTAGTTCGCCGCCCGCGTATACGGGGTTGGGCGCAAGCTTGAGGTCTGGCCGAGACACCGGCTCGCCGAGGCTGTTCACGATGTCTATGTATTGGTCCCAAAACGCAATGGTAGCAACGATGGCTGGTAAGACGCATCCGCCGTGGGTACGCGCACCGCCAGACTCCAGCGTGACGCTGGTAGAACCGTTTGCCCGCATCACCGAATCAGCCAAAATCGCGTTTCGGAACGGAACCTGCTCGTCTTCAGTACAGTAAAAAATAAGCGTAGGCTCCTCCGGAGCCCAGTCATAAGTATCGTTATCCGCCAGCGCCATATTGATGGGGTGGGTCGGGTCTCTACTTTCAAGAACCTCCCGGATGGAGTCTTGAAAGACCGCCTCCAAACGAGCGCCGTTGGCTTGCAACAGTTGTTCTAGTTCGGTATTGAACTCATCCAGCGTAGTCTCCAGATCCGCAAACTGCTGAATTGGGGTCAGGTACGGCTCAACGAAAGCCTCCGATAGGTCATCGAAAAGGCCATACACATAGTTGTAGCTGATGTAGGTGTAGGCGATGTAGCCCGGCAAAGTGGCGTTGCCTTCCTGGAAGAGCGTACCGAGCATTACTTCGGAAATGCTGTACGGGCCGGAAAGGTGGCTGGCGGAGGTAACCACCAGCCCATCGTCTCCCGGGTTGGTAGCGATGTCTCGGTGCAGGGCAGCGGCAGCGTGGCCGCCTTGGCTGTACCCCGTGATGAACAGCTGATCGTTGACGGCAACTATGCCATCCTCCTCCAGCCATTTCTTTACGGCAATGATCATGTCTCGGCCCGCGCTGGCCTGGGTAGCTGCGTGGACGTAAGGGTGCGTCCCGGGGCTATCTCCCAGCCCCAGATAGTCGGGTGCAACGGTAACGTAGCCTTTGGTCGCAATGGCCGCAACAAGTAAGCGTTCTGTCACGCCCGCACGGCTAGGCACCGCTTCGCGTTCCCCTACCGTTCCGTGGTTGTAAACCCCAACGGGGAAGATGTAATCATCTGTAGCAACGGGGATGCCCACTAGGCCGCTGGCGGTATCGGGCTGGCCGAAGGCGTCCGTTGTGGTGTATTGTACTTTATAGTTCTGAACGTCGTAATCGGCAGTATACGGAAGCCCAAGAGAAAGGATGAAACGAGACTGTATGTCTTGTATCTCTACACCGACCACTTCCTGAGCGGAGAGGCCCGTAGCTAAGGCGTAAAAAAGTAAAAGGAATAAATTCTTCATCGTTGGTTTGAGTTGTTGGTTAGGGTAGGGCGATGGTTGTAGAGATGGGGAAATAGATAAAGCGTGATTTTATTTCTTCCTGTCCCTTAGAGCCATTTCGCACCAAATTTATCGACCAATACATTATCATACTCATCCGCTTTTGCGAATAAATGCTCGAACCTCGGCAGTGCGGTCTCTACGGTAAGGTAACGGTCGTAGATCAGTAAAGACAAAACGATGTCTCGCCCAAAAGTAGAAAAAGTAAGCTGTTGGAGTTTGCAGTTCTCCCGCAACAAGAAGGCAAACAAGTTTGCATTTGGCAAATCGGGAAGCGAGCACAGGTAAGCATCTCCCGTTACCAGACCAGAATCTTCGTGGTAAGCCAGTTGGATGATCGCGCTGCCTTGGCGGATGCTCCACAGGTTTGGCCCTCGGCGCGCCATCTGGGGCGAGTGGCCTGCGGTTTTGATGATGGCTTCTACGGTGGCGGAGACGCCAGTGGGTTGGTAGTCTTCCACCATCCCCGGCAACGTAAGCTCCGCCCCACACTTGGGGCAGTAACCCGTTGGGTTCACTGAAGTCTCATAGATGACCGACTGGCAACCGAAGCAGCGCGCAGCTGCGTGTCCATCTCCTTCGGAATAATCTTTGAGGCACTGCACCACTACCTCAGCGGGCAAGCTGAGTGCGCGGCCTTTGCCCTCCTGGATATCGTACATATTGATGCCCGCCAACTCTCCCTTGCTGTTGAAAAGCGGACCGCCAGAGTGCGCCGCCTCCTGCCAGGCATCATGGAGAATGAAGCTGATGCCGTGGTGCCCATGGTCCAACTCAAGTACCCGCCCATCACTCACCCGTATCGGATGCCCAAAGTGTTGGCCAACGGCCGTCACTACTTCACCTACAGCTAAAGGAGTAGTAGCCAACAGCAAGGCCGGCAGGGTTGGCTTATCGCTCGGCTTTAGGAAAGCAAGATCATAGTATGAATCAAGGTAAACCACCTTAGCCAGTTGTTCGGAAGTGTCCTCACTACCAACCACCACCGTTGAGTTGTCACGGACAACGTGCTCGTTGGTTACCACCAGACCGAACTCCGGCAAGTATACACCAGTGCCAGTACTGAAAGGGGTGGCAACCTGAAAGACGTAGGGACTTAGCATGGCGCAAAGTTAATCACTAACTCAGAGACGCACTCCGTACCTTTGTGCTGATGCAAAACCTCACCAATTTTTACCAGCAAACATCCTCCGAGAACGCCAAAGCAGCGCAGGTACTCCAAAGCCGTTACGACCGCTTAGCGCTGGTTCGTTTGGTGGTTTTTATTGCTTGGTTGGCCTTGCTGATCGTATTGTTTAGTAACCACTTTTTGGTTGGTTTGGTGGTGTTTTTGGCTACCATTCCCTTACTTGTACTTGGCGTCCGCAAGCATTTGCGGATCCAGCAGGATGCGCGGGAGGCGGCCGTTACGGCCGCGCTGGCCGAGGGGGAGTTGCTTGCGCTGAAGCACGATTTTAAGGCGTTTGATGGTGGGGCGGATTTTTTGGATCCGCAACACCCCTTCTCGGTCGATCTCGATATTTTTGGCCCGCATTCGCTCTTCCAGTTCCTCAACCGGACCGTTACTGCGCCGGGGCGGAGTCGCCTCGCCGATGCCCTGATGGGCAAGCACGACGAGGAAGAGGCGGCGCAAACGCGGGTGCAAAGTAAGCTAATGGAGCACAGCCCCGGCTGGTGCCTACGCTTCCGAACCCTCGGCCACGACCTCAACGACGATATCGGCAACTTCGACCGTCTCCTCGGCTGGTTGCAACGCCCAGCCGTTGCTCCAACAGACTGGACGCGCAGCCTCCTCTTCCTCGCTCCGCTCTTCACCCTAGCCTCCCTTGCTTGGATGCTCTTCATGACGCCTTGGCAACTCGGCGTACTGGGGCTACTACCCGCCGTCTGGCTCATCCGCAAATACCAAGACATTGTTGCCGCCGAGCACACCCAAACCGCCGCAATGGGCGGCCTCCTAAAAATCTACGCCGCCCTGCTCCACCACGCCGAAACCCGCCCCGGCGGCCTCCAGCTCACCGGCAACCCGCAGCAAGCACTCTCCCGCCTCTCTTACCTCATCAGCCAGCTCGATGTGCGCTACAACCCCTTCTCCATCCTCCTCGAAGTCGGCGGCCTCTGGAGCCTCAACCAACTCCGTAGGCTCGATGTGTGGCGAGACGAACACAAAGCCAACCTACCCGGTTGGCTCGCCGCCCTCGCCGAAACCGACGCCCTCGTCAGTTGGGCGACCCTACGCTTCAACCACCCCCACTGGCCAGACCCCATCTTCACCAACAAACCCCTCGTGGAGGCCAACGGCCTCGGCCATCCCCTCCTCCCCCCAACCGGCCGCATCACCAACGACTTCAGCATCAAAACCGACGGCCACATCCACCTCATCACCGGCTCCAACATGGCCGGCAAGTCCACTTGGTTGCGTACCGTAGGCATCAACCTGATCCTCGCCAACGCCGGTGGCCCCGTCTGCGCCCTAGCAGACGAAAACACTGGTTTCGCCTCCAACACTGCTCCCCCTTTGGGGGCTGGGGGGCACTCCAACGCCAGCGATCGCGTAGCGATCCCCCCTCGGATCTCCTCGGACGCAGTCCGGGGTGCGGGCACAACTCCCTCTTTGGGGGCTAGGGGGCACTCCAACGCCAGCGATCGCGTAGCGATCCCCCCTCGGATCTCCCCGGACGCAGTCCGGGGTCTCCGCACTCCCCAAAACCTAACCGTCTGGACCAGCATGCGCACCCAAGACGACCTAAGCGAATCCACCTCCAGCTTCTACGCCGAACTCAAACGCCTAAAAGCCATAATTGAAGCCGTCAGTAACCCCGACCGAGAAGTTTTCTTCCTCCTCGATGAGATCTTGAAAGGAACCAACTCCCGAGATCGGCATACCGGCAGCCGCGCCCTCATCCGCCAGCTCATCCGAGAGCGCGGAGCGGGCATCATCGCTACTCACGACCTCGAACTCGGTGCCTTGGAGGCCGAACCCGGCAGCCGGGTAGAAAACTTCGCGATGGAAGTACAAGTCTCCCCCTCCGGAGACCTCGTCTTCGATTATAAACTCCACCCCGGCGTTTGCCAAAGCTTCAACGCCACTGCCTTGATGGCGCGGATGGGCATTGATATTCCGGAGGAGGAGATACGCTTGCATCATTAAGAGGTTGCAGGTTGCAGGTTGCAAGTTGCAGGTCACGCATGCAACAATAGGGCAAACGCATCAAAATTTTAATCGCTCTTTTAAGCCCCCTTAGCTCCCGAAGGGGGCAACTGACTATAAACTACGGTATCGGTCGAATTTAGCGTTTCAACAGGTTTAACTCCCTTCTTCGGGGGCTGAGGGGATTTTACGTTTTTGATGCGTTTGCCCCAATGCAACCTGCAACTTGCAACTTGCAACCTGTAACTTGCAACCTGCAACCTGCAACCTGTCTAACCTAACACAACATGAAAATACTAGTCACCGGAGGAACCGGCTATATCGGCTCGCATACAATTGTGGACCTGCTTGAAAACGGCTTCGAGGTCGTTAGTGTCGACAATTTCCACAACTCTCGCCCTACTACGCTAGACGGGATTGAGGCCATCACCGGTGTCCGGGTGAAGAACTACGAAGTTGACCTAGCTGATCGTGCGGCAACTTTAGCGATGTTCGACAAAGAAAAATTCGACGGTGCAATTCACTTCGCAGCCTACAAACTGGTGGGGGAAAGCGTAGACAAACCGTTGGAATACTACCGCAACAACACCAACAGCTTGCTCAACGTCATTGAAGGCCTTCGCCTTCAGGGCAGCAGTAACCTGGTATTTTCCAGTTCTTGCTCCGTTTACGGCAACGCCGACGAGCTGCCCGTGACGGAAGCCACACCTCGAAAAGTAGCCGAAAGCCCCTACGCCCTCACCAAGCAAATGGGCGAAGATATGATCTCAGACTACTGCAAAGCCGTACCCGATTTCAAGGCCGTACTCTTGCGTTATTTCAACCCTGCCGGAGCGCACGAAAGCGGCAAAATTGGTGAAGACCCCAGCAACCCTGCTACCAGCCTGGTACCCGTTATTACCCAAACCGCCGCCGGCAAACGCGGCGGGATGAAAGTATTCGGGACCGACTACAATACCAGAGACGGCAGCTGTGTGCGCGATTACATCCACGTACAAGACCTCGCCCATGCCCATACCCTCGCCCTGCGCTATGTGATGGGCGGGAAAGGAACCAAAAACCCGTCCTTATTCAACCTCGGCATCGGGGAGGGCCTCACCGTACTGGAAGCCATCAATGCCTTCGAGAAAGTGAGTGGCACAAAACTCAACTACGAACTCGGCCCGCGCCGCGCCGGAGACGTCATCGCGGTCTATGCCGACCGCAGCCTAGCGACCAAAGAACTCGGATGGGAACCCGCCCGAGGCGTAGAAGAAATCATGCGGACGGCTTGGGCTTGGGAGTTAGGGAGCTAGAAACTAGGGTTCAACTACTGGGTTGAGGGCCTCCGGCCTACGGGATATACATAAGTTTACACGAACGCCGTTTCACACCTCGGGTGTAGTCTCCAAACTCGACAGGCGAACTTTTTTGTTGTAGAATTAGCGTCAATCTTATCAAGAGACAAACACTGGTTCTAATAACCAAATTATTCCTTTAAAGCAGTGACAAAAAAGAATTCGACT
>CALEDI010000183.1 GCA_937949535.1 uncultured Lewinella sp. | reverse complement strand
TAGTTCCAGCCCTTCTACCGCAAACTCCTCATCCACCTCCTCCAAGTAAACACCGCCGATGGCCGCCTTGAGCGCCCGAACCGTTCCCGGAACGGTACTGCGCGGCAACTCCAGCTTCACGACGGCGGTAGCGCCAAAGTCCTGCTCAGCCATCTCCAACTCTAGGGCGGAGAGGGCAGACATCACGGGGCTCATCAGCTCGTAGCCGAAGCGGAGGATGACCGCCGTGGTGAGCGGTTGCAGGGTATGCTCCCCTTCTTCAATGGCCAGCCGCGCCGCCTCCCGGTAAGCATTGATCAGGCCGGAGGCACCGAGCTTGGTACCGCCCCAGTAACGGCTTACCACGATCACCACGTCGCTCCATCCCGCCTTATCAATCTGCCCCATGATGGGTTTTCCGGCGGTGCCGGAGGGCTCGCCGTCGTCGTTGGCGCGCCAGCGGTCTTGGCCGGGGCCGAGGCGGTAGGCGTAGCAGTGGTGGTTACACTTGAAGTGCAACTTGGCTTGCTCTTCGACTACGGCCAGGGCTTCTTCCTCGGTCCGGACGTGCCGCAGCGCGGCAACGAATTTGCTGCCTCGGTCACGGAACTCTCCGGCGGAGGAGCGGGCGGGGATGGTGTAGAAGTCTGGGGAGTCGGCCATGGGCACAAGGTAATGACAGTTCGGGCTAAAGCCCCCAAGAACTTACCAGTTCGCATTGTCTGCCTTCATGTAAGCATTCAGTTCTTTATAGTCTAGTTTGCCGTTTACGCTCTTGAGGTATTCGCTGATCTGGACAGCTTTCTTGATCCGGGTTGCTGCGCCTTTGGGCTTGGCTATTTGGTAGATTAGGCTCCGTTGTTTGCCGGGCGTCAGGAGGTGGAAGACGCGGTAGGCTTCTTCGTCTACGGCCCAGAGTTCAACGAGTTCTTCGGAGAGGGGCATGCCGTACTCGCTGTCGTCTGGGGAAATGATGAGGGCTACTTCGTCGCCGAGCTCTAGGCCAAAGCGTTTGCGCACCTCCTTACTGACGGTGATGAAGTAGTCTCCTTTCCCGTTGGGCATCAGGGCGCAACTTATCTGCCCCTGGCCGTTGATGTTGACCAGTATGCGGGAGGCGTTGTGTTCCCTTGCCGTTATCTCCGTCACATCCGCCGCACGTACAGGGAAGACGGTGTAGTAGATATTGCCGTAGTTCATATCTTCGTCGGAGCGGGAAAGTGTGGAGGTTGTTTCAATCATAAGGTAGTATTTTGGGCGCGGCCGCAGGTGCAAAGATGGCTTTTGAAAAGCAAAGATGGAAGCTCGGTCTGTTGCCTTAAACCTTTCATTGCACCTGCGGCCGCGCCTCAGAAGCTAACTAAAACGCGGCAGGCTTAACACAGAAAGCACATAAGAACAAAAACCACAAAACTACATTCACAGAGATACGAAAGTCTCTCTCGATGTAACGCTTGCCATGCTTTTGTGTCTTTTGTTTCTATGTGTCTTCTGTGTCAAGATTTGCCACATTTATCAGCTGTATTGCGCGCCTCATAAACTGGCTAAAACGAGGCAGGCTTAACACAGAAAGCACACAAGAACAAAAACCACAAAACTACATTCACAGAGATACGAAAGTCTCTCTCGATGTAACGCTTGCCATGCTTTTGTGTCTTTTGTTTCTATGTGTCTTCTGTGTCAAGATTTGCCACATTTATCTGCTGTATTGCGCGCCTCAGAAGCTAACTAAAACGCGGCAGGCTTAACACAGAAAGCACATAAGAACAAAAACCACAAAAACACATCCATGACCATCCAAAACGCCACCACCGAAGACTTCAACACCATCTTCACCCTCTACCGCCACGCCGCCAACCACCAGCGCAAGATCGGCACCGTCGTCGTTTGGCCGGAGTTCGACCCGGAGATGGTCCGGCGCGAAATCGCCGAAAACCACCAATGGAAACTCGTCGTCGATGGCGAGGTAGCCTGCGTCTGGGCCACCACTTTCTCCGACGAGCAGATCTGGGAAGCCCGCAACGCAGACCCCGCCGTATACATCCACCGCATCGCGACCAACCCCGCTTTTCGGGGCCTCAACTTCGTCCGCACCATCGTAGAATGGGCCATCCCGCATGCCGAAGCCCTCGGCAAAGACTACGTCCGCCTTGATACCCTCGGCGACAACCAACGCCTCATCAAACACTACACCGAAGCCGGCTTCGACTTCCTCGGCATGTTCCCCATGCAGAACACCGATGGCCTGCCGGAGCACTACCACGGCGAGCCGGTTTGTTTGTTTCAGATCTCGGTGGGATAGCCGACTTTACGCCCATCTTTGAATCGCCGATTTAGGCGGATTACTCGGATGAACACTGATTCCTTCGTTACAAAATCTGTGTAGATCCGCGCAATCCGTCGAAATCCGCGATCCTTTCTTTGGTTTACCGCTCCAACCCCTTCAGGGCCAACTCAATCGCCTTGTCTAGTTGTGGGTCTTTGCCCGTAGCCCGGTCGGCGGCCGTGTTGTCTATGCGGACGTCGGGCTCCACGCCAGTTTTCTCCAGGTTTTTGCCGTCGAGGGTGTAAGTTCCCCAGCTTGGGAGGCGGTAGAACGAGCCGTCTACCAAGCCTTTGCCGGAGGTGAAGATGATCCAGCGGTAGGTAGGGGTACCTACTACCGTGCCGAGGCCCAGCTCCTTGAAGCCCGCCGTTGTCATTTCCGCATCGGAGAGGCTTTGCTCGTTGATCATCAGGATGATCGGGCGGGCAGCGGGGGCGAAGTTGGGCTGGTTGGCGCGCTTGCCCGCGCGGTACTGCCACTTGAGGTAGGGGCGCTGGCTCAGGAACTGCAACACGGCGTCGTGTACGTTGCCGCCGGTGTTGTAACGGAGGTCCAAGATTAAGCCTTCGCGTTGGTGGCCTTCGGAGACCATCTCGTTCAGGAAGGCATCGAGTTGGCCGCCGGTCATGTTTTTCATGTGGACGTAAGCGATCTTCTTGTCCGTCTTTTCATCTACCGTTTTCTGGTTCAGGTCTACCCATTCGTCGTAGCGGTTGTTGCGTTCGCTGAAGTAATTGCGGGGGTGCAGGCGGGTGGTAATTGTCGTGTCTCCACGGTCTACCATAATGGCAACCGACCCGTCGATGCTGGGGCGACTGAGGTACATTTCGCGGTTCATGCTTGGGTTTACAGGCGTACCGTCAATGGCTTTAATGCGGTCTCCGGGGCGGAGGTCTACGTCGTTGCGGTCGGCGGGGCCGTCGGTTAGGATGGCGGAGATTTGGTAGGGGTTGGCGGCGTCGTATTCTAGGCCGAGCGAGAGGGTTTGTGCGCCCTGCTTGGTGCTTTCTTCCTTTCCGCGTGAGTTGAAGCCGAAGTGGGAGGTGTTCAGTTCGCCCAGTAAGTCATTGGTGAGGCGGCGCAGGTCGGCGCGGTTGGTAATGTGGGGCAGGAAGGCCGCGTAGCGGTCGCGCATGGCGGGCCAGTCTACGCCGTGGAAGTCTTTGTCGTAGAAATTCTCCTCCATGTTGGCCCAAGTTTCGTAAAACATCTGCTCAAACTCCGGCGCGAGGGAGCGGCGGAAGGTGTGCTTGACCTCGATGGCGTCGAATTTTTTCTGCCCTACGTTCAGCTTCTGCACTTTGCCCGCCCCAATGAGGTAGTATTTGCCCTTCACTTCTACCAGATCCGTTGCGTTGCCTACGCCTCGGCCTTTAAACATCTCCGTCTTAGGTTTTTCAAACGGCTCGTAGGTGGTTACGTACAGCGTCATGTTGCCCTCGTGGTTGGAGCCGTAGAAGACCATCGTTTTGTCTTTGTCTTGCACCACAAAAGCGCCGTATTGGCTACCGAAAGACGGCCCAACGCGCTCCATCCGCTCCATGATGCCTTCCAGCTCGATGGAGACGACTACGGAGTCTTTCTTGTCTTTATCCTTGTCTTCTTCGGCAAATAGTTCGTCGAATTTGTCGGCGCGGTGAGGCTGGTCGAATTTCTGTAGTGGGAGGCGGTAGAGGTTCATGTTTCCTCCGCCCCGAGGGTAGTTTGGTTGGTGGCGGGCGGAGTTGAAGTAGATGTATTTTCCGTCTGGGCTCCAGACGGGGGCGGCTTCCGTAACGCCCGTTTGGGTCAGGTTGATGAGTTTGTTGTCTTCTTTGGTGTCTACCAAGAAGATGTCTCGCTCAAAGTCTTCGTAGCCGGTAAACATCAGGTAGCGATCATCTGGGCTCCAGCGGGGTAGGCCGTTTTGGAAGGCCCAGATTTCTTGCTTCGCAACAGTTTCTACGGCGAAGTCATCGAGGTTCATTACGCGCACTTCGTCTCGGCCACTGAGGTAGGCCACGCGGCTGGTGTCGTTGCTCATCTCTAGGTTGCGGTTGTTGCGGGCGTCTGCGGTATGGCGGGTAGGCTCGCCGGTGCCGTCGGCACTGATGGTGTAGAGATTTTGGTAGCCTTTATAGGTTTGGGTAAACAGAAGTGTTTTGCCATCTTTCAACCATTTCACCTCCAGCACACGGCCCGGGCCGGTCATGATTTGGCGGACGAATTTGCCTTCCATATCGGAGACAAACAGTTCTCCGCGCGAGACCGTTGCGAGTTTTTTCCCGTCGCGTGCTACGTCGAAATAGCTGATGTTGCCGTCGGTGTTGAAGTCGGCCGTTTTGGCCAACCCGACGAAGGAGTTGAGGGATACGGGCACGGTTTTACTGCGGCCGGAGGCGACGTCGTATACCTCCAATTGGTAGTCTCGGACGTAGGCGATCTTGCTGCCGTCGGCACTCAGGCTGGGGTTGAAGACGGAGGTTTTGTGCTTCGTGAGGCGTTTTGCTTTACCGTCTTTGCCGAGGCTGTAGAGGTTGTATTCGCCGTTGTCTCGGTCGGAGACGAAGAAGGTATTGCCCTCGCGGTCGGCCATCGGCCACATGTCTTTGCCTTCCCATTCGGTTAGTTGGGCTACGGTATTGGTTTTTGGGTTGTAGCGTTTCAGGTCGGGGTTGTAGGGGCCTTTATAGCCTTTGCGGTGGGTGAAAATGCTGCTTTCCCAAGTTTCGTTGAAGAGGAAATCGTTGCTGCCGGGCAGTGGCACCACGTTGTGGGTGATGTTGAAGTAGTGGGGCATCAGGCGTTGGGGGGTGCCGCCGGAGGCGGGCACTGTGAAGGTCGTGATGCGGTTGTAGCGGTTGGAGGAGAAGTAGATCGTTTGGCTGTCCCAGCTCCAGTTGGCCACTTGGTCGGCGGCTTGGTGGTAGGTGAGTTGTTTGATGGGGCCGCCGGCAAGGGGCGTCACGTACACATCGGCGTTGCCGTATTGGCCGGAGGTGAAGGCCAACCACTTGCCGTCGGGCGAGATGCGTGGGTGGCTTTCGGCCCCATCGAGGGCGGTGAGGCGGTTGGCGGCTCCGCCGGAGGCGGGTACTTTCCAGAGGTCGCCGTTGTAGGCGAAGACGAGGGTTTGCCCGTCGGGCGTCAGGGCGGGGTGATCGGCGAAGTATAGGTTTTGGGCGCGGCCGCAGGTGCAGGCCAAGGCTACTAAGAGCAGGGTGAGGGCGAGGTTTTTCATTTTGGTTTTTTGGTTATGGAGGCGTAAGATAATAATCCTACAATTAGATTGATCGCCTTCGGCCTGCGGAGTGTACATAAGTTTATGAAGGTCGGTTGAGTGCCGGAACCCCAACCCAAGTCCCTCACATTGCACCCGCGCCTGCGCCAAAAACATACCGTAACTTCGCGCCCCAATCCCGAAATGAATGTCTCGCGAACGAACCTACAAAGTCAAAGAAGCCTTCTACACCCTACAGGGCGAAGGCGCCCAAGCCGGCCGCGCCGCTGTTTTCCTACGCTTCACCGGCTGCAACCTCTGGAGCGGCCGCGAGGAAGACCGCCACGCCGCCGTCTGTAAGTTCTGCGACACCGACTTCATCGGCACCGACGGCACCAACGGCGGCCGCTACACGCTGGAAGAATGCGCCGGCCTCGTGCAAAATCTCTGGCCCGGCGGGGGCAAACCTTACGTAGTCTGCACCGGCGGCGAACCCCTCCTCCAACTAGACGAGCCACTGATCCAAGCCCTCCAACAACGCGGCTTCGAGGTCGCGGTAGAAACCAACGGAACCCTCCCCGTTCCGCCCAGCATCGACTGGGTCTGCGTTAGCCCCAAAGCCGACGCGGGCCTCGTCGTCGCCCAAGGCAACGAGCTGAAACTCGTCTATCCCCAAACCGAGCCCGACGCCCAGCCCGAACGCTTCGTTCAGCTAGATTTTCAGCACTTCTTCCTCCAACCCAAAGACGAAATTGGGCAAGACAATACCCCCGCCACCGTCGCCTACTGCATGGCCCATCCGCTGTGGCGGGTCAGCTTGCAGACGCATAAGATTATGGGGATTGAGTAGATCGCGGATTTAGGCGGATTTCACGGATTAACACGGATTTTTAGCGAGACAAGTTCATAATGCGCGCATCCGCGTCCATCCGTGAAATCTGCTTAAATCCGCGATCCCGGGCGTACCTTTCCACCCATCAAACCGCTTTCAGCCTTGCGTCCTCTCCTCCTCCTTCTCGCTCTGCTTACCACCGCTGCCGCCTACCTTTGGTACCTCGGCGAGCCGGTCAATTGGCCGGCTTTTGTTAGTATGTCCTGTTTTTACGCCGTGGTTTACTACGTCGGGGCGCGGGCCGCAAACAAGAAAAAAGCCGAGGAAAACGATGCCGACGGGCTAATGCTGGCGGGCCGAAACCTACCGATTTGGGTCGCGATCTTCACCATGAGCGCTACCTGGGTTGGCGGCGGATTCATCAACGGAACGGCAGAATACACCGCTACACAGGGCTTGGTTTGGGTGCAAGCGCCCTGGGGCTACGCGCTGTCGTTGGTCGTCGGTGGGCTGTTCTTCGCGCGGACGATGCGGCGAAAACGCTACCGCACCATGCTCGACCCGCTGGAAGAACGCTACGGCAAACGGATGACGGCCGTGCTGTTCCTGCCCGCCCTCACCGGCGAGTTGTTCTGGACGGCGGCCATCCTGACGGCCCTCGGGGCCACCTTCTCTACCGTGCTCGGCATCGACCTCAAGACTTCCATCCTTCTTTCGGCCACCATAGCGGTGGCCTACACCGCGCTCGGAGGCCTCTGGGCCGTTGCCCTCACCGATGTGGTACAGATGATCATCTTGCTCCTTGGGCTGGCCATCATCGTGCCGTTTGCGCTCGAATATACCGGCGGGCTGGGCGCAACTTGGGAAGCGTACCAAGAGAAATTCGGCGCAGCGGCCAGCCCTTTCCCCAGCCGCGAAGCGCTGGGGGGCAGCTACTGGACTTGGTGGGACTACGCCCTGCTGCTTGTCTTCGGCGGCATCCCTTGGCAGGTATATTTCCAGCGGGTACTCGCTTCTCAAGACGAGAAAACGGCCGTCCGGCTCAGCATCATCGCGGGTTTCATTTGCCTGATTGCGGCCATTGCGCCGGTCATCATCGGCATGGTTTCGGCTACGGTAGACTGGTCTTTGGTGGAGGCCGGAGCGCCGGAAAACGCCTCCGCGACCTTGCCTTGGGTGGTGCGGTACCTCACGAATCCGTGGGTGTCGGTCATCGGCCTTGGGGCGGTGGCGGCGGCCGTGATGTCTAGCGTAGACAGCAGTGTTTTGTCGGCGTCGAGCATGGGCATCTGGAACGTTTACCGGCCGCTGGTCGATCCCGGTTTGCCGGATTCTAAACTGGCCAAACTCATCCAGCGGTGCATCTGGATTGTGGGCGTGGCGGCTACGCTGGTTGCCTTCAATGTTGGTAGCGTTTATGAGCTTTGGTTCCTTTGTTCCGACTTCGTTTACTGCCTGCTTTTTCCCGCGCTGGTTTGTGCGTTGTTCGATCCTAAGGCCAACAGCTATGGCGCCTTGGCGGGCTTCTTGATTGCGGCTTTTTTGCGTTTTGGTGGCGGAGACACCACGCTTGGTATCCCGGCTTACCTGTCTTATCCGGATGACTTTCCGTTCCGGACCGTCGCGATGCTTTCGGGGCTGGTGGCTATTATCGGGGTTTCGCGGGCCTTTGCTGCTTTTCAGGCGCGGACGCGGGATGCGGGGTGAGGTTTTTGAGGTTGTGCTCGTTGACTGTGCGCACGCCTGAATCGCGGATTTCGGCGGATTACACGGAGATACACGGATTTTTAGGTGCTGTGAACTGCCTTTTTATCGGTGTCAATCTGCGTGATCCGCTTAATCTGCGGTTCTGATATTTAGTGGTGGGTTGGCTAATTCGTGGGTTTGGGGTACTTTGTGAAGCACCAACACAACCAATGGAAATATACACCGAAGAATTCGTAGAGACCCTGTTCAACCGAATGTCTAAAACATACGGAGTTGCCAACTACGTCTCATCATTTGGCTTCACTGAAAGGTGGAGAAGGCAATGCGTCCGTGAAATAAATTGGGGAAAGAAGCAAGCTATTGGCTATGACCTAATGTCGGGTATGGGAGAAAGCTGGAACCTAATAAATACTGAAAGCCAGGTTCGTCACCAACTCATTGGCGTTGACCTTTCAAGAGAGATGAATAAGATGGCGGACAAAAACAAAAGAAAATACCCAAAGCTTGAAATAGAAATTGAACAGCAAAACGTACTTAAAAACGAGATCCCGGACAACACCGCAGAGTATATCATTTCCACATTTGGCCTAAAAACTTTCTCTCAGGACCAGTTGAAATTGCTCGCAAAAGAGGTGAAAAGAATTCTAAAGCCTAACGGCGAGTTTTCGATGGTAGAAATATCGAAACCAACGAGCAAAATCCTTTTGGTGCCTTACATGCTCTACTTGAAATACTTGATTCCAATTATCGGGAAAGTGTTCATGGGGGATGCTGTAGGCTACAGAATGCTTGGTGTGTATTGTAACAACTTTAAGGACTGCTCAAAATTCAAAACCCTTCTTGAAAACGAAGGGCTAGAAGTAGAGATGAAAAAATATTTCTTTGGCTGTGCTACGGGAGTGGTTGGCCGGAAACCTTCATAAGCCATTATGTCTAGGGAGTAATTATGTTTCTTAGGCAGCACAAAAATACCCGATCTGTCGTGGGTTTGACTGAAGCCGAAGGCCGAGGTGGATGCCAACAATTTTTCTTACATTTGCATTGTTAAAACATTGTATTATGAAATACAGTATTGTAAGCCAAGAGCTTAAAGAACTGAAAGATTTTAACGATGAGCAAAACTGGGCCTACACGACACATATGCATCAATACGGGAAACTTGACAGTGACAATCATTACCTAGCTTCTTACAGTGAATACCTAGACAAAAAGCTGGTCGAAATTAAGGGCGTTGAATCTCCTGCGTTTCAGTACAAAGTGAAATTTGACTGGGATGTTCCTTTCCCTCCTCCTAGCAAGCCCACGTTCAAGTTTATAGATTTATTTGCAGGCATAGGAGGCTTTCGTATACCCTTGCAGGAGATAGGGGGCAAATGTGTTTTCACCTCTGAGATAGACCGAATGGCGAGGAAAACATACGAGGCTAATTATGGAGAATACCCTTTTGGCGATATTCGAGAATTTACCGGCCCCAACTTGTCTGACGAAGAACTAGATCAACTAATCCCTGATCACGACTTAATTGCAGGAGGATTCCCTTGTCAACCATTTAGCCTCGCAGGCGTATCGTCAAGAAATTCGTTAGGGAAAGCTCATGGTTTTGATGATCACGAAAAAGGAAATTTGTTTCTTGACATCCTAAGAATTGCAACTGTTAAACAACCAAAAGTTCTTTTCCTAGAAAACGTAAGCAATCTCAAGTCACATGACGGAGGAAAGACTTTTGAGACTATTAAACACTTGGTTGAGAACGTGTTAGGCTATTCATTTAACTGGAAAATAATCAATGCAAATACGGTAGTTCCACAAAGTAGGAAGAGGTTTTACATAGTATGCTTAAGAGATAAATCGAAATTTGAATTTCCAGAATTTCCAGGTGATCCAATTCCTTTACGCTCTGTTTTAGAAGAGCGTGTTGATGAGAAATACACCATCTCCGACCGACTTTGGGCCGGCCACCAAAACCGCACAAAAAGAAACTTAGCAAGAGGCACCGGGTTTACCGCTCACGCAGCAAACATAGATAAGCCTTCTAATACGTTAGTAGCTAGGTACTACAAAGATGGCAAAGAGTGCTTAATCCCTCAGATTGATAAGAATCCACGTAAGTTAACACCTAGAGAATGTGCTAGGCTGCAGGGCTACCCTGAGCGTTTTGTAATACCCGTGAGCGATACGCAAGCCTATAAACAATTCGGCAACAGCGTAGCAGTCCCTGTTATAAGAGGTATAACTAATGAGATCAAAAAAATAATCTAGCCTTATACATCGTAGCAGTTGTAAAGCCCATAGATGTCGTTTCTAGATATTAGGCGCTGTATGCTTTTTCTCGAATCATACACTTTTGAGATATATCTCTTTTTCTCTTCGGGTATAGAGAGGTGAAAAGCTCTATGACAGTTGGGGCAAAGCGATACTATGTTGGAGACATCATCAAGCGACTCATTGAACAAGTTCTGAAAAGCCATAGGAATCAGATGGTGAGCCTCAACAAAAGGAGCCTGCCATTTGGCTGAAGTAAACGTTTTATGTGAAGCGTCTATTTCGCAAGTGTAATTCGCAAGCATCACCCTTTTAAGTGCAACTCTAGGGTTCCGTTTATAAACACTTTTAGATTGAATAACCTGAGTGGCAATCTCACTTTTATCTGGTAAAGAGTTGATTTTAGTCTCCGAGTCTTGCTTTAACGTGTCTAGCTTATCCAGGAAATCCAAATCGTATTCATCTTTTTGGCCTAAAGAAAACCAGTCTTTACGCTCAAGAGAACCAATGTTTAAGATGTCTTGATCATCTATGAACATGAACCATACTTGGCCACCACGAGGCTTGAATCCTGCTCTCTGGCTTAGATATAGTCTCAACTCATTGTTGTTAGGCTTAGGAAACACTAGGTTGAGATCAATAAACTTACCCGTGTTGTAATGTCTAAATGGCTTTGATGCAAGCACTTTGTTGCTTCCGACATTACCAACATGTATATTTTTTATCCCAAAGTAACTAACAACTAAGTCTTCCTCAGCATCAGTAAGCGTAATCTGAGAGTCAAAGTATTCCCGATCAGTGACCCTAGAAAAAGACCCCTTATTAGTATTAAAAAAGACGTGATGATAGTTCTCAAACTTCATGAGGCAAGTCACTTAAGAGTTGGTGTAATGCAAACATAATGAAATTTCAACTAGCTAGAATTAATAGTATCAAGAAGCTACCCTCCCCCAACCAACACCCCCCCAGTCCAAGCAGCCTGAAAGTTAAACCCACCAGTAATAGCGTCAATATCCAGTACTTCCCCGGCTAGGAATAGGGTAGGGTGGAGCTTGGAGCGGAACGACTTGAAGTCTACCTCTCGGAGATCAACGCCGCCGGCGGTGGTGAATTCGTCTTTGTTGGTGGATTTTCCGGTGATGTGGAAGCGGGCGTTGGTGAGTTGGTCTACCAGCGCATTGCGCTGGCGTTTGCTGAGCTGGCTCCACTGCTGATCCGCCGGAATACCGGCGGCCTTAACGAGCGATTTCCAGAGGCGGGCCGAAAGGTCAAAATACGCCCGGGCCGCAATCTGCCGCTTGGCTTCGGCGGCCTTCAACTCTTCCAGTTGTTCTTCTACGTCTACGGCCCGCATGGCGAGCCAGTTTACGGTCAGTTCGAAGTTGTATTTGCGCGGAGCGAGGCGCCGCGCGCCCCAAGCCGAGAGGCGCAGCACGGCGGGGCCGGAAAGGCCCCGGTGGGTGATGAGCAGCGGCCCTTCGGCCTTCAGTTTATCGCCTTTGATGTGGAGGCTTGCCCAGGGCAAGCTGATGCCGGAGAGGTCGCGCAAGCGGGTGTCTTTGGTATCGAAGGCGAAGAGGCTCGGCACGGGCGGTACGAGCGTATGGCCGAGTTCGCCCAGCATCTTCCAGACCGCCGGATTGCTGCCGGAGGTGACGATGAGGCGGTCGGCGTGGAAGGTGCGGTCTCCGGCTTTTAGGGTCCATTGATCTCTCCCAGCCCCCCGGAGGGGGGAGTCTTCAGTTGGGGCATCCGCCCGCCCCTTCGGGGGGCTGGGGGGGATAATTCCCGATACCCTTGTCTTGGTCAGTACCTTCACCCCAGCGGCTTTGGCCGTGTTCCAGAGGCAGTCGATGATCGTTTGGGAGGTATCCGACACGGGAAACACGCGGCCGTCGTCTTCGATCTTGAGCTCGACGCCTCGGTCTGCGAACCAGCCCATCGTATCTCCGCAGGCGAAGGCGTTGAAGGGGCCGAGCAGTTCTTTGCTGCCACGTGGGTAAAACTTGACCAGTTCGCGCGGGTCCCAGCAGGCGTGGGTAACGTTGCAGCGGCCACCGCCGGAGATGCGGACTTTTTCCAACACGGATTTCCCCCGCTCCAAGATGGTGATTTGCTCATTGGGGTGGTTGGCCGCTCGGTGGATGGCGGAGAAAAAACCGGCGGCTCCGCCGCCGACGATCAGGGTGGTTGTGGGCATGGGGGCGAAGATACGGAGGGTGTTGGTTTGATGCCGCTGAAATCACGCAACCCAAAGAGCATCAAAACCACCTTTCCCCCACAAAATTCCCCCGTTTGCTAAACACAACGACTCTTCCACAATAAGACAGTTTAAGAATAACTACATTCGTGCATACTCTCTTTTGGGGTTTACTCCATTGTATTGAAGGTTTATAGATCATAAGTCTGGTTGCGTTGACGTCAGAGATGGCAAGGGAGACAAACCCCTGAAAACAAACGCTCTAACAAACCAAATCAGCCGATGAACGGCGTACTACCTTCAATCATCGGATGCGACCTCTTGTTTTCGGATTTATCAACAAACACAGATGACGACCTCGCTCACGGATGATGAGAAGGACGACTTAATACGGAGCCTAACCCGTCAATTAAGCGTCGCTCAGGCGGAATCCAACTTGCATTTGGCGGAAGTCCGCCGACACAACTTCATCGTTTCCGAAATAACGGAGGCGGCAGAGGGTGGCATTTTTGTGCGGCAAAACGTTGCGGGAGATTATATGTGGATATCCGAACAACTCGCCGAAATATTGGGCTACGGAGATATCGGTATGCCGCATTCTTACCGGCAATTTCTGGAACAGATCCACCCCGAAGACCTAGACCGTGCTATTGAGTTCGCTACAATGCGGCGGCCAGTAACCAAGGCTTCAGACATCGAACTTCCCGAAAACTTACCTGGCACCCGCGTCCGCGCCCAAAAAGAAACGGAAGCAGCCCAAAGCGTCCTCTCGCTGCCCAGCCAGAAGCCGATGCCCGCCAATATTTTCACTACCGGCCCCGGTGCTCACCTAGAGTTTCGGTACCTGAACCAGCAGGGTGATTACCGTTGGTTTCGTGCCAGCGCTAAGCGCTACCAGCCCGAAGCGGGCCCCGAACAAATAATTGGCCTCATTCTGGACATCCACGACGTGAAGCTGCTCGAAGCCCAGCGCCAGGCCGTTCACGACGAGCTGAAAGCCTTCATGTACAGCGTTGCGCACGACCTGCGCGCGCCCGTCCGCCACATCGCCGGCTTCGCCGAAGCCATCCGCGACGAAGACGCCACCGCCGAAGACCACAACCTCTACCTCGGCTACGTAGAGCAATCTGCCGAAAAACTCGGCAAAATGATCGACGGCCTGCTGAAACTGAGCAAAAACCAGAACTACGTCCCCAAAATCGTCCCCGTCAACATCGATGAACTGCTCAGCGAACTGATCGACAAGACCCGCCAGACCGAGCACCAAGCCCCCGAACTCGTCATCGAAACCGACAAATTCCCCATCATCGAAACCGATGAAGACCTGATTGAGCAAGTGTTGCAAAACCTGCTCTCCAACGCCGTGAAGTATTCCAGCAACGAGGCCCGCGCGGTCGTCAGTATCCGTTATTACCTCCAAGAAGCGCAGCACGTGATCTCTTTTTCAGACAACGGCATTGGCTTCGATCCTCTTTACGCCGACAAGCTTTTCCAGCTCTTCAGCCGCCTCTACGTAGACAACGACATCCCCGGTACCGGCGTCGGGCTGGCCTCCGTCCACCGCATTATGCGCAACCTCAACGGCGCCATTGAAGCCGACGCGATCCCCGGCAAAGGCGCTACGTTTACGCTGCGGTTGCCGGTTCGGATGGGGGGGAGTTCTGGGTTTTAGGAAAACGTATTGCTACTGCTCCATTTACGGCAATTGCTGGGATGCCAACAACCAACCCCTGAAGGCTAGTGAGGCTTGTTCGGGGCGGGAGATGTTGGATAGGGGGGAGTAAGTTGGGCGGGGGCGCGGAAGAACCAAACGCAACTTGTAAACAACTCTGGCCGTTTACCCTAAAAACGCTTACACAACATGAATGCGGAAAGGCCACAATCCATGAAAGAGATAACCGATAGGGAAGCCATCCTGTCGGCGGTTACTTCGGCGGTTAAAGCTAAGGACCCACAGGCGAAAGTCTACTTGTTTGGTTCTAGAGCAAGAAAAGACTACCATCCAGATTCAGACTGGGATTTCTTTATTGCTACGTCAAAGCCGAATCACAGAGAATTCGAGGATATTATAACAGATTCCGTATACGACATAATGCTCGAACACGACGAACTGATCCAAGTGCTAGCCTTTCCAAAATCAAACTGGGACAAAGGCCTATCTCCAAGCCCTATATATGACAGCATCAGAAAAGAAGGAATTGAGTTATGACTAACGAGGAAAAAGAGAACCTATTACTAATCAGATTGGAGAAGTCAGAGGAGTCATATGTGATTGCTGAAGAACTGTTCAACGATCACCCTACGTTCTCGATTAACAGGTACTACTATTCATTGTATTATGCTATTTCTGGTGTATTGCTGTTCACCGATTCAGAAGCTAAGACCCATAAGGGTATTATCACTGAATTTAATAAGCGGCTTGTGAAACCTGGTCATTTCTCCAAAGAAGACGGAAAACTTCTCACGAAAGTATTTCAATGGAGGACGAAAGGTGATTACGACGACAGTCAAGAATATGATGTGGACGATGTAGAAACAATAAGAGTTCCTGTTAGGAAACTGCTAGACAAACTACGAAAACACGTTGATAAATAGTGCGTCAATGAGGATGTGACCTTTTGAAAACGTCCGCCTAACTCTCCCTCATCGCCCTCCTCCCCTCCACCACCACCGCAGACAAAATAAGCCCCCCACCAATCAAGCTAGTCCAAGCGGGGTATTCCCCGAAAAAGAGCATCCCCAGCAGGATGCCGTAGATGGGCTGTACGCAGCTGAGTAGGCTGGCCGTGCTGATGGAGAAGTACTTGAAGGAACCCAGAAAAAGGGTATGCCCGATGGCCGTCGTTACCAGCGCGAGGCAGACCAAATAGGGCACGGCCTCCAAGCTCGGTACCGCCTCCGCAAAGAAGAGGAACGGGGCCAACACCACGGCGGAAACAACGACTTGCCACAAGATCACCACCGAACCATTGAGGCGCTTCACCTGCGCCTTCATCATGATGTTGCGCAGGGAATAAATCAGTGCCGAAGCGAGCCCAAACAGCAGGCCGGTAAACATATCGTTTTCCAAACTCAGGTCTCCCGGAACGAGGAAGTAAACGCCCACTACCACCAAGCCGGCGAGACCCAAATGTGTGGGTTCCAGCTTTTTATCGGTCAGTAAAGGCTCCAGCAGGGTCGTCATGGCGGGGTAGGTGAAGATGGCCAGCATCCCGACGGCGACGCTAGAGAGCTTGAGCGCGTAGAAGTAAGTTACCCAGTGCGCAGCCATCATCACGCCGGAGAGCAAGACCGCCCAAGCCTGCTTGTCTCGCCCGATGCCGAGGGCGAAGCCCCGGTAACGACAATACCCCCACAGCAATAAAGCCGCCAGCACGCAACGCCACCAGATCGCAGGCCCCGGCTCCAGCGGGACGTAGCGCCCCAACACGCCGGAAGAGCTGATGCAGAGCATCGCGAGGTTGATTTCGAGGAGGTGTTTTGTATTGTCGTTGATAGCTGATCTGTTTTAAAGATGACGTCCTTAATCTCGGCCCCGAAGGGGTCCCACATCTAGCGAGGGGTTGAACGTGTGCCGATAGGCACCGTTCAGCCCCTCGCGAATGGGGAGGCCTACAACACCAACAACTTCGCCACCAGCAACACCAAAATCCCCACCGGAATAACGTATTTGTAAGCAACCGAAAGCCGCCACCGCCACCCATCAGAAACTACATGGCCGCCGATGCTGAGTTCTTCAAAAAGGCCATCCAGCGTCCAGCGACGGAGGAGGTAGAGGCACAGCAGCAGACCGCCAACCAACAAGGAAACACTGCCGAACCACTCCAGCAGGAAATTGAAATACCCCATGCTTGGGTCTGCGCCGCCCATGCCCGCAAAGTCGGTCAGCCAACCTGGGCCAGAGGGCGAACAAGACAACACAACCGGAACGGCCAGCACGAAAACCAAGCCTCCGAGCGACAAGCCAGCCACTCGGCGGCTCCAGCCCTGCTGCGTCACCAGTGCCCGCAGCGCGGGCTCCACCAAAGACACCGCCGAGGTCAGGATCGCGACGCCAAGCAAAACGAAAAACAACAGCCCAATCCACTGCCCCGCCGCGCCGTAGGTCTTAAAAATCTCCACCAGATTGATGAACACCAGCGGCGGACCATTGTAAATGTCGCCCTCGATATTCGCCAGCAGCGGCACCACAAGTAGCGCGCCCAGCATCGCTACCACGGTATCGAGGTGAACAATCATCGGGGCGTTTTTCATCACATTGGCGTCGCGGTCGAGGTGGCTAGCGAAGGTCATCATGGACGCAGCGCCGAGGCCGAGGCTGAAAAAAGCCTGCCCGAGCGCGTGCAGAATACCGAGTTCTCCGGTTTCGGTCGGGACGAAGAGTGCGCGCCAATCGAGCCGAAATAGATTACCGTAATCCACCGCTTCTGGCTGTAAGATCGGCAGGGAAACAACGAGGAAAATGATCAACAACCCCAGCAGCGGCATCGCGAATTTACTCAGCCGTTCAACCCCGCTCCGCAGTGGCCCGGAGCAAATTACGGCGACTAAGGCCGTGAACAGGCCACTGCGGAGCAGCAGTGCTCGGCTGGTGGTGCTGATGGCTGCGCCGAAGGTTGGTCCGGCGTGGTTGGTCGCGATGGTTTGGTAGTCGGTCAGGTAATGCCAGACGTAGTCCAGCGTCCAGCCTGCCAGCACGAGGTAGAAACTGGCCACCATGATGGCCGTCAGGATGCCGAGCCGCCCGATCCACGCCCAGCCCTTTCCGTCGCCCTCGCCTCGGAAGGCATTGATGGCGTCCGTTCCGCTGCGTTTGCCCAGTGCATTTTCCAGCACCATCAGCGGAATCCCCATCAGGAGGGTAAAGCCCACGAAGGCCAGCAGGTACGCCCCGCCGCCAAAAAAATGAACCCGGTAGGGAAAGATGACGAGGTTGGCAACGCCGATGGCCGCTCCGGCAGAAGCGAGAATGTGGCCTGTTTTGGTAAATTTCATTTGTTCGCTGATTGGCTGGTAAAGTTAGGAACACCAATTTAAAGGAGAAGGGCGCGAACGCAGGTGCAAAAGGAGGTTTTTTAGCCCGTTTTCCACTCTAAGTGTAAAACGTGAGGTTGGGGTGCCGGACGCTCAAAGGATCGACTAAAATGCCGTCTACGCCAGGCATTTCACTCGAAGCGTTTATTTCTGCCTCTGACGAAGTCGAGGTAGAAATAATCCTTTGAGCGTCCGGTGCTTATGGGCAAACCTCACATTGTAAATTATTTTCTGCCGGAGGGTAAGGTTTCATTTCGCCCACCAATCTACCTACGAAGAAGGTTTACCCCACACAACAGATTTAACGCCACTTAGGCATTTCTTTGATCCCTCCCCTGAACATTTTCTATTGCATTTGCGCCGGTGCCTCTTATGTTGGGGTGCCGGCTTTTTGGTGCCTTCTCAACTGGTGGTTTTAGGTCGGAGACGAAATTTACCGCACCGTCTGCATGTTTCACCAGCTCAGCCTCTGTATTCCATGCTTGAAAAAACCAGTTTGATACACCTCGATAATTTCATACTTAACCCATTGGCCAGGTATTTTTACACGAAGCGCAAATTGGTTAAACATAGCCGGCCATCGGCCTTGGCCCCGGCCACAAATACTGGACCTGATGGCTGTTAAAAAATGCAAACTGTTTGAGCCCTTCCCCAATTTCTACTTTTCCGAAAGGCTTCAATAACCGAAAATCTAAAACGCAACTCGAAAGATT
>CALEDI010000182.1 GCA_937949535.1 uncultured Lewinella sp. | reverse complement strand
TTTTGTGCTGGTGGATTTTATTGGCTGGCAAGGCGGTAAAACCGGAGTTTAGCCGTAGCTAAATGAGGATTTTACCAACGCAGCCAGCCGATAAAAGACGCCGCAGAAAAGGCAATGAAATTTAGATTACACTGTACTAGTAGAGGAGGGGTTTATGAGGAAAGACAATAGAATACAGATTACACACGAGCGCAAACCAGGTTATCGCTTTTTTGGCCCCCTAACCCCCAAAGGGGGAAGAAAAGCGACAACCTAGTTTGCGCCCTTACACACCCTAGTTTTAGGGATAGTATACCCGCAGCATGAGGTAAACGATTGGCCCCGTGACGGCCACGTACAACCAAAGAGGCCAAACGATGCGGGCCATCTTGCGGTGTAGCTCGTACTTCCCTACCAAAGCCCTGAGGGTCGTCAACAAAATAAACGGTAAAAGGATGCCCGCCAGAATGATGTGGGAGAAAAGAATGGTCAAGTAAACGGGGCGAATACCTGCAACGGCGGCGGTCTCCGCCGCCGAGAGTAGCCCGTCGTGGTTGGCATCTCCGAACTTCACCTCGGCGGTCGTGAAGTGGTAAACGACGTAGCAAAGCAGAAACAGCACCGATAGGCCGAGCGCGGTAGCGTTGGCGTTGCGGTGGGCTGTTACGTTTTTCTGTTTGATGAAGTAGAGGGAGCAGATCAACGCCACGGCCGTGAGGGCGTTTAGGGTTGCGTTGACGGCTGGTAGGAAACCGACGTCCCAGCCATCGGGGACGGGTAGTTTGTATTGGCGCATTGCGCCAACCAGCAACAAAACAACAACAGAGACGACCCAGACCAGGATCTTCAGGCCGCGCTCTTTTTCGGGGTAGGTTTTCAGTTGGGGGTAAGCCATGGTTTATAGTTCTTTAGCGCGGTTCAATATTAGGTCTCGGCGAGCGGGTAGGGGGATGATGACGGAGATCAGTTCAACTAGGCCAATTGTTTCGTCTCGGCTACCGAGGTTGTAGTGTTTCACGATGGTTAGGGAGCTGTCTACGAGCGCAACGATGGGGGCTTCGCCGGGGCTCAGGCCTCCGGTGGGTAGTTGGAAACCTTGGGCAGACTGGGCAAAGGCCGCATCATCTGCGGCGAGGAAGTTGACCATGCTGTTTTCTTCCAAATTGTACTGCTCGGCGAAGGCTTTGGCGGTTTCGGCGGGGTGCTCTCCCTTAGTGATGGTCGTGAAGTAGAGGTTGGGGCTGGCATTGAACTGGGCGTAGAGGCTGTCCAACATCGTACCGTACTGCTTCACCGTAGCGGGCTTGGTGGGGTCTAACCAACCAACAACGGTCATTGCGCCCCGGTATTTGGCGGGGTGAGTGCCCCGCACGGGAGACATCGTTTTGAGGTCCGGCATCTTACCGAAATCACCCTGGGTCTCGAAGGCCGCTTTGCGGTACGCAAAGCCTTGGGTGAGGTAGTAGTAGGAAATTGCTGGTAGCCCAACGAGCATGAACGTTACTACGAGTACGCTCAGAATTTGCTTTGTTTTAGCCATTTTTTGGTTTGTTGTCGCAAAGGTAATCATGCTCACGGGCCTTTGTTTAAGGTTTGGAGGGAATATGACTTTTTGATGTTGTGGGAAACCTTGCTACGGTTGAAACCGTAGGCTGCTTGGGGGGGCGAAACCCTTTGCTACGGTTGAAACCGTAGGCTGATGTACGAAGTCCTTACGGACTGGGGTATAGCTAAGCGCAAGAATTTACGGCCGCTGTTGTAACTTGGCCCAGAGAACGCCTCCGCCGTAAAGCTATCGCGTAGCGATTATCCCTCGGATGACCTCGGACGTAGTCCGGGGGCTTACCGCACCTCAGTCCGGAGGAACGCCTCCGACGTTAAGCTATCGCGTAGCGATTATCCTTCGGATAACCTCGGACGTAGTCCGGGGGCTTACCGCACCTCAGCCGGAGGAACGCCTCCGCCGTAAAGCTATCGCGTAGCGATTATCCTTCGGATAACCCCGGACGTAGTCCGGGGGATCACGTGCCCCCGGACGCAGTCCGGGCATAACCCCCAAACCATGCCAACCACCTTCAAACTAAACGGCAAACAAGCCACCACCTCCGCCGCCCCCGCCTCCCCGCTCCTATGGGCCATCCGCGACGACCTGGGCCTGAAAGGCACCAAGTTCGGCTGCGGCAAAGCCGCCTGCGGCGCCTGCACCCTCCACGTAGACGGCAAGGCCGTCCGTTCCTGTTCTTACCCCGTCAAACTGGTGGAAGGCAAAGAGGTCACCACCATCGAAGGCTTGGGGACGGAAGACAACCTCCACCCCGTACAGCAAGCTTGGAAGGAAGAGATCGTGCCGCAATGCGGCTACTGCCAACCAGGTTTCATGATGGCCACCGCAGCGATGCTGAACGAAATACCGGAGCCTACAGACGAGGACATCGACCGCAACATCGTCAATGTTTGCCGCTGCGGTACGTACTACCGGATGCGCAAGGCCATCCACCGCGCCGCCGAACTTAGTAAGGGGGAAAAGGAGTAAGGACGTAAAGGGCAACATGGCTACGTTTCCCCGTTCTACCAGTGCCCTTCAACATTCCCTGCATCCTGCGTCCGCGCACCCTTCTTCCTTTATTTCTTTCCTCTCCCTTACTCCTTTCCTCATGGCTTCAAGAAGAAAATTCCTCATCAGAGCTGGTATTGGTACCGGTCTTCTTTTCGGTACGGCTTACTGCTTGCCCATTCGGCGCAAGATCGCTGAGCAAGTGAACGTCACCGAATCTCCCTACATCGGCAGCACCGACGACCCGAAAATATGGTTCGAGGTTACGCCCGATAACCAAGTCCTGCTGCACAGTCCCAAAATGGAAATGGGCCAAGGCGTATTCACCGGGCTAGCCCAAATTGCGGCCGACGAGCTGGAAATCAGCATCGAGCAGATGAAAGTCGTCCACGCCTCTACGGCCTCCGGCAATATTGACCCCTTCGCCACCGGCGGCAGCACCAGCATCAACTCCCTCTGGCAGCCCCTGCGGGAGCTGGCCGCCACGATGCGGGTGATGCTCATCAACGCCGCTGCCCAACAACTTGGCGTTGCGGCCTCCGGCCTTTCTACCCTCAACGGCGTGATCTCCGGCGGAGGGAAATCAATCACCTACGGCGAAGTAGCCGCCGCCGTAACCGAGTGGGAAATACCCGACACGCCAGCACTGAAAGACCCCAAAAACTACAAATACATCGGCAAACCAACGCCCCGCGTTGACCTGTTAGACAAGGTGACCGGCGCACCGATCTACGGTATGGACGCCGAGATGCCCGGTATGCTCTACGGCTCCGTTGCGCGGTCTGGAGGGCTGGATACGGAATTTGTTGGCGTAGACACTTCGGCCGCCGAAGGCATGCCGGGAGTCGTGAAGATCATCGTCGAAGACGACTTCGTTGGCGTAGTAGCCGACTCCTACGTGAACGCCGAAAACGCCAAGCAAAAGCTGAAGGTGACTTGGAAACAAAACCGCAAATGGGACGACTTCGACGTGGAAGCCGCCATCATGGTTGGGCAAGGAAAGCCCATCGAAGTCCAGAAGGAAGGAAGCGCCGAAAAGATGCTGCAAGACGGCGAAGAAGGCGTGATCCGGTCTGAATACTTCAGCCCCATCGGCGCGCACGCGCAGATTGAGCCCAACGGCTGCCTCGCCTTCGTGGAAGACGATAAAGTGACCATCAAGATGTCTACCCAAGTAGCCGACTATACGCGCAAGGAAGTTGGTAGCCGCCTAGGGATGAGCAAGGACGAAGTTGTCATTGAACCTACCTTTTTAGGCGGCGGTTTTGGGCGGCGGTTGCACACGCCCAACGCGGTGCAGGCCGCAGTGATGAGCAAGGCCGTTGGCAAGCCCGTGAAGTGCTACTTCACCCGCCAAGAAGAGTTCCAGAACGATACCTTCCGGCCGCCAACCCACAACGTACTGAAGGCCAAACTGACCGCCGACGGCAAGATTGATGCGATCAGTCACGACATCTCCAGCGGCGACGTGATGCACGGCTCGCCGCTCCTGCCCGGCGTCCTGCAAAAGATCATCGGGGCCGACCTCGGCGCGTGGCGCGGCGGGATGATCCAGTACCACGGCATCCCGAATTACCGGGCTGTGAGCTGGCGCGTGAAACTGCCGTTTGCGACTAGTTGGTGGCGCAGCCTTGGGCTGCTGGCCAACACCTTCGCCGTAGAGAGTTTCATGGATGAACTGGCCGAGCAAGCAGGCAAAGACCCCATCTCGTTCCGCCTCGAACACCTCACCGAATCAAAGGCCGACGTGCGGCTGGCGAAGGTGATCGCCCGCGCCGCCGAAGAAGCGAATTACCGCAACGAAGCGGTAGATGGGCGCGCGATGGGCTTCGCATGCAGTACCGACGTGAACACGCCCTGCGCGCACGTAGCGGAGGTCTCCGTTGTTGACGGGAAGATCAAGGTTCATAAGGTGACTTGCGTGATGGACCCCGGCTTGGTCATCAACCCCGACCAGGTCCGAGCGCAGTGCGAAGGCAGCATCATTATGGGGATGAGCGCGGTGATGTTCGAGAAGATGACCGTGGAAGACAACGCCCTTTACCCCATCATTTACGGTGCTTACGAGATGGCCCTGATGCGGGACGCGCCGAAGGAGATCAATGTCGTTTTGCTGGAGAACAACGATTACCCCGGCGGCGTAGGCGAGCCGCCCTTGGGGCCGATAGGAGCAGCCGTTGCGAATGCCGTTTATCGGATTACGAAGGAGCGGGTGCGGCGGATTCCGCTTAGGGTTTAGGTTTTGGCGGCTCCGGATCAATAGTTATAACCTCACCCCAACCCCTCTCCAGCAAGCCTCGCCTCCGGCTCGGCGGAGAGGGGCTTTTTAAGGGAAACACTTCGTGTTTTATGGCTAAAAGCGTAGGGCTGTGAAGAGTATAAACGGAATAGCCTCAGTTTGAGGCAGCTTGAGATGTTCTATGTTCTGGGCGCGGCCGCAGGTGCAAGGGAGAGGTTTGGAGAGGACGTTTGTTGGCTGAGGGAGTTCGAATAGACTGGTCTACTGACCCAGCAGGGTTTGAAAACCCTACCATCTCATCCACGATTCTGCGTTTCATCTGATGGTCTTCCAGTTTTGTAATGTCTTTAGCGAATTTTGGCGAGACTACAACTTTCAAAATGCCCTGAAAGGGTATCATATCTAGCGATGGGTTGACCGAAGCCGAAGGCTGAGGTCAGCCCATCGCGTTTTGGCCAATCCATCGCGTTTTGGCCAGCCCATCGCGTTTTGGCCAATCCATCACGTTTTGGCCAGCCCATCGCGTTTTGGCCAACCCATCGCGTTCTGGTTAATCCATCACGTTTCGGTCAATCCATAACCCTTAGTGATACCGGCCTTATAAAAACCTCCCCCCTGCACCTGCGCCCCGTCGCCCACCTCCGAAGGAAGCAACGAAGTTAAATTCTAGCCAAACCAAGGCGAATGCTAATCGGCCGAAAACCCAAGGGCCTTTCTGCTCCACCTTTGCCCTGTACCAAAACAAGAAAAATGTCTACCAATATCAAGAATCGCCAATCGGAAGCTACCTTCGCGCCCATGACCGACAACGGAACCTTTATCGTAGAAGGAGGCCACAAGCTCTCCGGCGAAATCATCCCCCAGGGCGCAAAGAACGAAGCCCTCCAAATCATCTCCGCCACCCTGCTCACCGAAGAGCCGGTACTGATCGAAAACTTGCCCGACATCCTCGACATCAACAAACTGCTCGACCTCGTGAAGGGGCTCGGCGCAAAAGTGGAACGCCTCACCCGCGAGAGCGTCCGCGTGACGGCAAAAAACATCGACATCGACTACGTGCTGAGCGAAGACTACGTCCGCGATGCCCAGCGCATTCGTGGGTCCGTGATGCTCATCGCGCCGCTCCTCAACCGCTACGGCCGCGCCAGCCTACCGAAGCCCGGCGGAGACAAGATCGGTCGCCGTAGGCTAGACACCCACCTGCTCGGCCTCCAAGCGATGGGCGCAGACTTTAAGTACGACGCCAGCCGCCACATCTATACCTTCACTACCGACGGCCTCGTGGGCACCTACCTCCACATGGAGGAAATCAGCGTTACCGGCACGGCCAACGTCGTGATGGCCGCCGTACTGGCCAAGGGCGAAACGACGATCTACAACGCCGCCTGCGAACCCTACCTACAGCAGCTCTGCAAGATGCTCGTCCGGATGGGCGCGAAGATCGAAGGCATCGGTTCTAACCTTCTCAAAATCCAAGGCGTCGAATCCCTCGGCGGCACCGAACACCGGATGCTGCCCGATATGATCGAGATCGGCTCCTTCATCGGTATGGCCGCCATGACTGGCTCCGACCTGACGATCAAGGACGTCCGGCTAGACCAACTCGGCCTCATCCCCGGCACCTTCCAGCGCCTCGGCATCAAGATGAACTTCGTGGGAGACGACATCCACATCCCCGCCCAAGACCATTACGAAATTGGCTCCTTCATTGAGGGCGGCCTGATGACGCTCTACGATGCGCCGTGGCCCGGTTTCACACCCGACCTGATGAGCATTGCGCTCGTGACGGCCATTCAGGCCCGTGGCTCGGTTCTCATCCACCAGAAGATGTTCGAGAGTCGGCTCTTCTTCGTCGATAAACTGATCGATATGGGCGCACAGATCATCCTCTGCGATCCGCACCGCGCTACCGTCATCGGACTGGATAAGCGCGCGCCGCTGCGCGGCATCTCGATGAGTTCGCCCGATATCCGGGCTGGGGTTTCGTTGCTCATCGCTGCCATGTCTGCCGAAGGCACTAGCCGGATCGACAACATCCACCAGATCGACCGGGGCTACCAGCGGATTGATGAGCGGCTGAATGCGCTGGGGGCTTCTATCATAAGGGAGTAAGGGTAGGGTAGTATTCATGGCTCAGGCTACCGCTGTTACTTTTGGTTGCCTGAACCTTGGTTGCTGGTGCTTGAACCCTGAACGCTAAAACTTTAGCCGTTAAATTAGCTGGTGGCGGCCATTCCGTTTTCGATCAATCCGATGATCTGGTCTCGGTTATCAAAACTTTGCGTTTGACGCAAGAGGCCGATGGCTTTTTGCAAACTCATGTTGCGTTCAGCGACTATGGCCTTTTCTTGTTCCGCTACTGCTTTTTCTTGCTCGCTTGCTTTGAGTGCTTTCTCGATGTGGGCGTAGAGGCTAGAGATGTTGTCTTTCAATACGTAGCCATTTGCTCCTTGTAGGATGGCCGTTGCAGATTTTTCTTCACTGTTTAGCGTACCGGTCAGGAAGATAAACGGCAGGTGTGCAAAGTGCTCCTTTACGTACAACAGCGCTTGAAGGCCGTTATAATCTGGCAGGTTGTAGTCTGCAATAACCAAATCGTAAGAAGCTCTGGCTATTTTCTCTAGGAATTCAGCTTCGTTGGCGGCCCTTGTAAACATTGCGTTAGGGATTTCCCTAAGTAGGTGCCTTTTACACAGTTCGAAGTCGGCTCTTCTGTCTTCTAGCACCAGTATGTTCAGTAGTCGCTTCATTTATTATTAAATTTTATCAAAAATACGAACCAATTACAAATGTTGTGCCATCCGGTCGGCAAGTTTCCGACGCGGGATGATGCCCTTAACGTGGTCTACCACTTCGTGGTTTCGGAGCATAATGATGGACGGGATTTGGTTGATCCCGAACGAAAGGTAAAGCTCTTGGTTGGCCTCTGCGTCTACCCAATGAATGGCTACGCCTGGCATCTCCTCAAGTATTCTATCAAGAAACCCTTTCAAGATGGCTACACTGCCCGCCCAGTCTGCCGTAAAAACAACGAGTGTTAGCTGTGCGTCGCTCTGCGTCAGCCATGAACTTAAAGATGGTTCACTTAGGGATGTATGTTCAGGTATATGAGGCAAATTCAGGAAGAGTGATAAAGGTTTAAATTTGAGAAGACGATTGTATAAACGGCAAACACCTCGCCGATGTTTAAGACTGCCGAATTAAGTGCTGTCTTGGTTTGTGGGTATCAATAGTTTTACCGGAACGCTTCGAGGTAGTCCGCTTTTCTAATGTTGAGTTTTCGCATTTTAGAAACCAGCGTTCGGTCGTTGAGTTCGAGTAGTACGCCGGCACCGTTTGGTCCGGTTACCCTTCCTTCGGTCATTATCAGTGCTTTAATGATGTGTCTGCGTTGCATTTCTTCGAAGGGTAGTAAGTGTTCTCCTTTGTTTACCTGCTGTTCGTTTTCGATGTTCAGGGGGATGGAGAGCACCTCTGAACGGCAAAGTACTACGGCTCGTTCTACCAGGTTTTCCAACTCTCGGATATTGCCGGGGAAGGCGTATCGTTTCAGTTTCGCCAAGTCTGCGCTTTTGATTTTAGTGATGGTTTTGTTCTGGCGTTTGGCAAACTTACGGGCAAAGTATTCTACCAAAACGGGGATGTCTTCTGGGCGATACCGCAAGGCTAGGTTCTCAATCGGGAAAACGTTGAGGCGGTAGTAGAGGTCGGTTCGGAAACTTCCCTTGCGCATCATTTCCTTCAAGTTGCGGTTGGTGGCCGCTACCAATCTTACGTCTACCTTTATGGTTTCCGTTCCTCCGAGGCGTTCAAACTCGCCTTCCTGAAGTACGCGCAGCAGTTTGGATTGCAAGTCTAGGGGCAGTTCACCGATTTCGTCTAGAAACAGCGTTCCGCCGTTGGCCATTTCAAAACGCCCTTGCTTGCGGCGCACGGCGCCGGTGAAAGCACCTTTTTCATGGCCGAAAAGCTCGCTCTCAATTAGGTTTTGAGGCAGCGCAGCGCAGTTTACCTTAATGAGCGGCTGGTCTGAACGCTCGCCAAGCTCGTGTACGGCGCGGGCCAGCAGTTCTTTGCCCGTTCCGGTTTCTCCGGTAATGAGTACGGTAGTGTCTACGTCGGCTACTTGGCCAATCTGTTGCAATACTTTTTGGTATTTAGGGCTGACGGTAATGATGTTGTTGACGTTGTAATCTAGGCCTACGTCTTCTCTAAGCACGACGCTCTCCTCTTCCAGACCGTCCGGTATTTGTGGGGTAGGGGAGTGCAAGCTGTTTGCTTCCTTGCGTACCATCCCGAACAGCTTAGTGACGTGGAGCGCATTGCCGGTAGATCGAGCAAAGAACCTTAGGCTGGTAGGGCCTTCATTGGTCGTGAGGAGTACCTGTTGGTTAAATGCTCCCGCGCCGGAGCGCAACTCCTCCATGCGTGGTCGGATGCGGTCCCAGTCGGCGGAAGGTATCTTTTGCTGTAGCAGGTCTAGCACTTCTGGCGCGGAGGCACTCGCCGGCACGCCTAAAAGCCGTCGGAGATAAGTGGATAGGTACAAGACATCGTCTACTTGGTTGTAGGCCCAGAAGCCTAACGCCCCATCCTTGCTCAATACGTCTAGGCCTGATTTGTCTATTTCCTGAGCCAATAGATTTTGAAGGCAAAGCAGCACTTGTCCTTCTCCGGCCCGTACCATTTCTACGCTTATTGGCCGTAGGAGGTCGTCTTTTGTTATCAGGTCTGTAGTATAGGAAAAACAGCCTTCTTGCGCTAGTTGTTGTAGGTGTTGCTTCCAGGCGATCTGGGTTAGCTGGCCATCAAGGCCAGCCCAAAACCGCCCTTCCAATTCGGAGGGCTCCATTTTGAATAAACCCGCTGCGGCTTGGTTGGCGGCTACAAGCTTACTGTTGTCCTCAACCAAAAGCATCGGGACGGACAAGTGCCCTAAAAGGCCATGAAAATCCAAAATAACTGCGGGGCGATCCACCAAGGTATTGAGACTAGTAAGTTTTGCCGATTGTAGGCTGATGGGAAGGTACGGAAAATGTCACCACATTTGTGCTAACCGATCGCAGTTAACGTTATATAGCCCGAACTCTAATTTCTAAACTATCTTGCAGCATGCGCTTCCTTTCTATCCTGTTTCTCCTGCTGCTTCCGTTTTTATTATTTGCTCAGCCAACAACTACTGCCGGAGACCGGACAATGGCGCCCGCAAGTGCTGCGCAGCGTTCGTTGGTGCCGCCGGCTGCCTACCCCAATTATTCGGAGTATGTAGCAATCATGGAAGGCTTCGCGGAGCGTTACCCAGACCAATGTGCGCTGGAGGTGTGGGGGGAGCTACCTTCCGGCCACCAAATACTGACCCTTCGTATTACGAACCAAGTGAAGCAGGGTAGGGCGCGGCCGCAGGTGCTGTGTTCCGCTGCCATGCACGGAGATGAAACCGCTGGCTACTGGTTGCTGCTCAAGCTCGCAGACCACCTGCTGGCTAACAACCCCGGCAACATCCTCGAAGACCTCGACATCTTCATCAACCCACTTGCCAACCCCGACGGGGCCTTCCGGCGCGGAGACGAAAGCCTACGCGGCGCCATGCGCGGCAACGCCGCCAACATCGACCTCAACCGAAACTACCCAGACCCCGATGATGGGCCTCACCCAGACGGTCGCCGCTACCAGCCAGAAACCGAAATTTTCATGCAGGCAGCCCGTGAGCATAGTTTTGACCTCGCCATCAACATCCACGGTGGCGCAGAAGTATTCAACTACCCCTGGGATACCTACCGCAACCGCCATGCCGACAACGACTGGTGGAACCGAATCAGCCGAGACTTCGCCAGCAGAGTACAAACCGCCAGTGGAAATAAAGGCTACTTCGACGACCGCCGCAACGGCGTCACGAACGGCCACGACTGGTACCCCGTAGCGGGCTCTCGCCAAGACTACATGAACTACTATCACCGCTGCCGAGAGGCTACCTTAGAAGTAAGCAGCCGCAAACACTTCCCGCCCCAAGACCTCCTACAGCTCTGGGAATGGGTATCCCCCGGTCTCCTAGGCTTCATCAACGAAGGCCGCCTCGGCCTCCACGGCTTCGTGAAAGACCGCACAACTGGCCTGCCCATCGCGGCCCAGCTCTCCATCCCCGGCCACGACCACTCCAACTCCGAAGTATTTGCCGATGGCCAATACGGCAACTTCCACCGCTACCTCGCCGAAGGCGAGTACCAAATACTTTTCTCCGCCCCCGGCTACGTACCCCAGTGGCACAACGTCGTCATCAAAGCCGGCCACCGGACCGACCTGCAGGTACAACTGGAACAACTGGAGGCCAAGCGGAAGTAGGGGCAAAAGCTATTACCTAAAACCCCTCATGGCACCTGCGGCCGGGCCCTTATGCCCTTCCCGCAATCCGCACCTAAAAGAAAAAGTGCAACTATTGGGCCCTTTGCCTAGCGCTTGTCCTGCTTTACGGACAACGGACTAAAATATTTACGGCGCTGTGGTTGATAAGCTCAACTTGTATCACAAGAACCTGTTACCCCTTACATTCGTACCAACCAAATAACCACTAATGTCTAACGCCATTTTCAACATTGCCGTTCCCTACAACGAACCGGTGATGAACTACGCTCCCGGAAGCCCGGAAAAAAAGGCCTTACTGGCCGAGCTGCATAACGCAAAGTCGAAGCCGACAGACCTTCCCGCCTTCATCAACGGAAAGCGTGTGCTGGAAGGAGAGAAAGTGAGCGTACACCCTCCGCATGAGCACAAGCATACCCTCGGCCACTTTTACCGAGGCACCAAAGAGCACGTACACCAAGCCATCGATGCGGCCTTAGCCGCAAAGCAAAGCTGGGCCGATACACCTTGGCAAGAACGCGCCGCTGTTTTCCTGCGTGCTGCCGACTTACTCGCTGGCCCTTACCGCGCCCGCATGAACGCCGCCACGATGCTGGCCCAGAGCAAAAACGCTTACCAAGCCGAGATCGACGCCGTTGCGGAAATGTGTGATTTCTTCCGCTTCAATGCTTACTTCCTCCAAGAAATCTATAAAGAGCAACCCCTCATCAGCCCCGCTACGATCTGGAACAAGCTGGAGTACCGCCCGCTGGAAGGGTTCGTTCTCGCCATCACGCCCTTCAACTTCACCAGCATTGCGGCTAACCTGCCCGCAGCACCAGCGCTCTGCGGCAATACCGTAATCTGGAAGCCCGCCGAAACGCAGATCTACAGCGCCGTCGTCATCATGGAGCTCTTCCAAGAAGCAGGCCTTCCGCCCGGCGTCATTAACCTGATCTATACCGACGGCCCCGAGGTGGGAGACATCGTTTTCAAACACCGCGACTTTGCCGGCCTCCACTTCACCGGAAGCACCGGCGTTTTCCAGCACCTCTGGAAGGAAATCGGGATGAACATCGATAAGTACCGCTCTTACCCCCGCGTAGTAGGCGAAACGGGCGGCAAAGACTTCATCATCGCGCATGCCGACTCCGACGCTGAGCAGGTGGCCGTCGCGATGCTGCGCGGCGCTTTCGAGTTCCAGGGCCAAAAGTGCTCCGCCGCCAGCCGCGCCTACATCTCCGCCAGCCTCTGGCCTGAAGTGAAAAAGCGCTTGGTCAAAGACATGAAAACCCTCAAAGTCGGTTCCGTCGAAGACTTCGGTAACTTCGTTAACGCTGTCATCGACGAGCGCTCCTTCGACAAGATCGCGAAGTACATCGACGGCGAAAAGAAGAACCCCGACGCCGAAATCATCGCCGGAGGCGGTTACGATAAGTCCGAAGGCTACTTCATTGAGCCGACTGTCATCGTGACCAAAGACCCCCACTCTACCACGATGGAAGAGGAAATCTTTGGCCCCGTGCTCACCGTCTACGTCTTCGAAGACAACTGCTGGGACGAAGCCCTACACCTCGTAGACACCACCAGCCCCTACGCCCTCACTGGTGCCGTCTTCGCTACCGACCGCAACGTCATCGACCACGCCACGAAGGCCCTCGCCAATTCGGCGGGCAACTTCTACGTCAATGATAAACCAACCGGTGCCGTAGTAGGCCAGCAGCCCTTCGGCGGCGCACGCGGCTCGGGTACCAACGACAAGGCAGGCTCCGCACTCAACCTCACCCGCTGGATGTCTCCGCGCTTGATCAAAGAAAATTTCAACGCTCCCCGAGACTACCGCTACCCTTTCCTCGGAGAGTAAGGAGCTTGTTGGTAAGCATGAGTCATCCCGAACGCTCGAAGCGCGCTAAAATTCGGGATGATTCATGCTTCCCAACACCCCTAAGCTGACAATCCTTTCAAACCGCTATACATCGACTAAAACCCCCTCCCTAAATCCCTCCCCACGGGGGAGGGACTTGTGAAAACGCTACGCGTTTTAGCGTAAGGGCCACTTAATCAGCGTCAATGTATAGCGGTTTGCAATCCTTTACAATATGAACGAACAACGTGACCCCTACGACGGTGAATACGTCGGCAACATCTTCGGCTGGCGGCTGAGTATGTACGGCCTTGTCGTTATACTCGCCTTTTGCGCCCTAGCGGCCTACCGCCATTATACAATGGATGTCCCCGTTGGTTTCGATGATCCCCTCGAAGCCCAAAAAGACCGTTTCGCGCCTCCCGGCGCGGCCGACCGGGCTAAGGCTAGAGCGAAGGACACGCTTCAGGTAGAATAATGGAGCATTAGGAGTCATCTTTGAGCGCCCAGCGCTTATGGGCAAACCTCACGTTGGTATTACCAGCCGGAGGCTCAAAGGTGCGCATGAGGCCCTAAAAGCGGGCATTTCGCCACTTACCAACATCCTTCGCCGCGAGCAATTAACTTCAGTCTGCCCCCTACAACAGCGGGTAGCCTGAACCCTGAGCCCTGAACGCTAATCTCCCCCAACCGCTAAAGCTAGGGTGTGTAATCTGCCTCAAACCGCTATACATCGACTAAAACCCCCTCCCTAAATCCCTCCCCACGGGGGAGGGACTTGTGAAAACGCTACGCGTTTTAGCGTAAGGGCCACTTAATCAGCGTCAATGTATAGCGGTTT
>CALEDI010000181.1 GCA_937949535.1 uncultured Lewinella sp. | reverse complement strand
TTGGTAAGCTGGCAGAAAAGGCTTCCCGTCGGGGTAGTATTTGAATTGCCAAGTGCCGTTCAGATCGGTTCGTCCGGCGATGTTTTGGTGGGTCTTGGCGTCGTCCTCGGTGCCGAAGTGGTACAGCGTGGCGTGGGCTGGCAGGCGGTTTACGCTGAAGGTTTGTGGGTTTTGCTGGCAAGCTTGCTGGGCGCGGACGCTGGTGCAAAGGAGCAGTAATGGAGCAAAGAAAACAAGGACGGTAAATCTGGACATGATCGCTTCTAGGTTGTGGCTAAAAGCGTAAGGTCGGGATTTTTTCGGGTTGATTGGTTTTTTGAAATATTAGGTGCGCGCAACAAAATTTACTGACCTACACACCATAGGTCCTACATTTGCTACTAAACCAAACAATACTGCCTGATGCCCAACCCCACCACCAAGTTTCCCTTAGCCAACTACGACCGCCTCTGCTTCCTGAAAAACATCATCACGAACCCCAATATCATTGTTGGAGACTTCACCTACTACGACGACTTTGAAGACGTGATGAACTTCGAGAAGAACGTGAAATACCACTTCGATTTCGTCGGCGATAAGCTCATCATTGGCAAGTTCTGCATGATTGCTTCCGACGTGACCTTCATCATGAACGGCGCGAACCACCTCACGGACGCCATTTCAACCTACCCCTTCGCCATCTTCGGCGACGGCTGGGAAGGCGCGATGGAAGGCCGCGAATACCCCCGCAAGGGCAACATCACGATCGGCAACGACGTCTGGATCGGCTACAACGCCACCATCATGGCGGGCGTCACGATCGGTGACGGCGCCATCATCGCCACCAACGCAACGGTTGTGAAAGATGTGCCGCCCTACACCATCGTTGGCGGCAACCCCGCCCGGGAAATCAAAACCAGATTCGACGAAGCCACCATCGAAAAACTCCTCAAACTCAAATGGTGGGACAAACCTCTAGCCTGGATCACCGCCAACGTGCAGGCCCTGACGGGGAATGATTTAGACAGCGTCAAATAATCAAATTCAATGCCTCAACCAATACCAATATTTGATGTTTTGCTAAAAAACACCATGCCTTTAGCCGACGCAAAACCACGCAACCGCAAATACCTGATCTTCGGTACGCTGTTTATTCTACTTGGTGTAGCAGCCGTTGTTCTTACACCCGGCAACTATTTCCTTTATGCCAATTTTCTGATTGGGTTGATGTACGTTGCTTTATATTTTTTTAGGAAGTAATACAAGCTTGTCCTAATTAAACATACGCTTAATAGCTAGATCTCTACGCTTACTAATTGGGCATAGAAACGGGTATATTGTGGGCCTAACTTTGGCGTAAATCAATAATGCTCCCGCTCATGAACCCCGCCGTAAAGACCTACTACGACCAGCTCGCCCCCACCTACGATGAAAACCGCTTTGCCAACTCCTACGGCCGTTACCTACACCGGCAGGAAACAGCCGTACTAAACCAGTACCTCGGCCCGCCCGCAGGGCGGGCAGTCTTAGACCTCGCCTGCGGAACCGGACGGTTTATGGATTACTGCACCATCGGTGCAGACCTTAGCCCCGAAATGGTCGCGGTAGCCAAAGCCAAGCACCCAACCAAAAACTTCGCCGTCGAAAACGCCCTCAACACCCGCTTTGGCCACGAAAGCTTCGATGCCGTCATCTGCTTCCACCTCTTGATGCACCTAAACGCTACAGACCTAGAAGCATTCCTCCTAGAAGCCGCCCGTATCACCAAAACTGGAGGGACGCTGATCTTCGATGTGCCCTCCGCCGAAAGACGAACACTTCTAGGCCGACAACAAGAAGGTTGGCACGGCGCAAATGCGTACACCGACGACGACGTGCGCAAATTGCTAGGCTCCACCTGGGAACTGAAAACCGTTCGGGGCATCGCAGCTTTACCCGTACATCGTGTACCCAAACGGCTGCGCAGCTTACTTGTTGGGCTAGACAACCTTATCTGCAAAACACCGCTACGAAGTGTGGCGTCTTACCGGGTCTACGTAATCGAGAAAAGATGAGCCTCCGCCAAATCACCCCCCGCCCACTAAAAATCGGATGGCAACTACTGAAACGCTTCGTTAGGCACCGTCTTGGGCCGCAACGGGTTCGTTTTGCGCGGGTTGCTGAGCTTGCACCACAACCCGTTCGGATTACGGTCAAGCAGGTTGTTCGGCGAAGCTATTTGTACGAAAACAAACTGTCTAATCTGCGCCTTGCGAGCGCGCGGGTAGGGCGGTTTGTGGTTGGCTCCGGAGAGACGTTTTCCTTCTGGCGGGCCGTTGGCCCGCCTACGGCGCGGCGCGGCTTTTTGCCCGGCCGGAACCTCATTGGCGGAGAACTGAAGGAAGACTACGGAGGTGGACTCTGCCAACTCTCCGGCCTGATCTACCACCTTTCGTTACTGGCGGGGCTAGACATTGTTGAACGCCACAACCACTCTACAGATATTTACCGCGAGGAAGATCGCTTTACGCCCCTAGGCGCAGACGCAACGGTGGTGTACGGCTACCGAGACTTGATGGTGCGGAATACCTTTTCGGCCCCTGTACAGTTGTTGATCACCGTTACGGAAGACGAAATAACCGGATCTTTATGTTGCGCAACGCCCCTAGTTGGCCGTACACTTGAGTTCCGGCGTGTACGGTCTGTAGGTAAAGAAAAGGAAGTACTTACGCTGGATGGAGAGGGAGAGATTTTGTGCAGGTCGGTTTATGGTTAGCCCTCATAAATCCTCGTACCTTTGCCCCATGACAAGCAAGTACCCCGTAGACCACATCGAGACCCAGGAAATTCTCGTGGACCCCGGCCAACAACCGGTCCGTATTGATAAGTTCCTGACCGATAAACTGGCCAAAACCAGCCGTAACCGGGTGCAAAACGGCATCAAGGCCGGTACCATTCTCGTGAACGGCAAGCAGGTGAAAGTAAACCACAAACTGAGCCCAAACGAGCTGATTACCATCCAAATCCCGCGCTACCGCCCTGAAGATGAGGACCGCTCGCCGATCCCTCAGGATATTCCGCTGGATATTCGTTACGAAGACGACCACCTAATGATCGTGCATAAGCCGCCGGGGATGGTCGTCCACCCCGCCAACGGCCACCGCGACGGAACCTTGGTGAATGCCCTCAAGTTTTACCTCCAGAAAGACGACTTGCCCACCTTGTCTGGCAACGACGAAAGCCGCGTCGGCCTCGTCCATCGGATCGATAAAGACACTTCCGGCCTACTCGTTATCGCTAAAACGAACGAGGCGATGACGCACCTCGCCAAGCAATTCTTCGACCACACCATCGAACGAACCTACCAAGCCGTTTGCTGGGGAGAACCCGAAGATAACCAAGGAACCATCGATGCGCACATCGGCCGAGACGCTAAGAACCGCCAGAAATACCGGGTCTACGAAGAGCCGGAAGAAGGACACAAACACGCCATCACGCACTACAAAGTGTTGGGGGGCTACTACTACGTTTCCTTGTTGGAGCTGAAGTTGGAAACCGGCCGTACGCACCAGATCCGGGTACACATGAAACACCTCGGCCATCCGCTTTTCAACGATGCGCGCTACGGCGGAGACCGTATTCTGAAAGGGACGGTATACAGCAAGTTCCGCATCTTCGCCGAGCGGTGTTTCGACCTCTGCCCCCGGCAGGCACTACACGCCAAAAGTATCGCCTTTACCCACCCCGTTACTGGCGAGCGGATGTCGTTCGAGAGCGACTTGCCCGATGATATGCAGCAGATGGTCGACCGCTGGGCGAACTACATCGAGAACCGTAAGCAAAGCGATCCGCACCCGTGAGTGCGACCGAACAGACCTTGAAATGGGTGGAAGACTTCGTGATTAAGCACGCCCTTTGCCCGTTTGCGGCCATGCCGTTTCGTGCCGGAAGGGTAGGTGCGGTAGAGGTGAAAGCTCAGGACGAAGAGGAAGCTTTTTATGCGGCGCTGGCGCAGGTGCAAGCGTTGTTGGAGGAAGAGCCTGCAACCTTAGAGACTACCCTAGTCGTATTCCCCGGTAGCCTACTGGCCAGCTTTGAAACCTTCCTCGACTTCGTCTTCACCTTCGAAGACGCACTCTCCGAAACCGGAGCCGACGAGCTGGTCCAGCTCGCCCATTTCCACCCCAACTACTGCTTCGAGGGCGTCGTTGAAGATGACCCCAGCAACCGAACCAACCGGGCGCCCTTTCCGGTTGTTCAGTTGTTGCGCACCGGCAGCGTCGCTGCGGCGGTTGCTAGCTATCCGGATGCTGAGGGCATCCCTGAACGGAATATAGACCGGATGCAGGAGGTGTTTGGGGGAGGCGACTGAGATTGAACGTGGTTTTTCACGGGGAGCTTTAAGCGTCCGGTATCCAAACCTCACGTTTGATCAATTGTGTATTTGGTACGGAGCGCTTTTTTTAACCTTCCTTGCACCTGCGTTTGCGCCCTCTAAATTTCCTACCTTTATGCCCCGAAAATCAATCCCCGTTGGCGACCAGTATTCACCACCCCAAAAGTCCGATTGCGCCCGAGCAGCTAGACGCCTACCTGAGCACGGGGTGGCGACCGGCCGGACAGGGAATTTATACCGCCGAGTTCCTGCGGGCCGATAATGAACAGATTTATGGCTGCATCCAATTGCGGTTGCCGCTGGCCGGTTTTACCTTCAAAAAACGGCACCGAAAACTGCTGCGGCGCAACGCCGAACGCTTCCGTTTTACGGTACTCCCGGCGGAAACGCCCGACGAGGAGTTGGAGGAGTTGAACCTGCGCTACCTAGCCTCCCATCCCGAAAAAACCCGGGATACGCTAGACCACCACGTGATCGGTGAGCACCGAATTAAAACCCTAGATACCCACGTGATCCGCGTCTATGAAGGCGACAAATTGGTAGCCTTCAGCTACTTCGATCTTGGCCTTGAAACCGCCTACACCAAGGCCGGTATTTACGACCCCGAGTACGCGGCGCACAGCCTTGGTATCTATACCATGGTCCTCGAAATCGACTGGCTGCGCAACCACGGCGTGAAGTATTACCACCCCGGCTACGTTGCGCCTCGGTTCCCCGTTTTTAACTACAAAACGCAGTTCGGAGACATGGAATTCTTCCAACTCTCCACCAAAAAATGGTTGCCCTTTGACCTCGAAACCGCAGAAGATCCTTACGAGATGATCCAGGTGGCGCTGGCGCAGGTGCAAAGCGAGTTTGAGGGCATCGGTATCTCCTCCAACCTGATGGAATACCCTTCCTACACCGCTTGCTACCACTACCAAACCTCCGACATCGAAATGCTCGACGCGGCGGTATTTCTCTACTTATCCCCAACGGAATACGGCACTGACTTGGTGGTTACCTACACCATCGCCGACGGCATGTACCGCCTCGTCGAAATCCGAGACTCCGGCCTAAGAGACATGAGCGTACTGCCCGTCAGCAACAACGGTAGGCCGCGCTACATGCTGCCCTCTATGGTAGACGGCGTACTGGCTTCGTCGCCTTCGGCGGAAGGGATTGTTCGGGCGGTTGGTGGCCTGGCGGGGTAGGCGATGCCCCTAACTATTCTTATAAAAGAAGAAAATAATCACCAGCAACACCAGCACACAAATAGCGGTGATGGTGAAAAACTTTTTATTAGCGGCAGCATCTTCTGCACTGACATTCGTTTTCTTCTTCGGCTTACTTATTTTAGTGATTTTGCGCTTGGCCATAATGGTAATTTGTTTGATCGTTAACTTTAAGTTTGGAACGACGCTTCTGAGTTGCCGTTCCTGCAAGGGTCAAGATAAGCCGGTGGGGTTCAAATAGGCAAATGATGACCGGATCAGTATGGGGATAGCTTACAGACTTGTCTACTTTTTGGCGGTTTTACGGTTCGATTGTAGCGTTCAGTAGCCAAGCAGCAGTATTCAGCGTTTAGCATTCAGGCTGCCTGATATAACAGCGGCAGCCTGAATGCTGAATCCTAATCGCTGAACCCTATGACCTTGTTTTTCCCTATCTTACCCTCCCCCAATAAGAACCATGCTAAGCTCTAACAACTTAAGTTTTACCTACCCCAGCGGCGAGGCCTTGAAGTTTCCAGACCTCGACTGTGCCGCCGGAGAGACCAGGCTGTTGCTCGGTAAATCAGGCAGCGGCAAAACAACCATGCTGCAGCTCCTGGCTGGCCTCCGCCAGCCAGCCTCCGGCGAGGTCATCATCAAAGGCCAGCGGCTCAGCCAGCTTTCTGGTACGGCCCTAGACCATTTCCGGGGCCAAAACGTAGGGATGATCTTCCAGACCGCCCACTTCCTGCGCGCACTCACCGTGCGGGAGAACCTCGCAATGGCCCAACAACTGGCCGGCAAACCAACTGATCGGTCCCGAATCGACGGCCTGCTGGAGCAACTAGACCTTGGCGGCAAGGGCAACGCCTTGCCCGGCCAGCTTAGCGTCGGGCAGCAGCAGCGGGCGGCCATCGCCCGCGCCATCGTCAACCAACCCGCCGTCATCTTCGCCGATGAACCAACCTCAGCCCTCGACGACGACAACACCCAGCAGGTCATCAAACTGCTGCAAAGCCAAGCAGCAGCCGTCAACGCAACCCTCCTCATCGTTACTCATGATAATCGCCTGACCGGCATCATCCCCCAACAGACGCACCTATGAACTTGCTCCGCCTCAGTTGGAAAAACCTGACCTTCAAGCCCCTCAACGCCCTGCTGAGCGTGCTCCTCTTCGCCCTCAGCATCGGCCTCATCTCCCTGCTCCTCTCGCTGCGTAAGCAAGCCGATGAACAGTTCGACAACAACCTCGCAGGCATCGACCTGGTAGTGGGCGCTAAAGGCAGCCCCCTAGAGCTGACCCTGAACAGCATGTACCACGTCGGCTACGCCACCGGGAACATCAAACTGGGCCAAATCAAGGCTTTCTTCAACCCCAAGCACCCGATTGTCGAAGATGTAGTGCCGCTCTCCGTAGGCGACAGTTACCGGGGCTACCGCATCGTCGGGACCATCCCCAAAATACTGGACTGGTACGGCGCAGAGCTGGCTACGGGCTCGCTCTGGCAACACGACTTCGAGGTCGTTGTCGGCGAAGAAGTAGCCCGCATCAACGGATTGAAATTGGGCGATAAGTTTAAGTCTAACCACGGCATCATCGACGAAGGCGATGAGAACAATATGGAGCACGACGACGACTTCACCGTAGTAGGCATCCTTGCGCCCAGCGGAACCGTAATGGACCAACTCGTGCTCGCTACCAACCAAACCTATTGGCACGCCCATGAAGCCCACAACGATGCATCGACCAACCACGACGACCATGCGGGCCACAACCACGCCGGCCATAACCACACCGAAGACCACGCCCCAACACCCTTGATGGAGGAAGACCCCGAAAAAGAAATCACCAGCTTACTCGTTCGGTACCGCAACGCAAGCAGTTTTCAGTCGTTGAACTTCCCCCGCAACCTCAACGAAAACACGGAGTTGCTAGCCGCCAACCCCGCGTACGAGATCAGTGAAGTCCGCCGACAGTTTGACTCGGGGCAGCAAATTTTGGGCGTTCTGGTGCTGGCCATCACGATCGTCTCTGCGCTGAGCATTTTCATCGCCCTGTTCACGTCGCTCCGCGAGCGCCGCTACGAGTTGGCACTGATGCGTACGATGGGGGCTGGGCGAGCAAAACTCTTCCTGCTCATCATCCTGGAAGGGCTCATTGTAGCCATCATTGGTTACGCCTTGGGTCTCTTGCTGAGCCACGGCCTCTTGGCCATTTTGGCCGCCAATGTGCAGGACGATTTCCGCTACACGGTTTCTGCTACGCGCTTCCTTACCGAGGAGGGGTATTTGTTCGTGGCTGCGCTTTTTATTGGCTTTTTAGCGGCGGTTATTCCTGCTGTTCAGGCCGCTCGGACGGATATTGCGGACACTTTGACGGAGGCCTAAAACAAAACAACCTACCTCCCAAATTTAGGGAGACAGGCTGTCTTTTTAAGAGAGAAGAGCTTGGTTCATCTTCGCTTACATCGCCAATAGGCCGATGATAAAGCCAAGGATCAATACACCTCCGGTAATTGCTGCGGCATACTCTGCTTTGCGGGCTGGCTGCATTGCGCTGCGGCGTGCGGGCATCCGCATTCCGGGGTCAGTGAGTGCAGCAGAAAGACGGCGCTGAGCGGGAGTGATGCGGCGGGAAGAATTACCTGTGAAAACTTGTTGTGAAGTACGCATGGGATCAATAATTTTTTGAAAAAAATAAGGTCTGAGCGAAAGGATTTTCGAAGTCATCCGTTTCGCGCCGCAAAGGTCGTGCTTATTCCGTTCCGGCACAAGCTTTGACGAAATATTTGTCGGTTGGTGACACGGTTTGAACGGAGTAGTGAAAATTAAATTTGGCAACGACCTGTTTTGTCGGTTGTTTTGGCGTGTTTGCTTTAGCCTTCACAAGCTTATTTTGCAGCCCTGATTGAGGGGGAAACAAGATTTTTTTCACCTTTATTTTGGCAAGTCTTCCAAGTGGTTAAAAAAGGCTTGAGGAGGGTTAAAATCGGTAATGATTCTGTTGGCTCCGAGGCTGCGCAGCACCTCATGATCGCCCTTTCGGCGAACGCCAATGAGCGGGAGGTTCATCTTCTGCGTCGTCGTCACATCCCAAGCCGCATCACCTACGTATACAACCCGGCTTATATCATGAACGGAACGGACCAAACCGATGGCCTCGTTGAGGATGTCGACCCGGCTAAATTTGTCGTTTGCGTAGCCCGCAAACGGATGGCTTGCCGGAATGCCGACGTGGGTAAGCTTGATGGCTGCTGGCCGCCGCCAACCTCCGGTCGCGATGCCGGGGACGAACCGCTCGTCGGCTTCAAGCCGTTGCCATAGGCGTGCCGCTCCGGGCACCTCCCGAAACTCCTCTGGGCGTTCGGCCCGGGAGGCATTCAGCGCAGCTAGGTAGTGGTCTTCAAAGACCGTACGCTCCGTCTCGGTTGGGAAACGACCAAAGTGATCGTAGTAGGCGGTCCGGAAAATGACGTGGTCGGTCACTTCCGCGAACTTACTCCAGTCTATGGTAGGGAAGGGGCGGCCAAATATGGCTTCGTAGCTGTTGGCAAAGCAGCGGCTGTCTACTTTCTCGGAATAAAGCAAGGTGCCGTCGATATCGAAGAGGACGAATGTTTTCACGACCACAAGGTACGTTTAGCTTTCAGCTTTCAGAGTACAGGGTTCAGGCGGCCGACGGCAACAGCGGCAGCCTGAACCCTGTACCCTGAAAGCTGACCCCTAGTTCCTAAACCTAGGGTGTGTAATCTGTAATGAATTGTCTCCGCGCGCAAACCCCCTCCCCACCGCCGTAGGCAGCAGCGCAGCTAAACCCCTCCCCACGGGGGAGGGGCTTATAAAAACGCTGCGCGTTTTGATGATATTCGGCGGACTAATTTATAGGCAGATTCAAACCGCTATACATTGACGCTGATT
>CALEDI010000180.1 GCA_937949535.1 uncultured Lewinella sp. | reverse complement strand
CATTGGCAGAAATAAAGCGACCCTAGCAAGGCTACGCTTCGCACCCGCCGCCAGCACTCGGCTTGGAAAGCCTCGACCAGAACCTCCCCTTGCACCTGCGGCCGCGCCCACACAAATGTTCCACGTGGAACAATCACCCCTACCTTAAAACACAAAGCCCGAATGTTCCACGTGGAACATTCGGGCTTTTGAGCTAGAAATAATGAGTGCTATAGGTCTACGGAATATACATAAGTTTACACGAACGCCGTTTCACCCTCGGGTGTAGTTCTCCAAACTCGACAGGCGAACTTTTTTGTTGTAGAATTAGCGTCGATCTTATCAAGAGACAAACACTGATTCTAATTAACCAAATTATTCCTGTAAAGCAGTGACAAAAAAGAATGTGCTTCGCAGTACTTCGTGCTCGACTGGCGAGTTTCGTGGTAACTCGCCAGTCGAATTCTTTTTCGCTCACAGTACGAGGTACATATTTAGTCCTATACAAACCATCTTGCACCCTAGGAATTACGAGTTCTTTACCTGGCGAAAAAGTTCGACTGTCGAGTTGGGCAGCAGAATTCATCGGAGGTGTAAAATTACGGGCCTAACTGTTTTCGTAAACTTGTGTATATTCCGTAGGCCGGAGGCGCTCAACCCAGCAATGCACAAATCAATACCAAACGGTATCTACAAACTGGGTTGAGGGCCTCCAGCCCGATTGTGTTGTAGCGGAGCAACATCGCACCGAAGACGCTCAACCCAGCAATGCACAAATCAATACTAAACGGTATCTACTAACTGGGTTGAGTGCCTCCGGCCCGATCCACATCTCGCCGGAGGCGCTCAACCCACACGGAGGCGTTCAACCAATCAACAGACTTTGTACAATGCAAGAGAAGAAAAGCTTACAGGACTTGATTACCCGCCCCAACGTAGAGCTGGCCCGCTACTACCTCACGCTGCTGCTGATTGCGGGTGCGTTCTTCGGCCTCGTCTTTTCTCCGCCCTTCATTTCGGTGGCGCTGATTGGTCTTTTTGTTCTGGGATTGTTCGATCCGCTGCTGGGCATCAATCCGCGCTGGCGTGCGCGGATTTCAACAACACTGCGGTCGCCTATTTTCTGGGGGATGGCCGGTTTGTATTTCGTATTGGTAGCTGGGGTTTGGCAAACGGAAGACTGGGGGTATTACATTGAGCGGCTTCGCATCAAGGTTCCGCTCTTGGCTTTGCCGTTACTTTGGCCCGGTTTGCCCGACATTGAGGAGAAGGAGTACGGCTGGTTTTTCGGTGGATTTGCCCTTTTTATGCTCTGCGTGCTTGGTGGGGTAGTGGTGAACTACGGTTTGCACTTCACTGAAATTGAAGACATGATCCGTAGGGGCCAACCAATGCCGGTACCGCGCAACCACATTCGTTTCAGCCTGCTGGTGGCGCTGGCTACGCTGCTTAGCGTGGGGGCTTACCGGCTACGAGCTTGGGGCGGGCGAAGGGTTTGGCTGTTGGTAGCGGGCTTGCTCTTCGTCGGGCAGCATGTGTTGGCGGTACGCAGCGGCCTGGCGGGAGCCTACGGTGGTATTGGTGTATTGGTGCTCGCGTTGGCTTGGGAGCGGGGTACTTGGTGGCCGGCGGTTGTGGGGTTGGTTGGTTTGGCGGCCTTGCCCGTTGTAGCCTACGTTGCGGTGCCGAGCTTCCGCACCAAAATCCAGTACGCCCGCTACGAACTCTTCCACCGCGACGCGAGCCAAGACACCCACGAATACAGCGACGAAGGCCGCCTGACGAGCCTCCGCATCGGTCTTGCCGTTTGGCAAGACAACTTCTGGCTGGGCGTCGGGCCCGGCAACCTCCGGCAAGAAACCGATACCCGCTACGCCGCCATACTGCCCGGCACGGAAGGCAAACGCCCCCACAACCAATTCATCAGCGCGCTGGCCGGGAGCGGGTTGGTAGGCGGCATTATTACGTTGGGCTGTTTTCTGCTGCTGGCCTACGTTGGTTTGCGCAAACGAGCCCCCGTATACCTCGCCATCTGGACAGTACTGTTCTTGAGTTGCCTCGTAGAGAATACGCTGGAGACCTCAGCGGGGGTTACGCTGTTTTGCCTGTTCCTGTTGGTTGCCCGACCTTTAGGTCGTGAGGGTTCCTTCGGCCTTCAGGCCGAAAAAACCAACTTACCCTACCGTACCAACCAATAAGCCACCACAACAGCCAAAATCCCCCCCATCAGGCTCAGCCCGAGGTATAAAGCCGCACTGCCCCAATGCCCTTCCTCGCCCAGTAGCACTAACTCCAGCGCGAAGGTGGAAAAAGTAGAAAACCCACCGCAAAAACCGGTAAGCAGCAGCAGTTGCATTTCCTTCGGGAGCAGGTTCTTACCAACCAACCCAACACCAGCCCCCAGCACGATGCAGGCAAGCAGGTTAGCAACAAGCGTAAACCAAGGAATATCTCCGTTCTCTAGCTCCGCAGGAGGCATCAACCGGCTGGTGCCGTAACGGGCTAGACTGCCGAGACCCCCGCCTAAAAAAACAAGTAGCCAAGGCATCAAACCGGCTCGGCTTGAATCCCAAGGTTGGTGTTTTCATCCAAGGCCTTTTTCTTTGCGCTAATGCGCAATACATTTCGGTGTAGGAAGTAGGTAGCTACTAAGGCAACGAACAGTTGTAACCCAATCAGGGCGTGCAACTCCATGATGGGGTCTAGGTAAAATACAGTACTGATGAAAAACAGGTTCGTAATACCCAATACCATCGTAGCCTGCAAATGCTCCAAGCCGGAGTCAATCAGAAGGTGATGAATGTGTCGCCGATCAGGCTTGAAGGGGCT
>CALEDI010000179.1 GCA_937949535.1 uncultured Lewinella sp. | reverse complement strand
CTCCCACATGACCAACCAGCGTTACCAAAATCTAGTGCTGTGTCTGCTTCTCGGAGCGGGCCTTTTGCTGTGGGGCATCAACTGGTGGTATGCGCGGCCGGTTTTCATCGACGAGGCCAACGTGGCCCGCAACCTTTTTGACCGGTCGTTTGCTGGCTTTTTCCGTCCGTTAGATCACCAGCAATATGCTCCGCCGTTGTTTATGGTATTGAGCAAGCTCTGTGGTGAGTTGTTTGGTTACGGCGAGCGGGCCTTGCGGGTGCCCGCCATGCTGGGAGGCTTGGCGGCGCTAATCGGTGTGGTCCTTTCGGCTCGGAAGCTTGAACTTGGCTGGTGGTCGTTGCTGCCCGTTGCGTTACTGTTTGTCAACCCGGCGGTTTTGCGCTACGTAGGAGAGATAAAACCTTACGCGCTTGATTTGGGCGTTGCCTCCCTCCTGCTAGCGGCGGTCTTGTACTGGCCGAAGCCTTCTTGGCGATGGGCCGCAGCGGGCGCGTTTGCGGTTTGGTTGTCTTTGCCGTCGGTCTTCGTTTTGGCGGCGGTGGGGCTTGCGGCCTTAGCGTTTGGCGAGCGGCGCGGGCTGGGCGGCTGGTTCTTGTGTATTGTGGCGTGGTTGGCTTCTTTTGGGCTGTTGTACGTGGTGTTGCTTAAGGCCCACCTTGGCAACGGTTACCTCAACAACTTCCATGGGGCGTACTTTTTTCCGCTGCCTTCGGCAAATGGTTTTGCGGCAGACCGGGCGTTGATTTTACTGCTTGGCTTACCGAAAGCGGCCTTTGGGTTTACGGCTTTCGCCATCATTGGTGGCTCCCTAGCGACGATCATTGGGCTAAGCACCGAGAACAAGAGGTTTGTGGTTGCGGCGGTGTTGCCCATCCTGATTGTACTGGTCGTTTCGGCCCTTGGCCATTACAGCCTCATCGGTCGTTTATTGCTTTTCACCTTGCCCGGTTGGTGGTTGGTGGCGGCGCTGGGTGCGGCTAAAGTGTCGGCTCGGCTGGCCCAGAAAAGCAAGTGGTGGCCCTACGGCTTGGCCGTGGCTAGCTTGTTGGTGGTGGGTAGTACCAACGTGGTGCGCCACTACACCTCACCGCTTAGGTTTAGTGATGCTCGGCGGCTGGTAACGGAGATCAAACCGGGTTTTCAGCCGGTGTTGCACCGGGGAGCGGTTCCGGTGTATGACTACTACCAAAGGGTGCATCCCTTTTGGCGGGCGCAGAATTTTCCCGTAGCAAAGGTTATCAAAATTCAGGACGTCCCCCGCCCGGGGCGCTACGTTTTCCTTTATGATGTGCTGACCAAGAAGAGCAACGAAACGCAAGCTGACCAAGACGCTGCTTGGGCGCGGTCGCAGGATGCAAAGCAGGTTGAAGAGCAGGGGATGTTTCGGGCCAGGGCGGTTTATGTGGTGTTTTAGGGGGTTAACTCGTCGGGGAGCCATAAAAGTGTTTTTGGCCCCGAAGGGGACCCATCTTTAGCGAAGGGTTGAACGCTTGCCGGTAGGCAACGTTCAGCCCTTCGCGATTTGGGCAACCTTGTACTTGCTCTACCCTGCTTCGACCGACGAGGAAGATTTATAATTCCCCATCCCAATCAAAATAGCCAAATTCAGCAGGTATTGCGCCCCGACCTTATCCGTCTCCATCTGGTCATTGATGATGTTGAAGGCATCCACGATGAGCATGGCGAGCAGGGCGGCCATGATGGCGTTGCGGGCCGCAGGGTCGGTTTGCTGGTGGTACATCCGCTCGCCGATGATGAGCGCGCCGAAGATATAAATCAAGAAGAGGGCGAGACCGGGGAAGCCCTGCTCCACCAGCGTCATGAGGTAATAACTATGGATGCCGGAGCGGCCTTCGTTGTCGCTCACGTAGGTCTCGAAGGAGTTTACGGTAAAGCCTTCGTAGTATTCGATGAAGTTCCCCGGCCCCCAGCCGGTGTAGGGGCGGTACGGCACCATGTGGCCTGCGGCCACCCAACGATAGAAACGCTCCATCGTTGAGATGTCTTCCAGCTTATAGGTTGCTGTGATTAGGTTGTTGAATTCTTCATGGGTGATGGTGGTGTCAAAGTTCGGAGCATAATCCAGGTACTTATTTTGCTTCACGAAATGAACCAATAGCAAAATAGCCCCAACAATGGCCAGCCCCAAGGCTGGCTTCAACAACCTCCACCGGATGATGTAGTACGCCCCTCCGGCCATAAATAAGGCCACAAAAGCCGCCCGCGTAAACGAAAAGTACACCGCCAGCAACCAGATCGGGATGATCAAAAAACTCAGCCACCAGCGCGGTTTGCCTTGGTCTTTTAGCCACCAACCCAAGAAGATCAACCACGGCGCAAAGGTCGCCAAGCACCCCGCGTAGGAAACGTGCTCGTTCATGAACGGAAACATCGTTTTGTGCTGCATCGCGAAGCTGAACCCGTACATGCCGTGCCGCACCAGTGTCTGGACCGCCACAAACAACAACGGCCACAAGATGCAATGCACCAGCACCGTCACCTTGCGCGGCGTTTTGATGATGAGCAGCGGAACAAGGAAGTACGCCCCAACGTACCACAGCTTCGCCAACGAAAACTTCAGGCTCACTACGAAACCATCGCTAAATACCGTCGTAAACAGTATCCACCCCACGTGCAGGTACAACAACCAAGCGATCGGGTGGCCAAAGGCTTTCGCGTCGTACGCCGGCCAGTGTTTGGCGGCGTGCAGGATGAGCAGGCCGGTGAGGCCGATGGCTAGTGGTTCCGTCGGGAGGTCCGTCCCGAAGCCCCCCGGCAGCAGGATGTTGGTACTGATCGGGATCGTTACCAACAACAACCAGAACAGCGGCCTGAAATCAAGGAACGCCTGCGCGGCTACCCACAACAATACCGGCGCACCGATCACCCAGTATTCTCCCGTCCCGATGCCTACCCCTAGGCACAGCAGCACCAAGGCTGCGTAGCCGTAGAAAACCGCAAGTGGGCGAGAGGATGGAGGAGGCATTATTTTATGGAATTTAAAGTTGAGAATTTAAAATTGAGAATTCAATATTTAGCATTTAAAATTTGGCTGCCGCAAGTACCACTCACTGCGCTTCGCTTGTTCGCCCAAGGTGAGCAAACGCAGTGCCGCGAACGGCATCAGCGGTAGCTAAATTTTAAATGTTGAATGTTAAATCAAACATGTTAAATTCCAAAGGGCCGTCCCCTTTACGCCCTTACTCAAAGACTTGGCCCCAGTCGTATTTGCGGCCGGAGTCGATGAGAAGAACGCCGACGACGGCGGCGAAGAAGCTAAAGATGGCTGCGCCAACCACGATCAAGCTCCGGATGGGGCTAGACTTGGCTACTGGTACGCGGGCATCTTCCACAACTTCCAAGGCGCGCATATCGGTACCGAGGATGGTTTCGTACTGCTTGAGGCGGATGCGGTTTTTGGAGAGGGCATCGTTGAGGCGCTTGCGTTCTTCCTCCAGGTTGTCCAGTGGGCCGAGGCTGGCGTTGAGGCGGACCAACTGGGTGTCGAGATTGATGCGGGCAGACTGGTAGCCTGCGAGTTGGACGCGGTATTTCGCGATGCTGTCTCGTGCGCCCCGCCCGCCGTTGCGGCGGTAGCTTTCCAGTTTAGCTTCGGCCGTGACGGTCGCGTTTTGTAGGGTAGCGGTCTTGGCGGCTAGGGCTTCGCTTTGGGCTTCGGTATTGTATACGCCGGAGCGTTCGCGGAGCGAACGGATGCGCTCGTCGATGGAGACCAAGGTAGCTTCGGCGGAGGCGATCTCGCGGCGCAGGCCCTGGGCGCTGCGCTCTTGGGTGCCGCGCACGAGGGTGAGGCTGATGTCGTTCACTTGGCTGCGCGCGGCGCGCACCATCGCGTCTACGCGGATGGGGTCTTTGTCCATTATCTCCAGCTCGATGGCGTCGCGGGCGTTTTTCTTCACCTCGTAGTTGCTCATGAACTCACGGCGGACGTAGAGCGGGGCTTTCGCTTTCGCTGTGTCGATGTCGTAGACGGTGTATAGGTCGAACGCCTTAACCATGTGGTCAACGAGGGCGTCGCTTTCCGCGACGGACATTGCGCGGTCGATGTCGTCTCCCGTACCGTAAAACTGCATCCGGGCGTTGGTATTCCCGAATACACCGTCGATGGAGATTTGGTCGGGGCTGATGGTCAGGAAGGTCGTACTGGCGGAGTAGTAGACGGGCAACAACAGCGAGATGATGGCGGCCAGCACCGTTCCTGCGATGGTGAGTAGAAGGATTGGCTTACGCCATTGCCACAGGCTGCGGAGAACGCCGAGCAGGTGGGGCGGCGGCGCAGTGCCGCCTTGCTTTTTTGTAGCCATATTGCTGGTTAGGTCTGGTTTTGAAGGGCGCAAAGGTACGTTTTGGGGTGCGCTCGTTGTTATGATTGGTTTTAGGGGGGAAGCGTGGTATGGGAGGGGTACAACCACAGTCTAAACAAACGTGAGGTTGGGGTGCCGGACGCTCAAAGGATCGACTAAAATGCCGTCTACGCCAGGCATTTCAGTCGAACGCTTCGAGGTCCTGAAGCGTACTCAGGACCTCGAAGCGTTTATTTCTGCCGCTGACGAAGTCGAGGTAGAAATAATCCTTTGAGCGTCCGGTGCTTATGGGCAAACCACAGTCTAAACAATAGCGAAATC
>CALEDI010000178.1 GCA_937949535.1 uncultured Lewinella sp. | reverse complement strand
TTCTTCAATTGAAAAGAAAAAGTGAGGGGGAAGCGTTAGCTTTGGGTATGGGGATGGATGTCTCAAGGTGGGGGAAAATGGGTGCTGGGGGGTATTGTTATCGGTATAATGGCAAGGAATTCTCAGAAGACCTGGGCTTGTATGATTACGGGGCTCGGTGGTACGATCCGGCGATTGGGAGGTTCACTACAATAGACCCGGCGGCTGATGTTTACTCATCCATAAGTCCTTATGCCTATGTAGCTAACAACCCATTGATTTATATCGATCCTACTGGTGCGTATATTGAAGAAGGTAGTCAGAAAGAATGGGAGAAACAGACAGGAAGAGTAAAGGAAAGACGTGATAAATTACAGTCTAAACTTGATGGACTTTCTGCGAAGGCTGCTGACAAAGGTTGGAGTGCTGAAAAATTGGCCAAAAGAGTTGGGAATTTGTCTGGTCGAGTTGAATCTTTAAATTCCACAATCAGCACGTTCGGAACATTAGAAAGTAGTTCCCAGGGATACAGTCTCTCAAAAGTAGGAGCTGAACAATCCGCTACATCACTCAATACAGAAAATAATGTGATTGACATTGCTTTTGACGGCACATCGACTTTTGTCCACGAGGTCACTCATGCAGGACAGTTCGAGTCAGGAGATCTAGGATTTGATTCTTCAACAGGTGCATCACTGTTGGGTGATCTATCAGACGAGGTTGCTTCTTATAAAGCCCAATTTGCTTACGATCCCGCCTCAGTTGCGACAGCATCAAGTTTTGGCGATATCACAAGTGATTTTGTGTCCAACATCACATTGTTAGATGGAAGCAAACCCTATTCACTTGGTGGGGTTGCGAATACAGGAAGAACGCCTTTGAGTATAAATTCTACAAACGGGGATTTAGTAAGGGCATATCCAAATATTATTAAATTAGGATTTCTCAGTAAAAAAACACCTGTAACCAAAACCTTATCTAAACTCTACTACAAAAAGCAATAATGAGACTACTTATTTATTTGTTGATAGGTGTATTTTTTGTAGCTGTTGTTGGATGCCGATCTGCTAATTCATCATCTCGTCTGACTGGCAATTATTACAGTAAAGGGCGCGATTACGAGTATATTCTGGAGGTGAATCCAGACAGTACTTTTCGTTACAGAAAGTACATCCAAGACGCAAGACCTTCTTGCGATGGCTCATGGAAGCGTATCAATGCTACCAAGTATCTTTTAGTCTGTGACTCTGTAAATGACATTCAGTCTTTGATATCAAATCATTATATGAATGAGCAAAAGCTAATTATAGAAGTCAAAAAAAGTCATATCACAGTAAATGGTAAGCATTTTAAACGGCGTAAGCGTTCCCCCCAATGACTAAGCCCACGCAGTGCGATAGCATTGTCGTGGGCTGTTAAATTGGGTGGGCTGTACTGCGAAATCCACGATGTACCAAAAAGGGTACAAAAGTGACCGAAAAGGTACAATTGCGCACAATGCTAAAAACGGCTTGTTTTGACACTTTTGTGACAGAATAAACTAGGAAGCCAAGTCAAGTACTCCTGAAAGTGCCTGCTTAAGCTTTTGCTTAGTCAGAAAAGCATCGAGTACACTATAGACAGTCTGCCGCTCTTCCTTGTCTAGTCGTTCAATGAGTTGGACCTTTTCCATTAGTGTCCGGTCAGTAGATGAAATCTCGGTAAGTGGCTCGTCTTCAGCGAAGAGCTCTGACATCGTCACTCCCAACGCTGTGGTGATCTTTTCCAAAGTCGTGATACTCGGGTCTGTTTTCCCATTTTCAATACGGCTGTACTGAGCTGATCCCATCCCGATAGTGGTGATGACTTCCTTTTGGGAAAGACCTTTTGCTTTACGGATGCTTTTAATGCGTTCTGAGACGGTCATTGGTGCTTCATTTACTAGCAAATTTACCAAAAAGAGCCTCTTTGGGCAAGTTGTCGAAATGGTTCGAATATTTTACTTGCCTTATTAGCTATGTTTTTTTAACTTTGTGCTATTGCTTCATTAGTCAGATTTTTCTTTCAACTGAAACAAGAACTGACCTCAAGCCGCACTGATGACCATCTCCGCCATAAAAAGCCAACTCTCCATCACCACCGTCCTGGCCCACTACGGTCTGGAAGCCGGAAAAGGCGACTCGATGAAATGCCCCTTCCACCAAGACGGCAAAGCCTCCATGAAGATCTACCCCGATACCAACACCGCCTACTGCTTCGCCGGCAGCTGCGAAGTAAAAAGCGTAGACGTAATCGACTTCATCATGCAGATGGACGGCACCACCAAGCGCGAAGCCATCTTGAAAGCCAAAGACCTAATCGGCCAACCGGTCAGCATCCCGGCGCAAATACCAGTCAAGCCCAAGCCGGAAACTCTCGATGCAAAAGCCATCTACGCCGCCAGTCTGGAGACGATGAAAAAGCACACCGCCGCCAAAGCGTACTGTGAAGGTCGCGGACTGAAATACCACGACTTCCTCGGCATCGGCTACAAATCCCGGAAGACGAAAGACAAGTGGGGTCGGGGTTGCATCATTCTCCCGTTGCGTGACGCGGGCGGCAAAGTAGTGAGCCTATACGGTCGGGCAATCAAGGGCAGCGGCCACTACTACACCGCCGGGCGCAGAGGGCTCTACCCGTACTACCCGGACCACACCACCCAAACGCTGATCCTAACCGAAAGCGTGATCGACGCTGCCAGCATCAGACGTTACGAGTTCGAGCTGGACCTGTACGCCATCCTCGCCCTCTACGGCACGAACGGGCTGACGGCCGAGCACAAAACCGCCATCACCAACCTCAAAGACCTGCGCGAGATCATCCTGGCCCTGGACAATGACGCCGCCGGCATCAAAGCCACGGAAGCTATCGCCGCCGAACTAATGGAACTGAAACCCGGGCTTACGATCAGCTTCCTGGAACTGCCCGAAGGCAGCGACGTGAACGAGGTGGCCAGCAAGAGCGACAACGTGGAAGCGACCTTTAACGACCTGTTCGCCCGCCGCGAAATCATCGCCAACGCCGCACCGGTAATGCCTTCCGAAATCCCCACGTCCAGCCTCAACACGACCAATCGAAACAACCTAATTTACCAATCCCAAACCGCGACCTATGAAGTGAAAGGAGGCGTCCGCACCGCACCCAAAGACCTGGACAGTCTCAAAGTAACGCTTGCCATCACGAGCGGCGAAGGGCGGCGCAGCCGCCAAAAACTGGACCTGTACGAAGACAAACAAATCGCCCGCTGCGCCCGCGCCGTGGCCGAAAAGCTTAGCCTTCGCGCCGATCTCATCGAGCTCGACCTGGACCGGCTGACCGAACTCCTGGAAGCCTATCGCGAGACCATCCGCAGCCAGCCTCCCCCTTCGGGGGACCGAGGGGGATTAATAACCGTCAACCAAGCCGACCGCAAACGCTGCCTGCAGTTCCTAAAAGCCCCCGATCTGCTGACCAGGATCAACGAGTTGATCGAGCGGGCGGGCATTACGGGTGAGGAAAACAACCGGCTGTTGCTGTTCGTCGTGGCGAGTTCGTTTGCGATGCCAACGACGCTGCACGCGCTGATCCAGGGGGCGAGCGGCAGCGGCAAAACGCGGCTGCTGCGGGTGGTCTCTGAGCTGATCCCCGAGGAAGCCGTGAAGCGGTACACGCGGGTGACGGACGGGAGTTTTTACAATCAAGGAGAGTACTACTTTAGTCATAAGTTGCTATGCTTCGAGGACATCGACGGGCTAAAGGAAGAGGCACTTTTAGCGGTGCGGGAGTTGCAGTCGAGCGAGATACTGATCACGTCGACGAGCTTCAAGGACGAGCATGGGAATATCCGGGGTGCGGAGCGGATCGTGCGCGGTCCGATCGCCTCGATCAGCTGCACGACGAAGGCGGAGCTTTACGAGGACAACATCAGCCGTTGCTTCGTAATCGCGGTCGACGAGAGCCGGGCGCAGAGCCTGAAAATCATCGACTACCAGAACCAAAAGAGTGCGGGTAAGATCGACGGTCGGGACGAGAAAATGGTGCGGGGCTTCGTGCAAAACTGCCTGAGAATGTTGGAGCCCTTGGAGGTGGTCAACCCCTTCGCGGACCAGATCAAACTGCCCGAGGATGCGCATAAAATCAGACGGTTGAACGAGTTGTACCAGAGCTTCGTGCGACAGGTAACCCTGCTCAATCAGTACCAGCGGGAGCGCGATGAGCGCGGCCGGGTGATCACGTCGCCGGATGATCTGCGGGTGGCGTGTGAGATCCTTTTTGAGAGCATC
>CALEDI010000177.1 GCA_937949535.1 uncultured Lewinella sp. | reverse complement strand
GGTGTGTAGTCTGCCTATAAATTAGTCCGCCGACTATCATCAAAACGCGCAGCGTTTTTATAAGCCCCTCCCCCGTGGGGAGGGGTTTGGGGAGGGGGTTTGCGCGCGGAGACAATTCATTACAGATTACACACCCTGGCCTGAAAGCTAGTGGGCTGGCCCACTAGTACAATATCATCCCCTTAACACCCCCCTTCCGAGGTGATGATGAGCACGCCCCCCACCCGACGAATCTCTAAGCTGCTGAATTCATCCCTAAACAACAGGTAGTTATGGCCGGCGTCTTGCAGGATCGCCGGCTCCATATCCGTTACTTTCCCGCTCCGGTATTCTTCTAGCGCTCTGGCCATCCAGTAAAATTCCTCTGCGATCAGGAAGCCCTCGCTGAGGCCCACCAGCGGAAACACAACCGTTGTAGCCCCCCAACTCTCACCCATGGCTTCCGTTCTGACGATGCCGTCTGGGTAGTGGTATACGCTCTGACGGCCAGCAACGTCAGGCAATCTCGCGTCCCACATCAAGGTATCTGGCGTACCGCTGATGCGCAAGAGCCATTCCTCAATGGACTGTCGTTCGGGGGAAGGAACCGGAAACCGCAACAGGTAGCCCCCGTATGCCCATCCTGTCTTTCCTTCCCATTCCACTTCTAGGTAGTTCGCAGACATGGCCCATGCCTTAGACTTCAAATCCGAACTCACCTCAACGGCTTTCAGTACGGACACTTCGGCGTGGTCACCTTCCGCTCCGGTAAGGCGCACCTTAGCGCCGTAGGGAATAACAGCAATTTTCGCTGCCCCAGACTTGCCCGCTGCTCGGAGGGTAAGGCCAGACTTCGCCCAAACATAACGGATGTCAAGTAGCTGATCGGTGTTTTCTTGGGCAGCAAGGCCAGCGGAGGCAAGCAACAGAAGGACAATAAGGATACGCATGGTTAGTATTGTTTCCCACAAATATCGGGCTATCCAAACGCAAGTGAACGCCTGTTTTAGCATTCGTAAGGGAGCATTGAGTATTCGTCAACACTGCTCTAAGTCGGGAAACTGGTACCGTACGTCGACTAAACTGCTCTGGCAGAAATTCAAATTTCATCTTGTGCGAACCTCACCAAAACCCAAACTCCCCCTTTGGGTTTTGGCCCCAACTCTCCCTTTGGATATTATCCCCAACTCCCCCTTTGGGGGCCGGGGGGCTTCTTTCACACAACCACCATCCCCATGTTCTCCGCCTTTTCCGAAGTATTCCGCAACCTTCGCACCAATTTTTTCCAGACCTTCCTCTCCGTCCTCGGCATCATCATCGGTGTTGGGGCGCTTGTAGCGATGCTGTCCATGATCGATGGGTTGGAGCTGTATGCCAAGAGCATGATCTCCGAGAAAAGCTCATTGGAGAACCTCATGATCCGCGCCAATACCGGCACCCGTATTGATGGCGTATTTACACAACGCGACACCATTGCGGAGATCGACCAAGCAACCGTAGCCAACCTGCTCGACTCCCTGCCCTACCAAGCTAAAGCGCAGCTCACCTACAACGATTCCGACATCGGGTACACCTCAGACAGCACCAAGATGGGGCTTCGTCTTCAGGCTTTCACGCTTCCCGCGCTAGAGCCAATACCAGACAGTGTGCTGCTGCACGGCCGCTGGATCACGGAGGCGGAAGCCGACGCAGGAGCCCGCCTCGCGATGGCCGACGAGAACGTCGCTCGCCGCATGGTTGGGGAAGAAGGCGACTTAGTAAATGCCCTTGGCCAAAACGTACACTTCTTTGGCGACTCGCTGGAAGTTGTCGGTATCATCAGTGCTGGAGGAGGAGTAGACCTTACGGTTGCCTTCCCCCTCGCCACCATGGCCAAACTCGCTGATGCGCCCACGCCCCACCCCACCCTCAACATCGCGCTAGCAGACGTGAACGAGGTGCTTGATGCAGAAAAATTCGCCCAAGGCTGGTTTGAACGGCGTTACCCAAACATCGACGATGCCGTTGAGACCTTCACCCGCACCGGCTACCTCGAACAACTCGCCGAAGGCATTACCGTATTCCGTTGGGTGATGGGCTTCCTGATCGGCATCGCCGTAGTCGTGGGTGGTGTAGGTGTTATGAACGTCCTCCTGATGTCCATCGCTGAGCGGACGCCGGAGATCGGGGTGCGCAAGGCCGTCGGCGCCAACCGCCGTACGATCATCAAGCAGTTCCTCTCCGAGTCTGTCGCCATTTCTGCCATCGGCTCCTTCTTCGGTGTGTTGCTGGGGATGAGCGTTGCGCTCATCGCTGCGCCCATCCTCAATATGGTTGTCGAAGACCTAGAGTTCACGGCGGTATTCTCCTTGAATACCGTGATGGTGGTCTGCATTGTCGCCCTCTTGATCGGGGTAATTTTTGGGACGTATCCGGCGCGGAAGGCGGCTTCTTTGGATCCCGTGGAGGCTATTCGGCGGTGATGTGGATTATTGGGATATTCAAACCAAACTCTTCCGCTTCCCGCTAGCCAAATCCACCATCCGCCCGCCCTTCTCAGAAACATACCGCTGGATGATCCGTGCGGTATCCGGATGGGATTCGAGCCACTTCACCCTGTCCACAATTTCTTCAACACCGAGTGTTTCAGTTTTGGAGACGTAGGCAAAGCCCCGGTACTTGCCTTCCTGCACCAACACGACGGCTTCCTCGTCGTGCGTTCGGCCACGGTCGAAGAGGAGGAAGTCGTAGTCGAACACGTTGCGGAGGAGCAAGCGGGCTTCTTCGGCGCGGGCGTTGTAGTCTTCAGGAGATTCCTCTCCGCAGCAAGCGCCGTTGCACTGCTTGAGGTGGTAGAAGAAGCAGACTTTGCCGGAGTTCAGCTTGGTGAAGATGCCGCAAAGATCGAGGTGTTTGCGGACGAAATTGAGCCGCCCCTTAGCGCGGCTCAGGGTTGGGAACTCACTGATCACGTCCTCTTCTTTACGCACCTGGGCGGTGTTCTTCACGATGTCGAAACAGCGGTAACCGTCCTCGTTCAGCTTAGAGATGATGGCGTAGGCAAACTTACTCCGCCGCTGCGCCCGGTTGATGCTGGGTTGTAGCCGCTTGATTTCTTCGCTCTCGTGCAGCAGCGCGACCAGCTCCGAGCCGGTCAGCTCGTAGGTAATGTCGGCTACTTGGCGGGAGATCATGCCGCCCTTATTGGTCCGGTCGTTGAAGTGTTGCGAGACCCGGCTGCGGATATTGACGCTCTTGCCAACATAAATCACTTCCCCGTGGACGTCGTGGAAGTAGTAGACCCCACACTCTTCGGGTAGGTTCATGATTTGGTCCAGTTGCATGTTTTGGGGCAGCCGCGTAGCGGATATACCTCGGTTCACCAACGTTTGTACTTCTTCGGCCGAGTCTGGGCCGGCGAGGCAAAGTTTGAGCAGTTCGGTAGTTGCCGTAGCGTCGGCTAGGGCGCGGTGGTGGTTGTCTAGCCGAATGCCGAAGTGCTTCACCAAGTTACCCAAGCTGTAAGACTTCAAGCCGGGGTAAGTCTTCCGCGTCAGCCGGACGGTGCAGAGTTGCTTGCGGGTATAGGTGTAGCCTAGTCGGCGAAATTCTTCCTTCACGAAGTCGTAATCAAAACGGCTGTTGTGGGCTACGAAGATGCGGTCTTCGGTCAGTTCAATGATGCGCTTAGCGACTTCATGAAACTTTGGGGCCGTCTTCACCATTTCCTGCGTGATGCCGGTCAGTTCTACAATACCGGCCGGAATCCAGCTTTCGGGGTTGATGAGGCTTTCATAAGTTTCAACTACCTTTTCACCGTCAAAGATCACAATCCCGATCTCGGTGATGCGGCAACGGCTTGCTTTGCCGCCCGTCGTCTCCACGTCGATGATCGCGTATTCTTTCTGTTTCATGTCTTGAGTGAAAATGGCGTGGCGTAGTACATCACTACCCTCGCGCCGAACTAAATTACTAATGCAATGGCCAAGGTAGCTATATTTTTTTGTTTTCTCTTCTTTCTTACCTCAAATTGTAGCAACAACGCCCTTCCTGATGCGGCGCGGTCGCAGGTGCAGGGCGAGTTAAACACCGCTCCTGACGGGTCTCCAACGCCTGCCCCCCCTGCCACACCTGCCCCCCCTGCCTCGTCAAGCTTCCGCGTAGCGGATTCCCCTCGGATATCCCCGGACGGAGCGCAGCGGAGTCCGGGG
>CALEDI010000176.1 GCA_937949535.1 uncultured Lewinella sp. | reverse complement strand
CATTTGCTCAGGCCCAGCAGCTTGCGCAACCGCCATGAGGCGGACGAGCCAAGTGGAACCCGCTAGCTCTTTGAGGGGGACAAAGATCACATCTCGCCGGCCATCATCGAAGGCGCGGGTAGCGAGGGATAGGTAAGGCATTGACCAAGCGAGCAAGCGTTCGGAATCGAGTTCTTTTTTCAGGTGATCGTTGAGGCCAGCGAAGAGGACGAACAGTTCGCTGTCGTCCAAATCTTCGATGGGGACGGAGGTTTTGCCGGAGAGCACCTGCACGGGGTCGGGTAGGCGAAGATTGCGGAGGTATTCGAGAAGCATGATGGCGGTTGCTTCGCCGAGGCAGCCGGTAGTGAGTTCGAAGAGGACTTGGTTGTTGGCTTCGTCGTTGATGCGGAAGCCTAGCAGGTCGGCGGTAGCGAGTAGCGCGGCGGCGAAATCCCAGCTACGAGGGCTGGCGAAACCGTATTTGTTTTCCTCTGGGTTGGCGTGTAGGGCATCGGGTTTTACCCGTAGGAAACCGGCAATTCGGGTCTGGAAGAAGCGGAGTTTTGTGGCGTGCGCATCGGTGCTCACTTCGGGGAGTTGGCCGCTTTCCCAACCGCTGGTGAGGGAATGGACGTAGAGATCGGTGGAGACATCCCAGTTGAGGTGAACGAAACGGTTGCGTAGGGGAGGGGAGAGCTCCCAGCCGCCCACCATGAGGTCGGGCGGGTTAGCCGCTGCTACAATCCGAACACCAGGCGGTAGGGAATGAAACCCAACTTTGCGCTCAAACACCACCCGCAGGAGGGCCGACTGTACGGAAGGCGGGGCGGTGCTTAGTTCGTCGAGGAACAGGATACCGTCGCCGTCGTCCGTAAAGTCATCAACCCAACGGGGAACGGCGTAGCGTACCCGCCCCTCTTCGAGCACGGGCAGACCGCTGAAATCGGTCGGGTCATGGATGGAAGCGATGAGGGTCGTTACGGGCAAGCTTGCATTCGCCAAGCCTTCAATGAAGCTGGACTTGCCGACACCGGGGCGGCCCCAGAGCAAAACAGGAATTCCGGTATCGCCGCGCGGAGCGGGCGTTGCTAAGGCGATGAGCAAAGACTGTGCGCCAGTGGGGAGGTTCGGTAGGGGCTTGTTCACGGTTTGGAATAACGTTGAAGGCTTGCCGAAGGTTGCAGCAGCGGGAAAGTGGTTTTACAGGGTTATCTCTTCTTTAAGACAATCATGTTCGCTAGAAATGCCCTCCCTTCGGGGCCATTACTACCAAACTACATTACTACCTTTGCCGCCCTAATGAAAACACCGCTAAAATACTGGGTCTTTCGTGCAGTCTCCGCTTTGCGCTGGTACTTGGGCGCAAGCACGCGCTACGACGTACACTCTCCGTACCTCGTAGAGTTTATCCGAGAGGTGTACCGAGATGATCGGCACTACCACGCCTTCGACTTGATCGCGTCGGTAAGGAAGTACTGGAGCGGCAGACCGGGAACGGTGAAGCTACAATCTCTGGGCGCACCAAGTAAAACGACCAGCAAAAACGAGCGGACGGTCCGCTCATTGGTCGCTACCAATGCCATCGACGATGACTGTGGCCGGTTTCTGTTTCGCCTAGCCCTTTGGCTGAAGGCGGAGCACATCCTTGAGTTCGGAACCAACGCTGGCATATCCTCCCTATACCTGCACGCCGCTAATACCAACGCAACCTTCCACACCGTAGAAGGCAACGCCGATGTGGCGGCGCTGGCACGGGAAACTTTCGAAAAAGCCGGAGCCTCGGAAAGCCTACACCAACATGTCGGACTTTTCGACGAGTGGCTGTCTATAAATGGCCCGGCCGCAAGCCCACCTACTAAGGAACGGCTAGACTTGTTTTTCTGCGACGGAGACCACCGCTACCAACCAACCTTGGATTACGTAGCTGCTTTATTGCCTAGCCGCTCCGCAAACGCCGTTTTCGTGATTGCAGACATCCACTGGTCTGAAGGCATGGAGCGCGCCTGGGAAGAACTCAAGCAGTTGCCAGAAGTTACAGCCTCCGTAGATGTCTACCATTTTGGACTGCTCTTTTTTAAGCAAGGTGTATCTGGTCCGCACATCAGTTTGGTTTCTACCCGTTTCAAGCCTTGGCGGTTGGGGTTCTTTGGTGCGGAGGGGTGATGGAGCGATTGCTGGAGGTCCAATATAGCCCTCATCGCCGGAGGTGACCCAGGCCCGTCTCGCTGCCGGAGGCAGCTTGCTCCAATAAAAAACCCTTCGGTAAAATACCGAAGGGCCAAAATTGTGGTATGTCAGAAAGCTTTATTGTTGGGTTGGTTTACCCATTTTCTTACTGGGCTGGTGGCCTTTGTTTGGCCACACCTTTCCCAATACTGCCCGAAAGTAGTCCTTTAGCACGACCCAGCCAAAGTTATAGTAATTTATTTTTGTATAAAACAACCCCATGTTTGTGGGGTGGGGGTGATTTTTAGCAGCATTTTATTCTCGGCACTTATTGCACTACTACTCGTTGCTGCGCTACGGTCTTCCCCACTTTGTCGTTGGCTAAGAGTACATAAGTACCGGCAGCTAGGCCCGAAATACTAAGCCTTGGCTGATTATTTGACAGTGGATAGGCCGCGACTTCTTTCCCGCTTACGCTTATTACCCGAATCTGGGCCAACTGGTGGCGAGCAGGAAGATCCACTGATAGTTGGCCTTTAGCATCAGAGGGATTAGGATATACCTTAAGGTTACTGGCGGTAAAGGATAACGGTACGTCGTCTGTGGCGGTTAAATCAGAGAAGTCGAATGATCGAAGGGATAGAACGAGGGTTGTCCGGTCGTTATAAGTACCAAACGTGTAGGCCCTACCTTCAAAAACCGATATACCTCTCGCTAAGAAACGGTGGTCGTCCTGTTCAATCAAGGAGCACTCTTTGAGCAATTGCCCGTCTTCAAGGGAGAAAGCCAGTACGGACTGGTTCCAGGCTCCTGCTTGATTCGGCTTTAGAGCTGCTAGGTATATAATCTCACCATCTATCACCGAACGATAGGCTGAGGCTGAAAGCTCTCCCTCATTATCGTACCGTTGTTCCCAAATCAGTTCACCCTCAGGAGACAATTTAGTAAGAAGAATACCTGAAGCATTTTCCTCATTATAAAATATACCATTTAAGTAAATGAAGCCCTCGTTATCGAAGTGCACGTCGAGTATTCTGTCTATCCACGAAGAGCTTAGGGTTTGTTCTTTATGGTAGGTCCAAGTTGCTCCAGAAGGACTGAAGGAAGATATCTCGTAAGTTTCTGTAAATTTAGCTAAATAGGTAGTGTTGGTCTCAAGGTTCCGGAAGAACAATGGTTTGAAACGATGACCGCTTAAACTGGCGAAGTAAGAGCTGCCAATGTCTCCGGTTTCACCAGATAGCGTAATTATCTCTACGGCGTTATCACGTGCTACCAATAGGTTTAGGCTGTCTGCATCTCCGTCTAGTTCAATTAAGTAACCGCCACGACGAGTGTGCCGCCAGACGGTTTCGTTGTTTACCCGTTTTTCTAGGAAAGATGAATCTGCCTCTACACCAAATTCGCCAAACTTAGTGCCCGAGATAAAGAGTATGGAATCTTCTACGGATAAGATGTTACTGACTTCCATGGCCCCTATTGTAGCAGGGTCGCTAGTGTAAATGATATTGTCATCTGGTGAGGAAGCGTCCTCCACCAAGAAAATACTGTAAGAACTGAAGGCATTCTCGAAAGATGGAGTGTTGATTACGCCTAAATAGCCACCTGAGGCACGAGCTTGAATATCTGCTATAGTACCATCTCGGTCAACAGTATATTGCTGGCTACTCAATACATTTAAGTCTTGATCGAACAAGTTTACCAGCCGCTTAGAACCACCAAACAGCCTTGTGTCTGTCGCAATTAAGATGTGACCGTCAAGAGTAGATTGAAAAGAATGAGGTGCGGGCATGTTGCCGCCGCTTTCCTCTAAAAAATCAACCCTTTGATTGAGACACTCTTGAGCGGGAAGTAATAATTGGAAAATGAGGAAAAAGTAAATTACTCCACTTATTTTTCTTGTCGATGGTTTAGCCATTAGAAGCCTCAAGGGGAGATGGATTGAAGCCACATTCAAACTCATCATTTTGTCCACTAAGAAGTGACGAAAAGATCAGCAATAGGGCAATAGGGCAATAGGGCAAGAAACGATTTTTCATAGTAGTGTTCTAATGTTTAGGTATAAATTTAGCTAAATAAATTTGTATTTGCAAATAATTCTTATTGTATTGGCTCTTTTACAGCTGGTGCCTTACAAATGCTAGGGAGTTATCGCGTTAGCTTAGATGCCTAAGCCAACCAATAAAAATCCCCCTCAAACCGCAAGGCAAGAGGGGGATTTTTATTAGAAGTCAGGTGCTGACCCCATCCGTCTGGGAGGAAACGGTTAGGCTTTAGCAGTGCTGGCTTTTACGGCCTCCGTGGTGCTTCTTGCCTCTAGGTCGTCCGTGAGGTCATGGACAACGGGAGTGGCGATGAAGATGGAGGAGTAGGTACCTACGAGGATACCAACGAGCAGCGCGAAGGCGAAGCCCTTGATGCTGCTGCCACCGAAGAGGAAGAGTACAAGAACCACGATCATCGTGGTGACGGAGGTAATGATGGTACGGGAAACCGTGCTGCTAACCGCAGCATTGATGACTTCCGTCTTACCACGGCTCACGTAGGTGTTGAGGTACTCACGGATGCGGTCATATACAACCACCGTATCGTTGATGGAGTAACCGATCACGGTCAGGATGGCAGCAATGAAGGCTTGGTCTACTTCCATGTTGAAGCCAAAACGTGCCCAACCGAAAGAGAAGATACCAAGTACGATGATGCTATCGTGCGCAAGGGCCAAGATGGCACCGAGCGAGTATTGCCACTTGTTGAAGCGGAGCAGGAGGTAGAGGAAGATCAGGAGGAGACCAATGCCACCAGCCCAGAAGGCGGAGCGCTTGATGTCGTCGGCAATCGTTGGGCCTACTTTGCTTACGCTGGTTACGTGGGTACCGGAGTCTGCGCCGAGTTCCTTGAAGTTTTCTAGTGAGAGGTCGCTTCCAACAACGGAGCTTACACCGGCGTGGAGGGCTTCCATTACAACTTCTTGGGCTTCTTTACCGTCGATCTGACTGGTTTCGTCGATGAGGTAAGAAGTTACGATGTTGTAGGTGTTATCGCTAGATACGGCCTTGATGGTTGGTACGCTACCGAAGGGAGCGGCCAGTGCATCGCGGAGTGCCTGCGAGTCAACGTCTTGATCGAACTCAACAACGTAGCTGTAACCACCTTTGAAGTCTACACCGAGGTCGAAACCACGGGTGAAGATGGAAGCGAGCGACGCAAGGACGAGTACACCAGAGATGACGTACGTGATCTTACGCTTGCCCATCCAGTCGATGTTGACATTGCTGAATAGGTTCTTGGAGGGCGCGGTCCAGAAGCTGATGCTCTTACCTTTATCCAACCACCATTCGATGACCAAGCGACCAACGAGAACGGCAGTGAATACCGAAGAAACCACACCAACCATCAATACTACTGCGAAGCCCTTGATGGGGCCAAGGCCGAAGTAAGCGAGTACCGCCGCTACGAGGAGGGTGGTCACGTTGGCATCGATGATGGCAGAGTAAGAGTTGCTGAAACCGTCCGTTACGGCGTTGCGCTCCGTCTTACCGGCGCGCAGTTCCTCACGGATGCGTTCGTAGATGATTACGTTGGCATCAACGGCCATACCGATCGTGAGGAGGATACCCGCGATACCCGGAAGGGTAAGGACCGTACCGAAGCTAGACAGCGCACCGAAGATGAACACGAGGTTGAGCAACAGCGCGAGGATCGAAACGATACCAGCACCACCGTAGTAGAACAACATGAAGAGGAGTACGAGACCGAAACCAACCAACAGGGCCGTGATGGAGCTGTTGATGTTGGCAGCACCAAGGCTAGGGCCAACGATGCTCTCCTGAATGATTTCTGTACGCGCAGGCAAACGACCAACCTTCAAGATGTTAGCAAGGTCGGTTGCGCTCTGAACGTTGAAGTTGCCGGTGATGGCAGTGTTGCCACCGGGGATGGGACCATTTACGCGGGGCGCGGAAACAACGCGGCCGTCGAGCAGGATAGCTACTTGGCGGTTGTTGTCGTTGGCGGCCTCGGTGGTCATCCGGGCCCAAGTGCGGGCACCTTCGGAGTTCATGCTTAGGTTCACGGCTACCTGTCCGTCGGGCTGAGGGCCAGAGGAGGTGTTGGTGATGACCTCACCGGTCAGGAGTGCCTCGCCGGAGCGGGGCATCTGGAGTTGGTAGAGGGCGTAGAAGTCTGAGGTAGGCTCACCTTCAGCACCGGGTAGTGGAGCTTCTTCCCAACGGAAGATCACGTCGCGGAACTGGCGGGCTACTTCAGGAGATTCCAAGATTTTGGAAACAGCTTCGAGGTTACTCTCCGAAGCGATACCGAGTACGGCTTGGCCGAGGTTACCCGTGTTGGGGCTGAAGATGCTGAAGAGTGGGCCAGCGGTTTGGTTGGCTACTTCACGGTCTGTGATGGAAGCGATAGAGTCGGTCAGGTTACCCAGCTCATCGAGTGCGTAAACGGTATCCTTAACGATGGTTACGTCTTCAACGAAGTTGCTGTCGCGGCCCGCTTCGATCTTCGCCTTGCGGTCGAGTTGCTGGTCGAGGGTGACGAGGGCGTTAATGGCGGTGTTGTCAACGCGCTTCACGTGGAAGAACTCTAGGTTGGCAGCGGCCTGAAGGAAGGTACGTGCACGTTCGGGGTTTTCGATGCCCGGTAGCTCAACGAGGATCAGGTCGCGGTCAGCGTCGAGGCTAACGTTGGGCTGAACTACACCGAGTTGGTCGATACGCTTCTTGAGCAGGTCGAACGTCAGCTGAACGGTTTCGTTGCCTTTGTCGCGGAGGACACGGACAACTTCGGCGTCGGAAGAGTTGATGTTGATGTCTTCGCGCAGGGCGTCGTTGCTGCTGAAGATGGAAGCCAGTTTATTGTCTCCGCGTACGTCTTGCCATGCGTCGGCGAAGAGTGCGATGAAGTCATCCTGTGCGTTTGCTTGAGCTTGGGAGGCTTGTTCAATTGCTTTATTAAGAGTGATGTCGTCCTTGTTTTTCCGAGCGAGCGCAAAGAGGAACTCTTTGAGGTCTACCTGGAGGACGACTGCCATGCCGCCCTTGAGGTCCAGGCCTAGGTTAAGCTGTTTGGCTTTTAGGTCCTGGTAAGTGAAAGATTTGAATCCGGGAACATCGAGGATGTTCTGATCGGAGATACTGTCGAGGAAGTACGCGCGTTTTGCACGGAAATCCTCTCCTTCGGTCTCGCCTGATTGTTCCGTCGCGAAGTCGTCTGCATCGCTTTCCGCACCAGAGGTGGGAATGATGTAGAGGTACTGCACGGCCGTGACGATGAGCATGACCACAAGGAAGAATTTGATAATTCCCTTGCCTTGCATAATGAAAAAGTTTAGGTTTAGCGGGGGCCTAACCTACAGTTACGTGGATTAAGGACCACCACAATTAAAAAAGGGTGATTGAAATGCTGACTTACACAAGAAAAGCCTCCTAACGAAGGCTTGTAATATATAAGGCCAGCGTTCGCGAGACCGGAGCCTCCCAGACCCGGTTTTCGCGAAATGGGTGCAAATATACGAAGAGTTTGGATAGTCGTAGAGTCAGGTGTTGCTGCGTGTGAGATAGGATACTGGGGTTTTCAAGAAAAACGTAAAATAGTACTGCCTAAATTTGGTCTCTCGCCAGATGGGGCCGAGTTTGACTGCCACTGAGCGTACTCAACAACCAGCCTTGCATCCTGCGGCCGCGCCTCAAAAGCCTGCAAAAAGAATGGTCGTGTGGCAATCTTGCCAAACGACCATTCTGAAATTATTGGTGCAGTTTGCACCGGATTAGTAGGAGGTTGAAAACTGGTTTACTGCTTCACCACCCGGCGGGTCAGCGTTTTACCTTGGCCATCGCGCAGCATTAGGAAATAAGTGCCGGCGGGGTATTGGCCTAGGTCTACGGTTGTTTGGCGATTGCCAGTACCTACGAAGGTGCGCTGTTGTAGCATCCGCCCGCTCGCATCGAATAGGTAGAGGTTGAGTGCTTGGGTTCCGGCGCCTTCTGCTTGAACATGGAGCAGCCCTGGGGTAGGGTTAGGGCTAAGGTTTACTTCGGCAGAAAGAGATGCGGAACTGCGTAAATTGGTGATGTTTCCATCAGCATCGAAGACAAGCAGCATGATATCGTCACTGGCACTGGTGTCAGAGGCTGGGGTAGTTACCAGCATTGCTGTACGACCGTCGGGCAAAGAGGTGATTCCGGCTGGTTCGGCTACACCGAAATAGGCTGGGAAAACCTTGTCTAGTACAACCTCTCCCGTAGCGCTGATGAAGCGGTGAACCCTGATGCCGTGATCGGTTGGGTTGTTTTCTTCGTCGGCCGAAGAGGCTCCGAACACTAGGGTAACGGTGTCTTCCTTAACGCTAGACCGCGGGCTGTAGATAAACTTGGTAAGCTCGGGAATGTCGTAACGGCTGAGTTCCGTTCCGTCCGCTCCGAGGCGGACGTATTCCAGCAAATTCATCGGGTTGGCATTATCGCGGGTTCTTGCGTTGAATATCACTCCGTAGTTGCCGCCTTGGAGTAATAGGAGGTCGGTGAAGAAAGCTTGCGGTAAGCTAGCTGCTCCACTGGAGTATTGCCAAACTACTTCACCAGTCATGGTATTATAGTTAATGATGCGTGCACTGTCGACCGTGGCGTTGGCTCCCGTTATCATCAGGTTGTTGTCATGGCCTGCGTATCCTCCATTAGGGTTAGCGAGCTCTACAGTTCTTAGCGTGTCGCTGATGGTGCCGGTGGAGTCTCCTAGGCGTGTAGTCACAACGGGTACGATGCTGAAGTCTGGTAATTGTTCGACGGAGAAATCACTAAGCGCAAAGCGGCCAGCAGAGAGGGGCGTTACGACCCTGCTTTGCACGTTGAAATCGTTCTGAAACCTGACACTCCACAGCTCTGTTCCAGTGGTGGCGAATTTCTTTACTTCAGGGCCAACAATTGATTGGCTGAGCACTAAGTAATTGCCATCATCCGCTCTGCGGAAATTATTTCTAATGGTAATGCGGGGGGCGCTGACCGTTCCCACATTGACTGTAGCGATGACTTCGCCCAAACCGTCGGTCTGGACAAGGTTAACATCCGTAGACCCCGAAGTAGGCAGATCAGCTGTTTGAAGGATGAAGCCGCCGTTGCTAGAAGATGCAATACCAGTGGCTACTTCACTAAAGAAACCAGAGAAGGTCGTCCCTACATCAGTAATGTCTACATCAAGCCCTTCTACGGGGCTACGGACGATGGCTACATCACCAGAGTTGTTTAGTGCAGTAACTATCTGATTGTTGGGCTGGTCATAGTAACTACCTCGGACCCGGTAGCCTCCGGCGTTGCCCTGAACTTCCTGCGCAAAGCTGGTACCATCATCAAAAGTAACAGACAGCACGCTGAAGCTACGTTCATTACTGTTCGCGAACAGCGTGTCTCCTCGTCCGAGCCAGTCCACTTGCTCTTTTTCGGTAATGAGAAATAAGTCTTCCAGTGTGGTTTCTTCCAGTCGGTTGCCGAGGGTGTCCATAATAAGGACGGCTCGCCCACCGAATATCTTACCGGTTGCTAAGATGTAGTCTTCACCGGCTGGCCGATGCGCATCGGATAGGTATTCGTAGGTGTTGGGGCTACCTTCGGCCCTGTCGAATTGAGTGTTCCAGCGTACCTCTCCGTTGCTGTCAAGCAAAGCAACAAAGACATCGAACTGGGCTTGACCAGCGATTAAGAGATCTCCGTTTGGCTGGTATTCTACGCTCCAGATGTCTGTAGCTCCGGCGTCACCAAAAAAGATGGTGTTCGTTATTCCTTCGGTTGCGTTGAGGTTCACTATCCGAGAGATTAGGTCGTCCCCTGATCCGCTAGATCGTACGCTGAAGTATACTTCGGTAGCGCTAACGAAGGTGAGGTCTCGAATACCCTCAAAACCGAAGTTGAGTTCGTTGGCGTCAATGAACTGTTCCCAAACGAGCGCTCCGGCAGGGCTAATATAGGAAAACGTCATGCCGAGATCAGCGGTGGAAGTTTCTAGCGGATGAGCTACGAGGAAGCCACCGTCAGGACCAGGATATACTTCCTCAATTGCAATATTGCCCGGAGCGGAGATGACGGTACTGTCTAGGGCTACACCGCTGAGCGGGTCAAAAAACCAGACTGCAAGGTCTAATCCAGCACTTTCACGATTTTCTCGTGTGCCAACGAGGGCCATACGATTGCCGGAAGGTACGGTGGTAAAGGCATTCTCGGTGGCGAAAGGGTAAGGTGTGCCGTAGTAACGGCGGAAGGTTTCTTCTTGCCCCTGAATAGAGGAAAGGGTGATACCCATAAAGAGGAAGAATAAAAATGTTCTCATAAGAAGTAGTGTTTTCCAGAGGTTTAGCGGTACCAAAAAGAGACAAGCCTGCCCGAGGTGGGAAGGATAGAACCAAATGACACTGTACGCAATTATGCTCTGAAGGTTAATAGAGGCAGCCGGGCAAAACAACCTGGCTGAAATAATTGATTTTATGTAGGTGTAGCAGGAATGAACCAAAGGTTACGCCTGATATTGTATGCAAATTTAGTAATAACACAATGATATAGCGCACGAAATTAGTTTCAGGTAACGAATTAAATTATTCTGAAGGTAAAAAACTAAAAGCTCACTGCCGGAGGTAGCTCGGGCCAGTAAGCCACCGTAATTCAACCATATCAACATAAGTAGTTGGGTTACCAATTTAGTCTTTTTGGAAGCAGGCGCGCATACCTTTGTCAAGACAAGCAAAAGCCCATGCCCACAACTTCCTCTCCCACCGAAAACCAAGCCGCTTCCCGCAACCGCCTCATCGGCCTGCTGCTCACCTTGGGCGGAGCGGTCATGTTCAGTTGTAAGGCCATCGTGATTAAGCTTTCTTACCTTGACTATGAGGTAGAAAGCATCGTTTTGCTGGGACTACGGATGGCGTTTGCCCTACCGTTTTTTCTCGTCATCGGTTACTTAAAGCGGGAGAAAACGGGCGACCAGCAAAGCATCAGCCCCAAGGCCTTCGGCGTCATCGTTTTGCTGGGCGTTTTTGGGTATTATTTGGCGAGTTATACCGACTTTCTTGGCTTGCAGTACCTGAGCGCAGGCATGGAACGGCTCATCCTGTTCAGTTACCCAACGATGGTACTACTGATCCAGCGGGTAGCCTTCAAAACACCGATCAAGCCGGTGCAATGGTTGGCAACCGTAATCTGCTACGCCGGTATCGGGCTGGCATTTAGCGGGGCAGACTTTTCGTTGGGCGACAAATTCTCTTTGGGCGCAGGGCTTGTATTCATGAGTGCGTTGCTCTACAGCTTTTACGTAATTGGTAGCGGCAAGCTTACGCCGGTGATCGGGAGTATCCGTTTTACCAGCCTAGCGATGTTGGCGGCCTGTACCATGGTTTTATTACACGTTTTGCTGAGCGGAAACACCCTGCTGGGCTTGCCGTGGGGCTTGTATGGTTATGGCCTTACGCTGGCGATCTTTTGCACGGTCATCCCCGGCTACATGGTCACGGAGGGCATCCGGCGGATCGGGGCCAACGACGCGGCCATCCTCGGGGCCGTAGGCCCCGTGGCGACCATCGTGCTGGAGTACTTAGTCCTCGAAGAAAGCCTCAATTTGGTGCAAGGCATCGGCGCAGCACTGGTTATTTTTGGGGTAGTGCTGATTGGGCGGAGTAAGTAGCATTACAACCCTACATCATTTAAGCACCCGAGTAGCATAAGTCCCGATGCCCTTCTCCTTCAGCCATTCCTGTTGTGCGCGGAGCCGCCGTAGGAAGTCTTCGTAATTCCGTTGGGGTTGTGGCGTCCAGCCGACCTCGGAGAGGGCGAGTAGGCGGGGGAAGGTGAGGTAATCGATGTCTTCGATGTTGCGGATGGTCTCGCCCCAGAGGGGCGTTTCTACGCCGAGGATGTCGGCATCGGTGATGCCGTCTACCATCGCCTTGGGGTCCCAGAGGTAGGCGGAGTCTACCTCGATATAGGCGGCCCAGTGGAGGCCGATGCGGCTCAGGCTATCGTACTGCATATCGAGGTAAGCGCGGGTAGCGGGGCTGAAGAGTACCTTGTTGCCTTCTTTCTGCGCCATCAGGGCGTACTCGGAGTGGTTCCAGAGCTGAGCGACGCTGCCTTCGGCGAGGCCAGCGATGGCGACTTCGTCCCAGCCGATGGATTTTTTGCCGTGGGAAATCACGATCTCTTGGGCGCGGCGGATGAGCTTCACGTAGTCGTCGTGTGGGGTAACGGCGCTCTCGTCTCCGCCGATGTGGAAGTAGGGGCCGGGGGTGATGGCGGAAATCTCGCCAACCACCGCGTCGATGAATTCGTAGGTGACTTCTTTATTCGCGTCGAGGGTGCTGAAGCCGACCTCGGTGCCGGTGTAGGGATCGCGGGCTTTGCCGTCTAGGTTCAGTTCGGCGTAGGCGTTCAGGGCGGCGTTGGTGTGGCCGGGCATGTCGATTTCGGGAACGATGGTGATACCCTGGGCGGCCGCGTAGCGGACGATCTCTTTGTAATCTTCTTGGGTGAAGTAGCCGCCGGGCGTGCCGTCTACCTCGAAGCGGCCGCCGATTTCGGCGAGGCCGGGCCAAGACTTGATCTCTATGCGCCAGCCTTGGTCGTCGCTGAGGTGGAGGTGAAGGTGGTTGATTTTGTAGGTCGAGATGCGGTCAATGACCTGCTTTACGGTATCGACGCCGAAGAAAGTCCGCGCCACATCGAGCATGTAGCCTCGGTAGGCGTAGCGGGGCTGGTCGGTAATGGTGCCGGCGGGGAGGAACAGGCCGCGGTCGGTGTTGGGGCTGAAGGCTACAACTTGCTCTAGGGTGATGGCACCGTTGAGGAGCCCCGCTTCGTCTTTGGCGCTGATGCTGACGCCCTCGGGAGCGATCTGGAGGAGGTAGGCACCGTCTTTTAATTGTAGGTTGGAGTCCATGCTGGTGGTTAGGGGCAGGGCTGGAACTTCCTTGCGCTTCAAGTACGCCATTGCACCTGCGGCCGCGCCCTCATTCGCGTGCGCCTCGTCGGGGTTCACGTACAGGTAGCCTTCCGAGTTGGAAATTTCCACCGGCAGCGGCACCAGCGGCAGATCGCTCAGCGGCGGCATGGCGGGCGGCGGCGGCACATCGTTGCCGCAGGAAAAGAATAGGGAAACGAGGAGGAAGAACAGTAAATAACGCATGATCTGTAGTTTGAGGCGGGAAATCAAACCGCTATACATTGACGCTGATTAAGTGGCCATTACGCTAAAACGCGTAGCGTTTTCACAAGTCCCTCCCCCGTGGGGAGGGATTTAGGGAGGGGGATTTAGTCGATGTATAGCGGTTTGAGGCGGGAAAGATACAATTGTGGGCGCGGACGCAGGTGCAGGGGAGGTTTTAGGTGGGTATAACCGATTGCAGGTCTACTATTATTTGCCCTGCTACTTCGGTTGAGTTACTCAGTATGCAGCAATCAGCGTTCAGGCGGCTAAATGCAACAGCGGTAGCCTGAATGCTGATGGCTGAACGCTGGTTGCCCTCCGAGACTAAGACACCGCGCAACTTTTTTTAATCCGTAAAGGGTTATCTTAGCGAACGCGCTGAGCAAGAGGCCCTTGCTAGCACCGTATCACGAACTAAAATTTTTGAACCATGACTTCTACTCCACTGATCGACATGAAATGGCGCCGCCTAGATGGCCGCTCCATCGACCTGCCCATCGCCGAAGCGGTACGAACCACGCTCGTGCGAGAGAAGGAAGCAGGGCATAAACTAAAGGTCTGCATCGGTACCGACAGCCAAGTGCGCGGCAAACTCACCGAGTTTGCTACCGTCATCGTTTTCCTGCGCGAAAAAAAGGGCGGTTTCATGTTCATCGCCAACTACAAAAGCGAGCAAAAAATGTCGATCCGCGAGCGGATGATCCTCGAAGTAGGCCGCTCCGTCGAAATCGCTTACGCCCTCTGCAACCTGCTCGATGAGCACAAGGTCGCCCTCGAAGTCCATGCCGACATCAACACCGACCCCTCGTTCAAGTCCAACGTCGCCCTCAAGGAAGCGATGGGCTACATCCTCGGAATGGGGTTCGTGTTCAAGGCAAAACCGAACGCCTTCGCCAGCTCCGCTTGCGCAGACAAAGTTTGTTAGGTTACTTACTCCACCGAGGCTTCTTAAAATACAACCAAGCCACCACGAAAATCGCAATCCAGTACAGGATTTCTACGGACCAAGCCAGTACCATCGTGCCCCAAGAGGCGCGGACTACGACGAATATCATCACTACATACACCGCCGCAACAATGCTTTGTATCTTCAGCGCCAACTTGGTTTCTCCCGCCCCAATGAGGCCGTTGAAGAAGATGCTCCCGAAGCTAAAGGTCGTCAGGATGCCCCAAAGCACCCAGAAAATGGGGTAGGCCGCATCAATCAGATAAGCCCGCTCATCGCCCAGAATAGGGTAGAGGAAATACTTCGGGAAAGCCAGCAAGGGCAAGATCATCAGGGTCGTGATGCCGAGGCAAAGAACGGAGGTTTTCCAGAGCACTACCCGCACCTTTTCGGGTTGCCCAGCCCCAACGAAGTAGCTCGCCATCGTATTGATGCCCGTACAAAAGCCCCAAGCCGGAATACTCAGGATCAGGTAAGCAATACGGACAATGTTCGTAGTCGCCAAGGCGCGCTCTCCGAAGTTGTCTACCAGCCCAAAAAAGAGAAACCCGCTGCCCAGCCCAACAACGGACATCGCCACAATCGGCACCGACAAACCAACGATCTCACGGATGATGACGGGATCCCATTTCGGGAGTTTGAAGATGTCGTAAATCCGGTTTTTTCGGTCGAAGATCATGTAGACAACGAAGACCAAGAGGGCCACGTATTCCGCAATCGTGCTGGCTAGGCCAGCCCCAGCAATGCCCATCTCCGGGAAGCCGTACATCCCGAAAATCAAGGCCCGGTCCAAGAAGATATTGGTTATCGCCAAGATGAAGGTGTCAATGATGATGAACACCGGGCGAGCAATTCCGGTATAAAGCGCAATACACGCCACCCCGAAATAACTGGCAAATACGCCCCATTTCCGCATCTCCAAGTACTCCATCGCCTTATAAAAGATGACATCGGAGTCTACCAAACTGGCAAATAACCAGTACGCGCCGTGGGTCATGAACAAGAACAATAAGACCGCAAGAATCAACTCAAAGTATACCGTAGAGTAAAACACACGGCCTACTTCTTCGGGCTTTTCCTGGCCCGCTCTGCGGGCCATCAAGATCTGCCCTCCTCGGCTAAAACCGAAGCCGATGGCCGCCACAATGATGTAAAAGGCCGCCACAAAACCGATGGCCGCGAAGTCTTCTTCGTCTTTGTAGTACAGGAAAACGCTGTCCGTCATGGCTACCACGTTCTGCGCCGCACTACCGATGATGATGGGTAGGGAGACCTTCCAGATGTCGCGATAGGAGGTGGTTAACTTCACGACGTAAAAGTAGTGTAGTAATGTGGTAATGTAGTAATGTAGTCGCTACCGAACTACACTACTACCCCCTTTCCCGGTTCCGCAACTTAAGCGCATCCTCTCTAAGCCGCTGTAAAAACGGACTAGCAAAAATGAAGTCCTCCAGCGTTTCATTATCGCTTTCTAGTACTTGGGATTTGTCTCCGCGCCAAGCAACGTGGCCGTGCTTCATGAGCAGGATGTTATCGCCGATGCCCATCACGGAGTTCATGTCGTGGGTATTGATGACGGTCGTGATGTTGTTGCGGTTGGTGAGTTCGCAGATCAGCTCGTCGATCAGGATGGAGGTCTGGGGGTCTAGGCCGGAGTTGGGCTCGTCGCAGAACAGGTACTTGGGCTCCAAAACCATCGCGCGGGCGATGCCGACGCGCTTCTGCATTCCGCCGGATACTTCCGAGGGGTAGCGGTCATTGATACCTTCCATATTGACCATTTCGAGGCATTCATCTACGCGCATCTGCTTTTCCTTGGCGGTTCGGCGGGTGAACATATCCATCGGGAAGCGGATGTTTTCGCCTACGGTCAAGGAGTCGAAGAGGGCATTGCCCTGAAAGAGCATCCCGATCTTCATCCGGATTTGGCGCAGCTCTTTTTTGTTTAACTCGAAGATATTGGTATCGTCGTAGAAGACCTGCCCTGAGGTAGGGGTGAAAAGACCGATGAGCAGCTTTAGGAGCACGGTCTTACCGGCGCCGGAGGCGCCGATGATGAGGTTCGGCTTTCCGTCGTGAAATTCGGTAGTGATGCCCTTGAGCACGTGGTTCTCCCCGAAGGATTTTTCGATGTCGATCGTACGGATCATAGCGGATGTTCTAGCGGGCTTGGGTTAGGTCAGCAGCAGGGCAATGATGAAATCAAATAGCAGGATGAGGACGTTGGAAACGACCACCGCATTGGTACTCGCTTCGCCCAGTTCGATGCTTCCGCCCTTAACGTAGTAGCCAAGGTAGCAACTCACGGAAGTAAGCAAGAAAGCAAATACGGAGGCTTTGACGAACATCATGAATACGTAGCGCGGAACGAAGTAAGAACGGAGGCCCAAAACATATTCCGTATGCGATAACGACCCCGGCAGCACGGTAGCCACGTAACCACCGATGATGGAAACGAAGGCAGAAATGGCTACCAGCAGCGGAATCACGAAGACCGCCGCCACCAGCTTAGGCATAATCAGGTACGCAGCCGTATTGACGCCCATGATCTCCATCGCGTCGATGTGCTCCTTCTGCCGCATACCGCCAATTTCGGCGGCGAGGTTGGAGCCTACCTTACCGGCCAGCACCAAACAAGTAATTGTTGGGGCCATCTCGATGATCGTGATGTCGCGTACAATGTAGCCGATGTAGTAGGTCGGCACGAAGCTGTCGCCCAGTTGGTCGGCAAACTGTACCGCCGTCACCATACCGATGAACATCGAGATCAGGATCACGATGAATACCGACCCGACGCCGATGGCGTCCATCTGGCGGATCGTCTCCTTATAATACATCGAAAACCGCTCCGGCTTCGCGACGGCAGATTTCAGTAGGAGCACGTACTGCCCGAAATGGTAAAGAAAAGTGTTGATCAGCATACTTAGGGGCCAGAATGAAGTGAGCGTTGGCTGGTGGGGTAACGTGGTGGGGGCGAATTAGGTTTGCGGGGCGCGAAGATAGGGCGTTTTGGTGAGGGATGACAAGTTGTAGAGTTCAGCGGTTAGCATTCAGGGTTCAGATTGCCGCTGTTGTCTTCGGCCACTTGATCGCTTAATGCTGATTGCTTCACCGTAGGGCCACACCTCCGAGGATTTTTTGGAAACGACACTCCGGCTAACGCCTCCGTTTCGCTACCAAAAGATGCATCCGAGGTAGGGGGATAAGGATGTTTGATGAACTTCTCCAAACTCGACAGGCGAACTTTTTTGTTGTAGAATTAACGTCTGTCCTATCAAGAGACAAGTACTGGTTGTAATAACCAAATTCTTCCTTCAAAGCAGCGACAAAAAAGGATTCGACTGGCGAGTTGGTGGCACAAACGAAGCACCCTGCAACCTAAATACCTCCCCTTACCGTACCTTTGCCCCCGATAAAGGGGTGCTGGCGCTTTTCGTCGGCTGAGATCAAACCCTTGGTTTATTTAATCAGGAACCTGCCCGGGTAATGCCGGGAAGGGAAAAATTATTCTCGCAATGAAGCGATTTTTACTCTGCGCCATACTGGCGCTCACTACACTCGTATCGGTAAACGCGCAAAACCAAGACACTTTAGTTTTGAGTACCATTGATGCGGACGTCACCGTCACGGCTACCCGCGCCCAATCTTCCACTCCCGTCACCTACGTGGAGGTCTCTCGCGAAGAAATCCAGGCCCGCAACCTCGGCCAAGACGCGCCCTACCTCCTAAAGTGGACGCCCTCCGTCGTGGTCAGCTCCGATGCGGGCACGGGAACGGGCTACACCGGCATCTGGATTCGCGGCTCCGACCCAACGCGGACCAACGTGACCATCAACGGCATACCTTACAACGACTCCGAGAGCCAAGGCGTTTTTTGGGTCAACTTACCCGATTTCTCCAGCTCGGCCGACAACATCCAGATCCAGCGCGGGGTAGGCACGAGCACGAACGGCGCGGGCGCCTTCGGGGCTACCATCGACTTCAATACCAACCAAATCAGCGAAGAACCCAAGCTCAGCATCGACGGTGGCTTGGGAAGCTTCGGAACACAGCGCGGCTCCGTGAACTATACCTCCGGATTGATGGACAACGGCCTGAAAGTCGATGCGCGCTACAGCAAAACCCATTCCGATGGCTACGTGGACCGCGCTACGGCAGACCTCGAAGGTTACTACGCAGGCATCACGTATGTGGGCGCGGACGCAGGTGCAGTGTGGCGGTTTAATGCATTCGGTGGAAACGAAGTGACGTACCAATCCTGGAACGGCGTCACCCAAGACGAAATAGATGAGTTCGGCCGCACCTACAACTCCGTCGGCACCGAAAAAGAAGGCGAACCCTACGACAACGAAGTAGACAACTACCGCCAAAATCACTTCCAACTCCACTACAACAACGAATTTGGTGGCAAGTGGAAACTCGGCATCAGCGGCCACTACACCCGTGGCCTCGGCTACTTCGAGCAGTACAAAGCTGATGAAGACCCCGAAGACTACGGTATCTCTGCTCCCCCCTTGGGGGCTGAGGGGCTAGACCTCATCCGCCGCCGCTGGCTCGATAACCACTTCTACGGAACCGTCTATAGCCTCCGCTATCTCGCCAACAGCAAGTTTGACCTGACCTTTGGCGGCTCTATCAACGAATACCTCGGCGGCCACTACGGCGAAGTCATCTGGGCCAGAAACGCCGGCGATTCCGAAATCCGCGACCGTTACTACGACAACGACGGCACCAAGCGCGACGTCTCCAACTACCTCCGCTCCAACTACGCCGTCTCAGACCGCTTCTCCGCCTACCTCGATCTCCAGGTTCGCCACGTGAGCTACGAGTTCCTTGGCTTCGCCAACGACCTCAGCCGCATCGACGAGACCGCGACGCACACTTTCTTCAACCCCAAAGCTGGCTTGCTGTACGAGCTCCCCTCCGGCGGGCAGGTCTACGCAAGCTTTGGCGTTGCACAACGAGAGCCTAACCGCAACGACTACACCGAAAACCCACTCAGCACCCGCCCCCGGGCCGAAAAATTGTTGAACACAGAAATCGGTATTCGTCGTCAAGGCCGCAACTTCAACTACGGCGCGAACCTCTACCACATGGATTACCGCGACCAACTCGTAGTAACCGGCGAACTCAACGACGTAGGCGAGCTGCTGCGCGCCAACGTGCCTAACTCTTACCGCCTCGGCCTAGAGCTGCAGGGCGGCTACCAAATTACCGACCGGATGGACATCGGCGGTAACCTTGCCCTGAGCCGCAACCGCATACGGGCCTACACCGAATTTATTGACAGCTACGACGAAAACTTTGGTTGGCTCGGCCAAGACGAGGTGGAGCGCGAAGACACGCCGCTGGCCTTCAGCCCCGGTTTCGTCGGTACCCTCGGCCTCAACTACAAATTCGTCAACGCCGGCCCGCATCTGCTAGAAGCTGGCCTACAATCTAAGTTCGTCGGCGAGCGCTACGTAGACAACTCCGGAACCGAAGCCGCCGCCCTAGAAGCCTACGACTATACCGACTTTCGCCTCGCCTACACCCTGCGCCCGCAGGGCGAATCCCGTCTCGGCGCGCTGCGTTTCACCTTGCTCGTTCGCAACGTTGCCGACAACCTCTACGTCACCAACGGCTGGGGCTACCGCTACAACTTCGTGGGCGAAGAGACGCTCCTGAAAGGCATGTATCCGCAGGCAGGGCGCAACGTTCTGCTTGGGCTCGGGCTGGATTTTTAAGGGACGCTGTGCTTACGCCCATCGGGATTCTTGTTTGGGCCGGACGCAATGAGCGAAGCGAATTGCGTCTGGCCCAAACAAGAATCCCGATGGAACCCTTACCTTTGCGCCTCTTAAATAGGTATGGAACCAAAAAACCAAATCGATAAATCCCGTCTTCCGCGCCACATTGGCGTGATTATGGACGGCAACGGCCGTTGGGCCACCGAGCAAGGCAAACCGCGCGTCTTCGGTCACCATTCGGCCGTAGAGGCCGTTCGGGCAACCGTAGAAGGTTGCGCGGAGCTTGGCGTTGAGTGCCTGTCGCTCTACGCCTTCAGTACCGAAAACTGGAGCCGGCCGGAGATGGAAGTAGGTGCGCTGATGCAGCTACTCGTGGATACAATCGGCTCCGAAATGGAGACCTTACTCAAAAACAACATCCGTTTGCGGGCGGTGGGAGACATCTCCGGTTTGCCGGAAGCCACCCGCGACGCCCTCAAGTTCGGCATCGCCAACACCGCCCAAAACGAAGGTATGGAACTGATCCTTGCCCTCAACTACAGCGGGAAATGGGACATCACCAACGCGATGCGCCGCATCGCAGGCGAAGTAGCCGCTGGCCGGATGGACCCTGCCAAAATTGATGAATCCCTGATCGATCAGCAACTTTCTACCCGTGAGTTTCCCGACACAGAACTCATCATCCGAACCAGCGGAGAACACCGCCTAAGCAACTTCTTCCTCTGGCAAGCCGCCTACGCTGAGTTTTACTTCAGCCCTGTATTCTGGCCAGAGTTTCGTAAGCCAGACTTACACGCCGCTATCCTCGATTTCCAGCAACGGGAACGGCGGTTTGGCAAAACAAGTGAGCAACTATCTTGAACCAGACCAACCTCCTTGCTCTGAACCTTGTCTTTTACCCCGGGAGCCTTCCCCCCCTGATTTTACTATAGGCTCCAAACCTTCTATTAGAATGAAACTAAGCGTTTACATATCCTTCCTACTCTGTCTTTTTACGGTTGCTGCGGCGACTGCACAGACGGATACCCTGAACCTGCCGGTCTACGATTACTCCAGCCCGCAGGAGTATGAAATTGGTGCAATTTCTGTTGAAGGCGCCTTCTTCGCCGAGCAGAACGCCATCATTGGTGTTACCGGGCTGAGCGTTGGCGATAAAATCCGTATTCCGGGGCCAGATATTCCCCGCGCCATCAAGAACCTCTGGCGGCTTCGCCTCTTCACCGATGTTGCCATCGAGCAGGAAAAAGTGATCGGAGACGTGATCTTCTTGCGCTTGCGCGTAGAGGAGCGGCCGCGCTTCCTCCGCCACAGCTACCGAGGCGTGAAGCAGGGCAAGCACGAAGACCTGAACGAGGTCGTCAACGGTTACATCGTCCGGGGAGGCATCGTTACGGAAGATGCGAAGGTGAACGCCGCCGAAGGCGTGCGGGAATACTTCGTAGAAAAGGGCTTCCTAGATGCTACCGTGAAGGTGGAAGAAATTATGGATACCTCGCGGGCCAACTCCGTCCGCCTTGTATTTGAGGTAGACCGCAAAGATCGGGTGAAGATTGATGAAATCAACTTCATAGGCGCAACGGCCGTAAAGCAAAAGAAACTCCGTAAGCAGATGGACGAGACCAGCCAGAAAGGCCGACTCCTGAAAAGCTCCAAATTCCGCCCGGAACTATACGAAGACGATAAAGAAGCCGTCATTGCTTACTACAACACCCTCGGCTACCGCGATGCGCGCATCTTGGGCGACAGCATTTACCGCAACGAAGACGGCAGAATGGTGATCGATATCAGCGTAAACGAAGGCAACCAATACTACTACCGAAACATCGCTTGGAAGGGCAACTCTATCTACGACGAAGAAACCCTCAGCCAAGTACTCGGCATCGACAAAGGAGACGTCTTCAACGAAGAAGAACTGCAAAGTCGCCTCTCTTTCAGCCAAGACAATGCCGATGTGTCTTCCCTCTACATGGACAACGGCTACCTCTTCTTTAGCGTAGACCCCATTGAGGTCGCCATCGAAGGCGACTCCATCGACTTAGAGATGCGCATCTTTGAAGGGCCGCAAGCGACGATCGACAAGGTGGTCATCAACGGCAACGACCGTACCCACGAGCACGTAGTGCGCCGGGAAGTATTTACCCGCCCTGGGCAGAAGTTCTCCCGCTCCGATATTATCCGCTCTCAGCGGCAGATCATCGGTTTGGGCTACTTCAACCAAGAAACCCTCGGTATTGACACGCCGGTAAACCCCGACCGAGGAACGGTAGACATCATCTATACCGTAGAAGAGAAACCTTCCGACCAGCTCGAACTCAGTGCGGGTTGGGGTGGTCTCCGAGGCGTAATCGGTACGCTGGGCGTAACCTTCAACAACTTCTCGTTGCGCAACCTCTTCAACAAAGAAGCTTGGCACCCGCTGCCGCAAGGCGACGGCCAACGCCTCAGCCTCCGGGCACAAACCAACGGGCAGTTCTTCCAGAGCTACAACGCTAGCCTTACCGAGCCTTGGCTTGGCGGTAAGCGCCCTACTTCCCTTACTGTTTCGGGTTTCTACAATAAGTACAACCTAGGTAGCGAAGCTATTCCGCGTAAGCTCATCATCCAGCAAGCAGCCGTAAGCTTCGGTACTCGCTTACGCTGGCCAGACGACAACTTCGTATTCCGCGCAGGTATCAACCTCCAGACCCTCGGCCTCGACAACTGGACGGAACTCTTCGTAACCGATAAAGGCGAAAGCGTACGGACGGGCAATTACAACAACTTCAGCTTCCAGTTTACGCTGGCGCGCTCTACCGCTACGGACCCTATCTTCCCTAAGCAAGGCTCCAACATCGAACTCACGGCCCAGATCACGCCGCCTTACCGCGCCCTTGGCTTACGCAGTAGCGACCCCGAAGACCTCGCCGACGTAGAAGAACGCTTCCGCTACCTAGAGTACCACAAATGGCGTTTGAATGCCGACTGGTACACGCCGTTGGTGGGTAAGTTCGTCCTCAAAACACAGGCTAAAATCGGTTTCCTCGGTTCTTATGATAACGTAACGGGGGTATCGCCCTTCGAACGCTTCCAGTTGGGTGGCGACGGGATTAATAACCAACAATTCCAGTTCGCTGGCGTAGACATTATTTCTATGCGTGGGTATGAAATTAGCGAGATAGAGTCTAACATCAACCCAGTTACTGGCCGCCAAGGTGCTACGCCGATCTTCAGTAAGTATACCATGGAACTGCGTTACCCACTCAGCCTCAACCCATCTAGTACGATCTTCGTATTGGCTTTCGCTCAGGCGGGTAATGCTTGGCGGATGGGCCGAGACTTCAACCCATTTGACCTCAAGCGCTCTGCCGGTTTCGGTGCCCGCGTTTTCCTCCCGATGTTTGGTACCCTTGGCTTCGATTGGGGCTTAGGTTTCGACAAAGACATAGAGACGTCAGAGAACGGCAACAGGAGTACGTTCAACATTATTCTTGGCTTCGAGCCGGAGTAAACTCTACTGTTAATTCAGGCGCTTCGGCCCCATTCGCGCTTTTGCGAATGGGGCCGTTGTTTTTTGGGCGCGGGCGCGGGTGCAGGGTGAGGTTTTGGCTTTGGTCGAGCCTTTAGCTCCCGGTCGAGCCCTTCCAGGGCGAGTGTTAGCAGTGTTTGTTGCTTCGCAACGGTACTACTCGGCCGGTTTTAATTGTTGCTTCTTGAGGATAGCCTTTCTCTCCGGTCGAGCCTTTCCAGGGCGAGTGTTTGCTTTGGGTTGTTGCTTCGCGACGGTACTACTCGGCCGGTTTTAAGTGTTGCTTCTTGAGGATAGCCTTTCTCTCTGGTCGAGCCTTTCCAAGGCGAGTGTTAGCAGTGTTTGTTACTTCGCAACGCATTTACTCGGCCGGTTTTAATTGTTGCTTCTTGAGGATAGCCTTTCTCTCTGGTCGAGCCTTTCCAAGGCGAGTGTTAGCAGTGTTTGTTGCTTCGTAACGCATTTACTCGGCCTTGAAGGCCTCGACCGGGATAGGAGTATGTCTAGACCAGCGCAGAGGGTGTTCAAAAATCCATATCTTACCTGAAAAATGCCCTTCCACAAACCCGGAGCTAAAATCCCTCACCGTACGCTCAGGCAAATCCCTACTCACATCATAATGCGCCTAGCAGGAAGTATTCCTCAGGTAGAGATCAAACGCATCAAACAGCAACGTGATGATGCGCTAAACGAACTCTACAATTCTCCCGAAGCGACAATCCCAGAAGCGTTGCTTGCTGGCCGACAACACATCAAGGGGGTTTACCACCTCGGCATTGATACGGCCCTGCACGAACTTTCCAACGGCCCTTACCATATGAGTAATCCTGAAATCGCAGAAATAGTGATGGATAGCTTGAAATGGTTAGCAGATAATGGTCGTTGGTTTCTTTACTCGGCTTGTATTATGGGGAATCATTTACACCTAGTTGCCCGCGCACCCGATGGCCAGGAAGAAGTAGAGCTGGGGCCAATCATCAATTCCTTCAAGACTTTTACCGCCAACCGGGCGAACCAAGTATTAGGCACTACTGGGCAGGCTTTTTGGGCATCAGTATATTATGACCGAGACGTGAGGCAAGGAAAGTTCACACGGGTGATGTGGTATGTTCTTGAGAATCCGGTGAAAGCAAGGCTGGTGCAGAGTTGGATGGACTGGAATTTTACTTACGTACACCCAGAGTATTTGGAATTGTTTCGGATAGCGAGGTAGTCTTTGTCTCCGGTCTTGCAGGCCGAACAGCACTCGCCTTGGAAAGGCTCGACCGGGACCAGAGTAGTGGCCATGACCAGAATAGGACTCGCCTTGGAAAGGCTCGACCGGGACCAGAGCAGTGACCATGACCAGAATAGGACTCGCCTTGGAAAGGCTCGACCGGGACCAGAGCAGTGACCATGACCAGAATAGCACTCGCCTTGGAAAGGCTCGACCGGAGGAACTCGACCGAAGCCAAAACCGCTCCCCGCACCCGCGCCCGCGCCCACAAAAAAAGCCCCCACCAACAATCAAGTCAGTGGGGGCCAATGCGCCGGAGGCGCGGCTAAAAAGTCTAGGACTAGAAGCGCACGTTCAGTGCCGCGCTAAGCATAGTACCCAACTGGCTGAAGTGGTAGCCGTCGTAGGTCATCTGCGAGTAACGCTGGTTGAAAGTGATCAGGTTAGACTGGTTCTGGAGGAACTCGGCGTCGTTCAGACGAGCGTCACCGCTGGTCTCAGACTTGAATTCCCACTCAGGCAGTACGTTCAACAGGTTGTTGATGTTGAGGGAGAGGGTGCTCTTCTCCGTGATGCCGTAGTTGAACGCAAGGTCCGTTACGATCTTGGTGCTGAACTCGGTGAAGATGCCAGCGTCTAGGCCCTGCTGGTAGAAGGTCGTAGGACCAAATACCGTGTTGTTCAGGGAAACACCAAGCTTACCGATGTCGGTGCTCAGGCCGAGGATGGCCTTGAACTTAGGGCGGGAAGTGAAGAAGAGAGCCTCCTGCGTCTGGTTGGCAACAGATTGGCCAGCACTAGAAACGATTTCGGGGTTCTTTACGTCACCAACACGCTCGTTCTGTAGCACGTAGTTACCTGCTAGGTTAACGTTCAGTGCGTTCTCACCGAGCTTGATGCCACGGTAGTTGGCTACGAAGTCAACACCAGAAGTGCGGGTGTCAAGACCGTTTACGAAGAAACTGAGGTCAGAGAGGTTGTTGGCCTGTAGGATACCATCAAGCTCGGAAGTACCGGCATCGGTGCCACCAATCTCGGTAGAGAGGATTACACGGTCTTCTACCTTAATGTTGTAGTAGTCAATCGTGATGCTCAAGTCGTCAGATGGGCGAAGACCAAGACCAAGAGTGAAGTTGGTAGACTTCTCGGCGTCAAGCTGAGGAAGGCCAAGGAGGCGTGCCTCACGGCTTACGTTGTTAACCAAACCACCCACCTGGATGCCCTGGCCGGGAACGAAGCTGTACTGTGCCTTCTGCGTGAAGATCTGGTGCAGGGTAGGCGCACGGAAGCCAGTAGAGAAGGATGCACGAAGCGTGACCTTATCGTCAGCAAACTTGTAGCGCGAGCTCACTTTGTAAACGAAGGCGTTGCCAAAGTCAGAGTAGTTCTCCAGACGAACGGTACCGTTCACGAGGAAGTCATCGTTGATGTCGTAAGCGATATCAGCGTAACCACCGAAGTTATAGCGGTTGAACTTACCGGAGTTACGGGGGTCAGCACCTGCAAAGGAGTCAGCACCACCAGCTTCGTAGCTGGAAAGCTCACCCTCGATGATGGTGAAGTTCTCGTTGCGGAACTCGGAACCGAAAGCGATGCCTACTTTGTCGGAAAGGCGGCGTGTAACGTCGATGTTACCAACCGTGTGGGTGAAGCGAGTGCCACCGGGATCGAAGGTAATGGGGCTGTTCTCGCGGTAACGCTGTGCGTAAGTAACCTCTTCTGGCTGCTGTATTCCGTCCTCGTTATCATCCTGCCAGTTAGGAACCAATACCTCGTTACGGTTGTGTGAGTTGTTCACTTTGTAGGTTTGCTGGTTGCCACCGACGGTGAAGCTGAGGTCAGCGATCCAACCGTTCTTCTCGGTGCGGAAGCCGAGGGTTGCGTTGTAATCGTTCAACAGACCTTCGAAAGTAGGTACGTAACCTACGTACTCACCGTTCTCTCCGTTGGGGAAGAAGTCGGCCAGGTAAGGGAACGCTTCTTCGGTACGCCAGTAAGGAGTACGGTAGTTGGCGAAAGAGTTGACGCGCTTGTAGATGTAAGCAGCATCACCGTAAATTTCAGTGTTCTCCGTTAGCTTGTTGCCAAAGTTGACAGCAAACTTAGAAGCAGTTGTCTCCGGAGAGCCGTTGATGTTACCTGCATCGGGGCGGTCGGCGAGGAAGGCCTGTACGTCGGCAATGTCAGCACCGAAGTCACCGGCTTCACCAGCAGCGTCAACTGTACCAGGGCGGTTGGCCAGGTTGGTCTTGCTAAGGTCGAGGGTGTAGTTGACGAAACCATCGCGGCCTAGCTTGGAGCCGTTGTTGAGGGCAATACCGAACATTTCACCGTCACCTTCGCTGGTGATACCAGTACGGAGCGTGAAGCTACCCGCTTCGTCGTCGTCCTTAAGGATGATGTTCATTACACCAGCAATGGCATCAGAACCGTACTGTGCGGATGCACCGTCACGCAGGATCTCGATGCGCTTGATGGCGTCTACAGGAATACCAGAGATGTCTGCACCAGTTTCACCACGTCCCGGAGAAGTCTGGGTGTAGAGAAGGGCAGAAAGGTTCTTCCGCTTACCGTTGATAAGGATGAGTGTACGGCTAGGGCCCATGTTACGAATCTCGTAAGGGTCAAGCAGCGACGTTGCATCGTTTACCGGCGTCTGAACGGTGTTGAAAGAAGGTACGCGGTACTGCAGGGCCTTATCGAAGGTCGTCTGACCGGTAGCGATGAGGTCCTTAGCACGGAATACATCTACCGGAAGGGGAGACGTAGTGTTGGAGCGCGGAGCAGTACGTGAACCTACAATAACGAGCTCTTCCAGGTTGGTAGCGCCGCTTTCGAGGTTAACGTTCATGGTCACGTTCTCGCCAGCACCAACGGTAACTTCGCGGGTCTCGGTGTCGTAACCGATGTAGCTGATCGTGAGGGTGTAGGTACCCGCAGCCTTGAGGTCGAGGGAGTATTTACCGTCAAAGTCAGACACCGTACCCATAGAAGAGCCAGCGGAAATGGTTGCACCGATTACAGACTCATCACCGTCGGTGATCATGCCCGAAACGGTTTGCGCGCCTACCAGCAGGGGTAGTGCGAACAACATGAACGTAAATAAATAGTGAAATGGTTTCATAAACTAATGATTTGAGTTAGACCCCAAGGCTTAAGACACTTTTTCACTTAAGTACTGTGTACAGCAACATCCACTAAAGTTTTCTTTCGCAAGCGCTAGAAGATTAGTGGTGAAGTAAGTGTCTAAAAACTAGGAGGTTACCTGCTTCAGAGGTAGTCAGTTAAGTTTGCAGAAGCAGGATTAAAGTGGATTAAAAACAGCGTGAAAGTAGAGGTGAGAACCTCAGGTTAGAACCCGTTTATAGTGGGTAATACTGCAAACATATCAAAAAGCTTGTAAACTTTGCGTGCAAACGGAGATAAAGGAGCGAAAATTCGCTAGTTTTTACAGTTTGTAGAATAATATTGAGTGTGCTATGCCATGCCTTTACGGCTACTTTTACCAACCCGAGCAACCCGCACCGCCTGCCATAAGCCGCCACGAAACGGACGTAGCAGCGTAGAAACATGAGTCATCCCGAATTTTTGATTAAGGTGACCATGTTTGGCAATATTCGACAGGGTTTTTAGCGATCAGCGGACAGCACTCAGGCAAAACTGCTCTGAATGCTGTCCGCTGATCGCTTTTTTATGCCAGCTATATCGGAGGCATTAGGAGAAAACGCTAGAGATGCGGTCCAAACTCTGGGATGACTCATACAGATGGGGTAGAGCACTATTAAAAATAGAGGGGTGGGTGTCAACGGCTAGCCAAATTTGTTCTCTACAAGCCCTCTTATTACTGTCGCCGCCAGGTCGAGATAGAGGATGATTTATCGATGGTCGTGAAACCATTTGCCTCGGTGCTGGTGATAATCTCTGGTTGGACGATCGTTAGGAGATCACCGGCGATGCTGAAAGTGGTGGTTTGCATCCAGTTGAGGCCAACGGCCGGCTGCCCGCTGAACTCTAAGGAATAGAAGCTACCGTCGAAAATGATTTCGTTACTAGAAGTAGAGAAACCCCCTTGGTTATTAACGTTGGAGCGGCTATTCGTACTTAAAAAGGCACTACTGTCTATTTCCGTATTGACATTTAAGTCGTATCCCCCTTCGGCAGCCCACCGATTGCCCGAAAATTCTAAGGTGTAATCGAAGCTGATGCCAGTGATGGATACCACAGAGCTTGCGTTCATGCCATTACCTACTACTCTTGTGGAGTTGTTGGCTTCAAGCGTTTCCGCAGCCCACCTACCTTCTAGGGTTACCGAGGTCATCGTACCGCCTTCGTTGTCATCATCATCGGGATTACAGGAGGCGAACATTAAGGAAAGTAATAAGAGGAAGGAAAATTTGACTAGTTTCATTTAGCGTAATATTATTTAGGAATGAATAGATTCCTATCATATCCAGCAGCCATTAGGCTTTCGGGTTACAACGGCCCTGCTTGAATAAGCTCAACGCTAAACTTCTAATGAAATTTTATTGCAGCATACGTATATTTTAACATTTTTGAATTTAGAGCGTCCCCCGCAGTTCTTGCTCGCGCTCAATGGCTTCAAATAGTGCCTTGAAGTTACCCTTACCGAAACTGGTAGCGCCTTTGCGCTGGATGATCTCGAAGAAAACCGTTGGGCGAGGCTGGACGGGTTTGGTGAAAATCTGCAGCAGGTAGCCCTCATCGTCTCGGTCAACGAGGATGCCGAGCTCGCGCAGCGGGCTGATGTCTTCGTCGATGTCGCCGACCCGTTCGAGTAGGGTGTCGTAGTAGCTGTCTGGTACGCGGAGGAACTCCATCCCACGGGCGCGGAGCGCGCGGACGGTGGAGATCACATCGTCGGTGGCTACCGCGATGTGCTGGATGCCGGGGCCTTTGTGGAAATCCAAGTATTCCTCGATCTGGCTTTTCTTTAGGCCGGGAGCGGGCTCGTTGATGGGGAACTTTACGCGACCATTGCCGTTGCTCATCACCTTGCTCATCAGGGCGGTATATTGGGTAGATATGTCTTTGTCGTCGAAGCTGATGAGTTGCTTGAAGTCCATCACGTCGGCATACCAGTTTACCCATTTGTTCATTTCGCCGAGGGCGACGTTGCTCACCATGTGGTCAATGAACTTCAGGCCGATCTCTTCTGGGCGGTACTCGGGGTTCCAGGCGTCGTAGCCGGGTAGGAAGGGACCGCTGTAGTTTTTGCGCTCAACGAACTCATGGATGGTATTACCGAAGGTCTGGATTTGGGCGCGGACGCAGGTGCCGTGCTCATCTTTGAAAGCCGTGGGCGGCGAAACGCTCTCTGCCCCCCGGCTGAGGGCTGTCTCGTAAGCAACTGCCGCGTCTTCTACCCAAAGGGCAACGCAACGGACGGTATCGCCGTGCAAGTCATGCAAACGACCAATCTCGGTGCCGTTCGTTAGTGGGCTTGTCAGTACCAACCGGATTTTGTCTTGTACCACAACGTAGCTCTCCCGGTCTTTCAACCCGGTACTCAGCCCAGCGTAGGCTAGGGGCTGGAAGCCCATGCAAGACTGGTAAAAGTGCGCTGCTTGGCGGGCATTGCCAACGTACAGTTCAACGTAGTCAGTACCCAAAAGCGGGAAGGAATCGGTAGTGGTAAATGGTGCGGGCTGCGTGGCAGTGGCGGACATTGGCGTTAACGTTAGTTGTCTTAGCAATAATTGCTAATGCAAATATAGTGATTTATTTAGCTTGCGCAAGCAGTGAGGCCGTATATTTTAGGTAACCGTAGGTCAGCCCTTGCGATGAAACTTAGTTTACGCTGTATTATTGACCAAGCCAAATATAACGACCTTATAGTGTATCCCCCAGCCGGCTGGCCTAACAAGTGCTTGATTTCCGAAGGAGCTTCCCCCGAAACAATCGTTGCATCCTGCGTGCGCGCCTAAATATTCCTACTGTACTGGGTTGAGTGCTTCCGGCTCAATTGCTTAAACAGTCGCACCAGAGGCGCTCAACCCTTACTGCACTGGGTTGAGTGCCTCCGGCGCGATTGCTTAAACAGCCGCACCAGAGCCGCTCAACCCTTATTCCTTTACTACCTTTACCACCTTTACTACCTTTCGGGCAACGAAACCCCACTTCATTGTATCTACCGAGTACAAACCGGTAATACCACCTGATGCTGAGCATGAAAGAGAAAGCCCTGATCGAAGGCGCCCTGCGGGGCGAAGAGGCCGCTAGCCGCGCCCTCTTCGAGCGGTACGCTCCTATGTTGATGGGGGTTTGCCAGCGCTACTGCCGTACCCAGGCCGAAGCCGAAGACGCACTCCAAGACGCCTTTATCCGGCTCTTCGAGAAGCTGCCCAAATACGGTTTTCAGGGCTCATTTGCGGGCTGGGCCCGCCGCCTGACCGTCAATGTGGCCCTCAAAACCTACCAGCGCAAACGGTTCCAGTTGGAGCAATCTGGCCTAGAAAACATCCCCGAGCGGGGTGGGGAACCTACCGCCTACGCTGAGCTTGGCGAAAAAGAACTGCTGGCTATGGTACAGGCCCTGCCGGATGGTTACCGCATCGTTTTCAACCTCTACGCCATCGAGGGTTACAGCCACAAAGAAATTGCCGAACAACTCGGCATCCAGGAGGCGAGTTCGCGCTCCCAACTGCTCAAGGCCCGCAAGGTATTGCAGCGCCAAATTGAAATCCGCCAACGCATTGCTATATGAACCAGATCGACGATATGTTTCGTGACGGCCTCAATGGCCGAAAGGCAGAAGTGCCCGCTGATATGTGGTCTCGCGTGCGCGCGGGAAAGACCAGCCCCGCGCCTGAAGGTGAGGGCGTAGACCAGTACTTCGCCGATGCGCTCAAAGACCGCGCAGGGGAGGTGCCCACCGATATGTGGAGCCGCATCTCGGCCGCAGGAGTGCTCGTCGCTGCCGGTTTAGACCAAGTGTTTGCCGATGGTTTGCGCAACCGAGAAGGCACCGTGCCTGCCGGAATGTGGGACCGCATCTGGAAGGCGCGCACCGCCGCGCCCGTATTCACTTCTGGCCGCGTATTTGGTGCCGTTGCGGCCATCTTATTGCTGCTCAGCTTCGGCTGGTGGATGCTGGCCGAGCCAAACGAAACCGCTCTGCTACCGGCTGAAAACGCAAGCGTTGTCGCTGCCCCAATCTCGTCTTCCAAGGATGCTGTTAGCGTAGATTTGGGCGCGGCCGCAGGTGCAAATACAGTTGAAAGAGCAGGGCCAGCCAAGACCGCTCCGCAGGACAACAACAACGGCCCCAAAACAACCGCTTCGGTCATAACCGAAACAGCTCCCACATTCACCGCTGCCCAGCCCCAACAGGCTACTGCATCAACGGCCCTTCTTGCCGCGCGCGTCAACGCAACCGTTGGGAACCCCGAAATAAACCCCGCTGAAACCAAACCAACTTCCACTACCGAAACGCTCGCCGCCAACCCAACGCCGCCAACGAGCGTAGCCCTACCGGCTTTAGTACGTACACAAACAGCCATTGCACCCCTAGACGTTAAAACGGCAGCGTTGACCTTAAAGAACGACTTCAACCCCAGCCCGCTTTCGGCCAGCAGCTTCCGCGCCGCCAACCGCTACCGCCTCCAAACCGAGTTCCTATTCGGGGCCTTCTACGCCAACCAGCAGTTCTCCGCCGATACCGAAGACTTGCGCGCACAGCGCAACATACGGGAAGTCCGCGAAAACCCCGGACTAAGCTACCAGGTCTCCCTCCGTGGCGCCTACAAACTCAACGAGCGCCTCGTGCTGCGCAGCGGCCTTACCTATTCGGAAATCCGCAATAAATTCGACTACGAAGACATCGTCAACGGCAGTGCTGTCTTGCTGACTACCAACAACCACATCCGCCAACTCGAAGTGCCCGTACTGATGGGTTTCCACATCCCCGGCCGGCGGCTCAACGTATCCCTCAATGCCGGTCCGCTCGTGAACCTGACCACCAGCGTTCAGGGCCGGTTCCTTCACCCCGACTCCGCTACCCCCCTCAGCCTTGCCGATGATGGGCAGTACCGCCGCAACGTCGGCGTTGGGTTCATGACTTCTCTCTCCACCACCTACGTGATCGGGAAGAAGCAACCCTTCGTGCTGCTAGTAGAGCCTTTCTTTAAGGCTTACCCCGGCTCGTTCACCGCTAAAAATGCGCCGCT
>CALEDI010000175.1 GCA_937949535.1 uncultured Lewinella sp. | reverse complement strand
TGGTTGTAGAACAGGCCTGCGGAAATGTCGAAGCCTCGCCCCAAACGCCGGTGGGCGGTGACGGAGGCACCGAACCAGAAACTAGAACTCGTAGGCTCCGCTTGGAAGCCAAAGCTTTGACGCCGGTTGAAAATCCGATCTTGGCCTGCAATGTTGATGGTGTCAAAAGCATTCAGGCGTTGGCTAAGCGGAACATCATCAGGGTTGGTCTCTAAGCGAACGCCGTTGAGGAAGGGGCGCTTATTCAAGCTAGGCGAAAAATTCGCGCTGATCTCCCAAGTGTTTTGTGGGTTTTCGTTGCGTTGCGCACTGAGGGTGAGGCTGGCGAGTAGGCAAAGTAAGAGGCTTAGGCTACGCATAGTTCTGTTGTCGTTGATTGATCTGTGCTTATAATGCCGAAGCGAAGAGCAGATGTACGGGAGGGCGGGTTTTTAACAGTTTCCAGGATAGGATCGGTGTCGCTTTCAGCATGACGATTTCACTATTGCTGGTCGGAATCTGCTCCTAAAAGCAAGATTCCGACGTACATTCGTAATATGGACACTATTTTGACTGGCCGTGAAAGGGAAATAGCGACCCTTAATAAGGCACTTTCTTCTACTGAAGCGGAAATGATTTCGGTCATTGGCCGAAGGCGAGTGGGCAAGACGTTTCTAATACATTCGGTGTATAAAGAGAAGATCGTTTTCGAGATATCTGGGTTGCAATATGCGACCAAGAAAGACCAGTTGCGGAACTTCCAACAACAGATGCGGCTGGCTTTCCCTGACCTAGACCAACAGCCATTGGCACAAGACTGGCTAGACGCTTTTTTTCAACTTACAGCAGCACTTGACGCAACGGATGATGGGAAAACCAAAAGGGTCATCTTTTTTGACGAAGTACCTTGGTTGGCAACCCATAAGGGCAAATTTTTGATGGGGCTTACTTACTTTTGGAACAGTTGGGCCGTTCGCCGCAATGTAGTAATCGTAATATGCGGGTCTGCGGCTTCTTGGATGATTAAGAAGATTTTGAGAGATAAAGGCGGCTTACACAACCGGGTAACGAGACGTATTCGTTTGCGCCCGTTCAACCTGTCGGATACCGCTGCTTACCTAAGAGCGCGGCACATCAATATGAATCAGCGCCAGCTACTATTGCTCTACATGGCAATGGGCGGAATACCCCATTACCTGAAAGAGGTAGAGGCCGGAGAGAGCGCCGCTCAGGCAATAGACCGTATTGCTTTTTCTGAAAATGGATTATTGAAAGACGAATTCAATGCCCTTTACCCTGCCTTGTTTGACCAGTCGGAGTACCACGTCAAGGTCATTCGTGCCCTAGGCAAGACCCAGCAGGGCTACGACAGGCAACAGCTGATATCGGTGATGGGGGTAGCCGATGGTGGTTACCTGAGCAGAGTACTAGAGGAGCTTATTGAGAGTGGGTTTATAACTGCCTACCCAGTTTACGGCAAAAAGAAAAAGGGACTCCGTTTTCGGCTGACAGATCATTACTCCAGCTTCTACCTACGGTATATTGAGCCAAACAACTACGGCGGAGCCGGTAGCTTTATGGCCCTAAGCCAGAGCCAATCTTTTAAATCCTGGTGTGGTTACGCTTTTGAAACCGTCGTGTTAGAGCACATCCCCCAGTTGAAAAGCGCATTGAAAATAGCTGGATTGTTTACACAAACCTCCACCTTTTACCAAGCAGGAAGTAAAGCCTCCGAGGGCGCACAGATAGACTTGGTGCTAGATCGGAACGACGGCGTAATCAACCTAATTGAAGCAAAGTTTTACGACGAACCATTTGCGCTGGACAAGACAACAGCAGACAACCTGCGCAAAAAGCAGCGGGTCTTCAACCAAGCGACCAACTCGCGCAAGCAAATTAGCTGGGTGATGGTAGGAGCGGAGGGGGTAGTGGCCAACAGCCACAGCCTCGGAACGGTAGATCACCTCTTCTCCGCAGACATATTATTCGCCGCAGACTAAGGCCGTACCGCCCTCCCAACCTCCCCCCTGCACCTGCGGCCGCGCCCCTGAAACCCGATTCGCGACAGCCCAACACAACCTCCGCGCCGGAAAAGTGTTGAAGTGTCACGCCCGGTCAATCACCCACCCATAATGAGCAGTAAGGATAAAAAAAAGGTATCCCTCCCCGAGGAATTGACGTCTGGCTACGGCCAGACCCAAACCGAAACGCTAGCCGTTCAGGGCAAGCAAGAATCTTTGTACATCGGCATCCCCCGCGAGATCACGCTGCAAGAAAAACGGGTGGCCCTAGTGCCCAGCGGCGTTGCCAACCTAAGTAGCCGAGGCCACCGCGTCCTGATCGAAACCAAGGCCGGTGCAGCCAGTAACTTCACCGACCACGCCTACAGCGAAAGCGGCGGCGAAATCGCCTACTCCGCCCAAGAGGTTTACCGCAAAGCTCGGATTATTCTAAAAGTAGCCCCGCCTACGCTGGAGGAGATTGACATGATGCAGCCCAATACGGTCCTCATCAGCCCGCTCCAACTCCCCACCATCAGCGCCGAATACCTCTACCGGCTAAAGCACAAACGCATCATCGCGCTGGCGATGGAGTACCTACAAGACGAAGAAGGGACGTTCCCGATCGTCCGCATCATGAGCGAAATGGCGGGCATCTCCGCCATCCAGACCGCCGCGCATTTGCTGTCTTCCGTTCAGGGCGGCCCCGGTGTTTTACTCGGCGGCGTCTCCGGCGTACCGAGCGCAAAAGTCGTCATTCTGGGCGGCGGCGTAGTAGCCGAGTACGCTACCCGCGCAGCCCTCGGCATGGGTGCCGAAGTCCGCATCTTCGACGACAACATCCACAAGCTGATGCGCCTCCAGAATAGTGTTGGGCGCCAGCTCTACACCAGTGCCATCAACCCGCTCTACTTGCGCCGCGAACTGGTGACGGCCGAGGTCGTGATCGGGGCCATCCACGCCGAACACGGGCGAACGCCCGTAGTAGTGAGCGAGGAAATGGTAAGCCAGATGCGCCCCGGCTCCGTCATCATCGACGTTAGCATAGACCAGGGCGGCTGTTTCGCTACCAGCGAACTCACCAGCCTAGACAACCCCACCTTCGTGAAGCACGACGTGATCCATTGCTGCGTCCCCAACCTAGCCAGTCGCGTTGGGCGAACGGCGAGTATTGCCGTCAGCAACGTCCTCGTCCCCATGCTACTCAAAGCTGACGGTGCCCGCTCCTTCGAGCACTTCATCCTGCGCCGTGCCGGCATGCGAAACGGCGTTTACACCTTCCGGGGCTGCCTCACGAACGACTACCTAGGCAAGCGGTTCGAGATGCGGTGTACGGATATTGATTTGTTGATGACTAGTGGGATGTAGATCGCGAAGGGCTGTATTGTTCTTGGCCCTGAAAGGGTCACATATTTAGCGAGGGGTTGAACGTGTGCCGATAGGCACCGTTCAGCCCCTCGCTGAATCCCGCACCGTGTCTCATCCGCCCCTGCCGAATCAATCCCTACCCCCTATCTTCGCCCCCATGCAAGCCACCATCCGAAAAAACCTGCAAAACGCCATCGACCTAAAGCAGCAACTGCTTTCCGACGAGGCAACCGTCAATTTAATTGCCGAAATGACCGAAGCCATCGTGGAAGCCTACCGCAACGGCCACAAGGTTTTCTTCTGCGGCAACGGCGGCTCGGCGGCGGATGCGCAGCACCTTGCGGCGGAGCTTTCCGGGCGGTACTACTACGACCGGCCCGCGCTTTTTGCCGAAGCACTGCACGTGAACACCTCCTACATCACGGCCGTGGCGAACGACTATTCGTTCGACGAGGTGTATGCGCGCTGGATCACCGCCATCGGCCAAGCGGGCGACGTTTTAATCGCGATGTCTACTTCTGGAAACTCGCCGAACGTGGTAAAAGCCGTAGCGCAGGCCAACGAAAACGGTATGGTAACCATCGGCTTTACCGGTGCTGACGGTGGAGCGTTAAAGGGCAGTTGCGACCTCGTACTTCGCGTTCCCTCCACAGACACGCCGCGCATCCAGGAGTGCCATATGCACGTTGGGCATACACTTTGCGAAATCGTGGAGGCAACTATTTTCCCCCGATAAGTTATACCGATGAACCGACTACCCGTAACCCTAACCTCCGCCGGTGAGCGCGCCCTCAAATCTGGCCATCCGTGGCTATTCGACGGTGCGATTGCAAAGATCAAAGGCGAAGGCAAGGCCGGAGATTTGGCGGTGATCTTTAGCTTCAAAAAGAACAAATTCATTGGCGTTGGGCTCTACGACCCCGATTCGCCGATCCGGATTCGGGTGTTGCACCAGGGCAGCCCGGTACAGATCAACAACAACTTTTTTCGGGCGCGGACGCAGGATGCAAAGAAGGTTAGAGAAGCACTGCTCCTAACGGACACCAACGGCTACCGCCTCCTGCACGGCGAGAACGACGGCTTCCCCGGCCTCGTCGTTGATGTCTACGCAGGCGTGGCTGTCATCAAGGTCTATTCGCCCGTTTGGTTCCCTTGGCTTGAGGGCTTGGTCCCGATCATCATCGAGGCGGCGGAAGCGAAGACCGCCGTATTCCGCTGCGCCCGCAATGTGGAGAAACCCGCCGCAGCCCTGGGCTTTACCGATGGCCAAGTCATCTACGGTGAGCTGGAGAACGAAGACGTCGTCTTTAAAGAACACGGATTGTCTTTCGTGGCCAACGTAGTCCACGGCCACAAAACGGGCTTCTTCCTCGATCATCGCGCCAACCGGCGGCGGGTAGGCGAGCTTTCCGCAGGTCAAGATGTGCTGGATGTCTTCAGCTATGCTGGCGGCTTCAGTGTTCATGCGCTCGGCGGCGGAGCCCGCCGCGTGGTTAGCCTAGACATCAGCGCGCCCGCCCTCACGATGGCCCGCCGCAATGTATCCCTAAACTTCACCGAAGACCGCCGCCACGAAACCTTGGCCGAAGACGCCTTCCTTGCCCTAGAGCGATTGGCAGACAACGCCGACGCCTTCGGCGTCGTCATCGTTGACCCGCCCAGTTTCGCGAAGCGCGAAAAAGAAGTACCCGGCGCGCTAGAGGCGTACCGCCGGATCAATAAACTGGCCGTTCCGCTCGTCGCGCCCGGAGGTGTTTTGCTGGCTGCTTCTTGTTCGGCCCGCGTCCCTGCCGAAGATTTTTTCCGAGTAGTAGAAAGCGTGCTCAAAGCCTCTGGCCGGAAGTTCACCCTGTTGAAAAAAACGACGCATGACGATGACCACCCGATTGGCTTTCCGGAAGGGGCGTACCTGAAGTCGGGTTACTACCGGTTGGGGTGAGGGCCTTTGGTGCTGGCGGCATCTGGATCGCGCCGGAGACGCTCAACCCAATCCCTTCCCTGCTACTACCGGCTGGGCTGAGCGCCTCCGGCGCGATAATGGCGGTAGCTGGATCGCGCCGGAGGCCTACGGGATATACATAAGTTTACGAAAACAGTTAAGCCCGTAATTTTACACCTCCGATGAACTCTGCTGCCCAACTCGACAGGCGAACTTTTTCGCCACGTAAAGAACTCGTAATTCCTAGGGTGTAAGATGGTTTGT
>CALEDI010000174.1 GCA_937949535.1 uncultured Lewinella sp. | reverse complement strand
TTTTGTGCTGGTGGATTTTATTGGCTGGCAAGGCGGTAAAACCGGAGTTTAGCCGTAGCTAAATGAGGATTTTACCAACGCAGCCAGCCGATAAAAGACGCCGCAGAAAAGGCGATGAAATTTAGATTACACTGTACTAGTTACCTCTTGATTAACCTCAATAGTACACAGCACAACACGCCTTCTCGCCGCCGGAGGCACCTCGCTCCAGCCCTACCAATAAAAACTAGCCCCCAAAGAAGGCAAAATCGGCAACTGGTTTACCCGCTCGTTGCTGATGCGGTCTACGTAGAAGATGTTTTCGCGGTTGTAGCTGTTGGTTACGCTGGCCGTGACCTCCAAGCGGGCGTTGCCGCCAAACTCAAACTTGCGCTTCAGGCTCAGGTCTAGGCGATGGAAATCGCTCAGGCGGCCACCGTTGCGGTCTGGGCTAAGCAGTACGCCGAGGTCGCCGTTGCCGGTGAAGAGGCTCGGCAAAACGGGCCGCGTACTCAGGTCTGGCTCCTCGATGAAGCCCAGCGTTTGGGTGAAAGGGAAGGCCGAACCGAAGTTGTAGCGGAAGCCAAACTCCCAAGCGTTGTCTCCTCCAAAAACGTACGTGCCGTAGGCATTGATGTTGTGGCGGCGGTCAAAACTGGTGGGGTAAGTAGATACGGCATCGGTACGGGTTACGTAGCCGAGGCTGTAGTTGCCCGCCAGCAACACCCGGCCGTAGCGGTATTCGGCGGAGATGTCTCCGCCGTAAGCCACACCGTCGATGGCGACGAAGTCGGGGTCCGAGGCTTGCAGCTTGTTTCGGTTCAACTCTATCAGGCGGTCAAAGCCTTTGTAGTAGCCCTCGATGTTGAAGGTAAGGCGGTCGTTGACGTCGTACTCAATACCAACAATGGCGTGGGTCGCTTTTTGCAGATTGTCGGCCGTTGGCGTAACGCCATCAGACTCAAACAACTGCCGCTCGGGGCCTACTAGGAAGCCTTGGAAGAAGTTCACGATGTCCAGGTCGTTTTGGGTAGAAATCAGGTTCTGGCTGTACAGTCCCCCTGCTGCCTTGAAGCGCAGCTTGTCGGTTGCGTTGAACTTCAAGCCCATCCGTGGCTCCAACGAGATGGTGTTCAGTGAGCCGTAGTACTGCACCCGGAAACCAGGCTCCAAGATCAGCTTACCAAGTGTCCGTTTGTACTTCGCGAAAGCGTTGAGTTCGGAGGTGAAGTTCTCCTGCGAAAACGTAACGTTGAGCGGGTTGACGAAGGTGAAGTTGGTGTTCAGCCCGTTGAAGTCGAAGCCGTAGGCCAGCTCCGTATCTCCGCCGAAGTAGGTGAAGGTGAGCTGGGCGGTATAGTTAGATACTTGGCTGCTGCGCGGGTCTCCGGCTTGCTCCATCAGTGCTACGTCGTAGACGGAAGCACTCACTACCCCATCGATCACGACGTTGCTGCTCGGCGGTACGAGGTTGAAGCTCGCGCCGCCGCCGTTGTTCGTCCACTGCAAACGGGCGAGGTTGGGCACCTCGAAGTCGTCGCTAAAGTTGAACCCGAAGAGGTTCAGCTTAGATCCGTTGCCGCCCACCATACTGATCTTGCCGTAAAGGTCTTGGTAGTTGTACGGCAGACCGATGTCTGCCCCCGTGATCGAAGATGTATCTCCTAGGTTGAAGAAGTTGTCTTGCACCGCGTAGCCATACAGGCTTTTGCTGGTTTCTGGCAGGAGGCTGCGCTTGCCCGTGAGGAGGAAACTGATGCTACCGCCCGTGTTGGGGTCTAGCTTTTTGATCGGGCCTTCTACCAGCACTTTCGCTTGGAAAGGACTGGCCGAGACCAAGCCGCCGAAGTTGGTCTTATTGCCCTCACGGGTCTTGATGTCGACAATGGCCGAAATCCGGCCACCGTATTCCGCGTTGAAACCGCCGGTGTACACATCCGCAGCGCGGATGGCCTCGGTCTCGAAGACGGAGAAAAGGCCGATGGAGTGGAAGGGGTTGTAGATCGTCATCCCGTCCAACAACAGCTTGTTCTGTACTGGGCTACCGCCACGGATGTAGAGCTGGCCGCCTTGGTCTCCCGTACTCACTACGCCGGGCAGAACGGTTAGGTACTGCGCAATGTCTGGCTCGCCGCCCGTAGCGGGCAACGACATGATCTGTTCGCTACTGAAGGTGACCTTGGAGACCGCTACGTCGGAGCGGGCTTGCTCTCGGCGCGCACTCACACTGATCGTTTCCAGCTTCACGCCGGAAGATTTCATATTGATCCGTTTGTACTCAATCTCGTTGGCTACCGCGATGTTGATGTCGAACGCAATGCTGTCGTAACCGATGTAGGTAGCAATCAGCTTGAAGTCTCCGGTAGGTAGGTTACCAAAGCTATAGAAACCGTCGACGTCGGTATTCGCCCCTTTATTGAGGCCGCCGGGGCCGAGCAATTGCACGGTACCGAAGGCAATCGGTTCGCCGGTCTCTCCGTCGAAGACGTTGCCACGAACGATGGCAGACTGCGCAGCGAGCAATGTAGTAAGGAATAGAAAAGAAAAAAGGAAGAAGTTCCTCATAATGGTTGGGGCGTTGGAGATGCTTGACGAAGGCCGCACGCAAGGTTTTACCATTGCGCCAGCGCGTCCCGAATCAATTGAATCTGCTGAATTTGCCGTAAAGGTAATTTGCCGAAGGACAATCGTCGGTAAAACTTCCCCGTCATACGCTCGCCAAAGACCTCGAAATTGGTCGGAAGACGGACATCGGAGGGCATAACGGGCCTTTGAAAACCTTCTTTGCACCTGCGGCCGCGCCTAAGTACTCGTTATCGCGATCATCTTGTCCTCCACCAACCTCACCAGATCGATGTAAGCTTGGGTGCGTTTCGTTTCCCGATCGCGGGTCAGGGGCAGGTCTACGTGTACGTGTTCCGTGAAGCGGCTCGGGGCGGGCTTCATCATGTAGATGTCGTCGGCGAGGTAGACGGCTTCGGGGATGTCGTGGGTAACGAAAATGATCGTTGGGTGGATGCGGTGCCAGATCTCCATCAGCAGGTCCTGCATCTGGAGGCGGGTATTGATGTCTAGCGCGCCGAAAGGCTCGTCCATCACCAAAATATCGGGGTTGGCAATAAGGCTGCGCGCGATGGCGATGCGCTGCAACTGTCCGCCGGAAAGCGTTGGGTACTGCGCAAATTTCTGCTCGTGCCCCGCCAAGCCAACCAGCTCGATCATCTCCAGTGCGCGGGCTTCGCGCTCCTTCGGGTCAATGCCTTGGTACTCTAGCGGCAGGGCGACGTTCTCCAGCACCGTCCGCCACGGCAGGCTGGAATATTGCTGAAAAACCATGCCTACGCGCGGGGCTTCTTCAATGGGTTTGCCCTTCACGAGTACAGTGCCTTCGGTTGGCCGTTGGAGGCCCGCGATGTAGCGCAACACGGTACTTTTCCCCGCGCCGGAGGCGCCGAGGATAACCACAAACTGCCCCTGGGCGGGCTTGTCTTCCACGAGGAAATCTAGCCCCTTGATGATCCAGTTTTTCCCACCGTCGTAGCTCTGGCTGATGTTGCGCAGCTCGATGATGTTTTCCTGATTGCTGTCTTCGAAGTTTGGCATTATAGAAGGTAGTTAACTTGTAGGCCGAATAGGTCTGGAGATTGTATGGCTACGGCAAGAATAAGGGCGCGGCCGCAGGATGCAAAGAAAGTTGAAAGGCAAGGCTAATAAACGCCTTAGTCCGCTGCGGGCCCGGCCTTCGCCGTCCGGATGCGGAACTCGCCGTAGATGATCATCAGTGCCGCCGCCGCAACGACCACGCCAATGATGAGGCCCAGAATCGGGATGCTGCCCGTGAAGGCCGTAACGAGCAAGTACGCCATCACCACCCCAAGGATGATGAGGAAGCCCGTCCGGGCTTCTTTCAAGCCGGGAGAAACGGATTTCACGTCTCGGTACGGGAACAAACGGCGGTTCATGTAAGCAAAGAGCTGGTCTTGGCAGTAACCAATAATAACGATGGTGATGAGGACCGCAAAGACCCCCGCCACGTTGCCCTGCCGACCAAGGATGTAGCTCAACGAGCCAAGCCCATCGTCTCGGTAATACACTTCCGCGATGATGATGTAGGTCCAACTGATCGCCGTCAGTACCCGAATGTCGTCAATGAGCTTGCTCAAAACGGCAGGGATGTAGACCGACTTCACGAGCTGCCAGTCTGACGCCCCAAGCGTGTAGGCCGTCTTGAGGTACACATCTTCGGTCTCCCAAAGCCGCTGCATCACTACCGGCAAGAGGTACACCAGAATACCGAAGGCCAGGAAGCTAATCTTCATCGCCTCCGAAGATTCGGGCCGGAAGAGGATCAGGAAAAGCGGCGTAAGTGCGGTAAGCGGCACGTACCGCAACGTATCAATCTGCCTACTGAACATCGCCTTCGCTACCGGGCTGATCGCGATGGGTATACCTATTAATAAGGCGAAGAACACCGCCCAGAAGTACCCTTGCAGATTGCGCCAGATCGAGACGCGGGCGTGGGTGAGGAGGCTTTTATTGATCGAATCATCGGGCGGGCTGACCAAGTCGGGGAACGCACCAAACACCTTCAGCGGCGGCGCAAGCAAGGGGTATACCTTCTTGAACTCTTTCGCATCCGCATAAGCGATGGAGTCTTTCGCGATCAGTTCGTTGCGCAGCGCAATCGAGTCTGGGTCGGTGCTCAAACTGGAAGGCATCCGGGAGTTCTGGAAACCAACCGGAGATTGTACGGAGAGTTGCTCAGCGAGCAACCACCAAACAGCCAAGAACAGCACCAAGCCAACGATGGCCAACAAGGTTTTCTGTAGGCTGGTGAAACGATATGGGGCATCCAGTAGGGACATGGGTAGTGGTTTGGTAGTCTTGTGGTCGCAATATAGTCAGATAGTCAAACAGTCAGGTAGTCAAACAGTCAGGTGCGGTAGCTACTGCTTGACTACCTGGCTACTTGACTGAATTAAACGGCCAAGGCACATCCTCCAGCGCCTCCTCCATAAAGTCGATCAATTCCTGGCGGCCGGTTTCCTTGACGGCCGAGGTGATGAAGATATTGGGCAGCTCGGCCCAAGTTTCGAGGAGTTTGGCTTTGAAGGCTTCGACAGAGCCGCCGTCGCGCGATTTTTTGCGGTCGGTTTTGGTGAACACGATCACGAAGGGTACGCCGTGCTCGCCGAGCCAGTTGATGAAGTCTAGGTCGATCTTTTGGGGTGGCACGTTGGCGTCTACGAGGACCATTGCGCAGAGCATCTGGTGGCGGTTGCGGAAGTAGTCTTCCGTGCGGCGTTCCCATTTGGCGCGGGTGGTTTTGCTGCGCTTGGCGTAGCCGTAGCCGGGCAGGTCGGTCAGGTACCAACTCTCGTTGATCATGAACAGGTTGATGAGCTGTGTTTTGCCGGGGGTGCCGGAGGTGCGCGCCATTTCCTTGCGGCGGCAGAGCATGTTTATCAGGCTGCTCTTGCCTACGTTGGAGCGGCCGATGAAGGCGAACTCTGGGCGGTCGCCTTTGGGGGCTTGCTTAATCTGAGCGTGCGAGCTGGAAAATTGGGACTTAACGATGTCTGACATAACCGGGGTTTGGGGGCGCAAAGCTAACGTTTCGGTGGTAGAGCTTGTTTTGGGGCGCGGCCGCAGGGTGCAAAGGGAGGTTTTGGGGGAGTGCGCTCGCTGGCCAGGGCGGGAGGCCCTAAGCGTCTCTTTCCGCTGCGAACTAAAGTCTCGTCGTCCTACGCCTTGCTTTCGTCGATCAAAGTTTGCACCTGCGGCCGCGGCCTCCATATTTGTAGCATCAACAACAACCAATATATCCCCTCGATGATCTGGAAGAACTTTATCCTCGCCCTCAACAATGCCTTTAACTTCAACGGCCGTAGCCGCCGCTCCGAGTTTTGGGCCTTCGTGCTCGTTTCCTCTCTCTTCAGCGCTGCTGCGGGCTTCTGGGACCAACGTGTTTTCGGCACAGAGGTATTAGAAACCATGCTCCAAGTCGCTTTCTTTTTACCTTCTATCGCCATCTCTACCCGCCGCCTACACGACGTGAACCGCAGCGGTTGGTGGCAGCTCATCGCCTTTACCGGCATCGGTGCATTAGTACTCCTTTACTGGTACATCAAAGACAGCGACATCGCCCCGAACGACTACGGAGATGGACCCAAGTACGGCAACGATATCTCCTCCGAGAAGTACTCCAACGATCAAATTGTCTAAACCTTAAGTTGTCTCTCTATATACCCTCTCTGAAATATACCTTTACCCATTCACACCTAACACCCCTATTGTTATTACCAGCGCCGCTGCCCTTCCTTGGAGAGCGGCGCTGTTTTTATGTACTATGCTGTGGTTTTAGTTCGAGCGCATTACTCGCATATTTTTTTCAAAACAAATTTTTTAAAACAATTTGTAAAAACAAACAAAAATGCTTACTTTTGTAAACACCACTACGATTAGTGGCAGGTTGCAAAAAAAGTATTGAGTTATGTCTTCTCCTTCTTCCGCTCCGGCTCCTCGCCGTGGCAACAAAAGTGCTGTTTCTATCGACTGGCGTTTGCTCTGGCAACGGCTCCTTGCCCGCGTCGGCCAGTTGTTCACTTCGCTGCGCCACAAAGCTGGCCGAACCGAGTATATCCCCCCAGCTTGGATGCAACGCTTCCGCCTGAGTTGGTTCCGTTTGGGGCTAATGGCCTTGGCGATATTCATCTTCACCCAAAAACAAATCGACTTCACGCTAAGCGTAGGCAAAGAAGGCTTCGCCATCGGTGAGAGCGAAGGCCGCCACTCGGCTACGAAACACGCCAAACAAACCGCAAGCACCGCTTCCGTTGCCAGCGGGAACCCCGTTACCGTCAACAATCGCCAGTCCGCAACTACCCCCAACAAGCCCGTTGCGTGGAACGTCAACAGCCTAGACGCGGCCCAAGTCCGCGCCTACATCAACCGCTTTGAGAAAGTCGCCAAAGGCGAAGAGCAAAAGTTCAACGTCCCCGCCCCTGCGGCAATGGCCCTCGCCATCTTGAACAGCAACGCTGGCCAGAGCGCCGCCGCCAAACGAGACAACAACCACTTCGGCACCATCACCGCAGACCGTTACTACGAAAACGCTTGGATGAACTGGCGCGCCCATTCCGAAATCGTCAACAAACGCTTCCCCGAGCTAGCCGATAATAGCGTCAACTACCAACAGTGGGTCGCCGCCCTGGCCAAGACCAACTACAGCTCCGACCGCAAGCTTGTGGATAAACTCATGGACATTGTTGAGCGGTTTAATTTGGATAGGCTTTAGACCTAGGGTGTGTAAGATTTTTGCACAAAAACGTCCCTTGCATCCTGCGTCCTCGCCACCCAACCACCCTGGCACGAAAATTGTAAAGTATAGGTAACCAATCCAATAACCTTGGTCCAGACCAAACTAGCCAAAGCTCTCCTCGCTCCCTTCTCGCTGCTCTACGGCCTAGGAGTGAGTTTCCGGAACTGGACCTACGAGCGGGGGATTCAGAAAAGTATTTCGTTCTCCGTTCCCGTCATCAGCGTCGGGAACCTGACGGTAGGCGGCGCGGGTAAAACGCCGCACATCGAGTACCTCATCCGGGGGCTAGAGCCTTACCTCAACATCGCAACCCTAAGCCGAGGCTACCGTCGCAAGAGCAAGGGCTTCATCCATGTGCAGCCCCACATGGACGCCAACATGGTAGGAGATGAGCCGTTGCAGTATGCCCGCAAGTTCCCCGGCCTCACCGTCACGGTAGCCGAAGAGCGCGCCTTCGCCATCCCCGAAATAATGGCCCGCAAGCCAGACACCCAGCTGGTACTGCTAGACGACGCCTTCCAGCACCGCGCCGTGAAGCCCGGCCTCAACATCCTCCTGACTACCTTCAACAAGCCCTTCACCCAAGACTACCTCCTCCCCAGCGGCCGCCTGCGCGAGTGGCGATCGGGCTACGAACGGGCCGATGTCATCATCGTATCCAAATGCCCCAAAGACCTCGACCGCACGACCGCCGACGCCCTCATCGAAGAAATTGAGCCCCTACCCCACCAGCGCGTCTTCTTCAGCTACTACGACTACGCCGCGCCTTATTATATGCTCGACCACCGCTACCGGCTAAAGATGGAAGAAAACGTGAGCGTTCTCCTCATCTCCGCCATCGCCAATACGGACTACCTGCTCGAACACCTCCACCGGCAAAGCCCCCACGTGCAAACCCTCGACTACGAAGACCACCATTACTTCGACCGCCGCGACCTCGGCAACCTTAAGCTCCGCTTCGACGAAATGCCCGGCAAGCACAAAGCCATCATCACGACCGAAAAAGACGCTACCCGGCTGGAGTTGCACCGGGAGTTCATCGTTAAAGAACAGCTGCCGATTTTTGTGCTGCCGCTAGCGGTCCGTTTTCACTTCGGCGAAGGGCCGGAGTTTGACACCTTGGTTCGGGACTATTTGTTGGAGTTCAAGGCGTAAGCGGGGTTGAGTGCCTCCGGCCTACGGAATATACATGAGTTGACGAAGGTCAGTTGAGTGCCGAAACCCCACCCCGGCCCTCCCCGTGGGGGAGGGAGATGGTGAAAACGCAATGCGTTTTTAGGGCAGAGTTGGTTGTTACTACGAGAATTTGTCTCTAAATGATAAAAATAGCAGTTGTCAACGATTTAGCGAAGGCGGTAGCCGCAGCGGTTTTGCTGCCCTCCCCGATGGGGTAGGGGGCTGGGGGTGGGGGGTTGTGGCCATGTCAACTTATGTATATTCCGTAGGCCTCCGGCACAATGAAGATCGTGCCGGAGGCACTCAACCCAGGATGGCCCACGAAACGGTAAAACAACCACGATTATGATGCGCGAACGCAGGAATACAAGGACTGCTTTTAGAATGCAGTGCCCTCAGGAATGCCAAATCGTGATGGTTACGAGGAGATTATGGTGTTTGCCTGCTTCCTCCCAGACAAAGCCCCCCAAAAACAGAACTGGCTCCACGAGAGAAATTCTCGGGAGCCAGTAAAGCGTTAGTTGGGATTAACTATTAGTTACCTCCTCCTGCTGGGGAGGAGCCTCCCCAAGGGAAGGTGCCACAGTCGACGATCAGGATCTCAAAATCGAAGCGTTCAACACTTGGTCCACAAACGCTTCCGTCCATCACATCTGTAATGAAGCGGAAGTTAACCGTTTCAGCGGCCCGGTCCATTGGCCCGGGTGTGTACTGAATCTC
>CALEDI010000173.1 GCA_937949535.1 uncultured Lewinella sp. | reverse complement strand
GGAGGGGTTTGGGGAGGGGGTTTGCGCGCGGAGACAATTCATTACAGATTACACACCCTGGGCCTAGCCCCAATATTTCTCCACCACCAATCGATCTATGCCCAAATACCAAGTAACCATCAACAACCGAGAGTACCCCGTTGAGGAAGAACAACTTTACGGGCTCGACGTACTCGCCCACGGACCCGGACAGTACCACCTGCTGCATGAAGGCAAATCTTACCATATTGAGGTACTTGCCCTAGACTTGGTCTCCAAAGTAGTCTCCCTAACCGTCAATGGCCGCCAGCAGACGATGCATTTGGCCGATGAGACGGACCAGTTGGTGAAACAACTCGGTTTTTCAACCGTCTCCGCCGCCAAGTCGAAGAATGTTATCGCCCCCATGCCCGGCCTCGTACTCGATGTGATGGTTAAACCCGGAGACCACGTTACCGAAGGTACGCCCCTCATCATCCTCGAAGCGATGAAGATGGAGAATGTCCTCAAAGCCGAAGGCGATGGCGAGGTGAAGGCCATCTCCGTCACAAAAGGTGAAGCCGTAGAAAAGCGGCAACTACTCATCGAGATTGATTAAAACGAGTATGGGCGCATTCCGAGCACGAAACACCCAACTGGCCAAACCGAACCACCATGCAAACCAAGTTCAAAGACATCAGCAAAGCCGAATGGCTCGCCAAGGTCGAGAAAGACCTGAAGGGTAAACCGCTCTCCAGCCTCGATTTTGAGGTGGCAGGGAAGACGTTTTCGCCTTTTCATCATCGGGAGGATTTGGTGAAGGCCCCTACCCAAATCCGATCTTCTCCAGGATGGAAAATCGGGGTTCAGATCAGCGAACAAGACATTGAGGACGCCAACAAGGTCGCCCTCGAAGCACTTGCCGGAGGAGCGGAAAGCCTATGGTTCAGCTTCTACCGCCCCAAGACAAACGAACAAAAAGACCGTTTACTCCAAGGTATTTATACCGACATCGTAGACATCGTTATCGACGAAGAAGAAACCGAGAAAGGGCGCGGAAGTGTCGTTTATGACTTGCTTGCCGCTAGCAAACAACCAGCACAAGCACCTACGTTTTTTACCGTTCCTTCTCATGATTTCGGCCATACCCTTGCGTACAACCGTGCTGTTCGTCTTTGCTGGCAGCTTATCGCCAATGCGCTAGGCCAAACAACTCCTTGTCACATAACCTCCTTTATCCCTAAGCTGAACGGCAACGATACCAACCTAAATAAAATAAGCGGCACCGTTGCGGCGGTTGCTTCTGTTTGTGGCGGGGTGGATACGCTCTTCATCGCAGCAAGTGAAGGACCAGCGACGGCATTTTCCCGCCGTATAGCGCGCAACATTCAACACTTACTTCGGGAAGAATCTCATTTGGGCCGAGTAGCCGACCCCGCCGCCGGCTCCTACTACCTCGAAGCCCTAACCGATCACCTCGCCAGAGAAATCTGGGCGGAACTTCAACGCATCTCTTCCGTTTCGGCCTAAACACCGAAGCACAATAAAGACCCAATGAAAAAAATACTGATAGCCAACCGAGGAGAAATAGCCCTCCGCGTAATGCGGACCGCCAAGCGCATGGGCATCGCTACCGTAGCCGTCTACTCCGAAGCGGACCGCAACGCGCCCCACGTTCGTTTTGCGGACGAGGCCGTGCTGCTCGGCCCAGCCCCTTCCAACCAGTCTTACCTCGTGATGGAGAAAGTCATCGGCGCAGCGAAGCAGACCGGCGCAGACGCCATCCACCCCGGCTACGGCTTCCTGAGCGAAAACGCTGAGTTTGCTCGGCAAGTAGAAGCTGCGGGCATCATCTTCATCGGCCCCAAGCCCCACGCCATCGAGGTGATGGGCAACAAACTAGCCGCAAAGGAAGCCGTTGCAGACTACGACATACCGATGGTGCCCGGCATCGAAGAAGCGATCACCGACGTAGAGTTGGCCAAGAAGATCGGCGACGAAGTCGGCTACCCTATCCTGATTAAGGCCGCCGCCGGAGGCGGCGGTAAGGGGATGCGCGTAGTCGAAAACCGCGAGGAGCTACAGGAACAGATGGAGCGGGCTATTTCCGAGGCGACTTCGGCTTTTGGCGACGGGTCGGTGTTCATTGAGAAATACGTCACTTCGCCCCGGCACATCGAGATGCAGGTATTGGCCGATAGCCACGGCAACGTTGTTCACCTCTTCGAGCGGGAGTGCTCGGTGCAGCGGAGGCACCAGAAGGTCGTTGAAGAAGCGCCCTCTGTGCCGCTATCCGAAGCCCATGAAACGTGCGCCGCACCCGCGTCCGCGCCCGAAAAAGACACCGACGAAGAAGAAACCCGCCCCTACTCTCTACCTCCAAACGCGCCCAAAACCCTCCGCGAACGGATGGGCGAAGCCGCCATCAAATGCGCCAAAGCCTGCGACTACCTCGGCGCAGGAACTGTCGAATTTCTCCTCGATGGCGACAACAATTTCTACTTCCTAGAAATGAATACCCGCCTGCAAGTGGAGCATCCCGTAACGGAGCTCATCACTGGCGTAGACCTCGTTGAACAGCAAATCCTGATTGCACGGGGCGAAGAATTGGCCTTCAAACAAAAAGACCTCCGCATCAACGGCCACGCTATCGAGCTGCGCGTCTACGCCGAAGACCCGATGAACAACTTCCTGCCCAGCATCGGCACCCTCCACGTCTACCACCCACCCTACGGCCCCGGCATCCGCGTAGACGACGGCTTCGAGGAAGGCATGGACGTACCGATCTACTACGACCCCATGATCGCGAAGCTCATCACCTACGGCAGTACCCGCGAAGAAGCTTTAGCCAAAATGCGTGAAGCCATTGACAATTACCACATTATGGGCATCGAGACAACGCTTTCGTTTGGCCGCTTCGTAGTGGGGCACGAAGCCTTCATCTGCGGCGATTTCGACACCAACTTCGTCAAAAAACACTACTCTCCCGAAGCCATCTTGGAGGAGCGCGAAGAAGAACAGAAGATCGGGGCCTTGGCGGGCGCACTTGTTTTCGAGCAAGCATTGCAGCAACTCAGAGTCCCTACAAACTGATAACTTATGGACCCGATTGACTTTAGTAAAATTCCGTTTCGGCGCGTGCCGTCTCCTACTCCTGATGACGCCTCCGACGACAGCTTCCGCGTAGCGGATAGCCCTCGGATATCCCCGGACGGAGCGCAGCGGAGTCCGGGGGGCGTGGAGAGCCCGAGGAGAGCGGAGAGCCCGGACACTGCGGGTAGCTCGGAGAGCCCGGAGAATCCGGAGCGCGCAGAGATCCCGGGAGGAGCGCGGAGCTCCAAACTCACCCCAGAGGGCATCCCCATAAAACCCCTCTACACCCCCGAGGACCTGGCCGAAGTACCCCACCTCGGCTACGCAGCGGGCATCCCGCCCTACCTGCGCGGGCCTTACTCTAGCATGTACGCTGGTCGGCCATGGACCATCCGGCAGTACGCAGGTTTCAGCACGGCCGAGGAATCCAACGCCTTCTACCGGCGCAACCTCGCCCAAGGGCAAAAAGGCCTCTCCGTTGCCTTCGACCTCGCTACCCACCGGGGCTACGACTCCGACCATCCCCGCGTTACGGGCGACGTCGGTATGGCAGGCGTAGCCATTGATACGGTAGAAGACATGAAAGTGCTCTTCGATCAGATCCCGCTAGACAAGATGTCGGTTTCCATGACGATGAACGGCGCGGTGCTCCCCATCATGGCCTTCTTCATCGTAGCCGCCGAGGAGCAAGGCGTAGACCAAAAACTGCTCTCCGGAACGATCCAAAACGACATCCTGAAGGAGTTCATGGTGCGCAACACCTACATCTACCCGCCTGCCGAATCGATGCGGATCGTGGGCGACATATTCGCCTACACCGCGAAGCACATGCCGAAGTTCAACAGCATCAGCATCAGCGGCTACCACATGCACGAAGCGGGGGCTTCGGCCGATCTGGAGCTGGCCTACACCCTCGCCGACGGGCTGGAGTACATCCGGACGGGTATCGCCGCAGGGTTAAAAATTGACGACTTCGCGCCGCGCCTTAGCTTCTTCTGGGGCATCGGGATGAACTACTTCATGGAGATCGCCAAGCTGCGTGCGGGGCGTTTGCTGTGGGCGGAAATCGTGAAGGCGTTCGATCCACAGAACCCAAAATCGATGGCGCTGCGGACGCACTGCCAAACCTCCGGCTGGAGTCTCACCGCCCAAGACCCGTTCAACAACATCGCCCGAACGACCATTGAGGCGATGGCGGCGGTATTTGGCGGTACCCAGAGCCTCCACACCAACTCGCTCGACGAAGCGATGGCGCTGCCGACTGATTTCTCGGCCAAAATCGCTCGGGACACCCAGAAGTATTTGCAGCAAGAAACAGGCATCACAAACGTGGTTGACCCTTGGGGCGGCAGCTACTACGTCGAGAAACTCACCGCCGACCTCGCCGACCGCGCCCGTGCGTTGATGAAGGAAATCGAGGACCTCGGCGGCATGGCGAAAGCCATCGAAAAAGGGGTGCCGAAGCTCCGCATTGAGGAAGCTGCGGCCCGCAAGCAGGCCCGCATTGATGGCGGCACCGACAAGATCATCGGCGTGAACCTCTTCCCCAACCTCGATGAGGAGGAGCAGATCGATGTGCTTGAAGTAGACAATAAAGCCGTTCGAGAGTCACAATTTTCAAAATTGGAAAAAGTTAGAGGAGTAAGAGATGAAAGCGCGGTCGCAGGTGCATTGGAGGCTTTGAGGCAGTGTGCGGCGAAGTCCCTCTCCCCCGGCCCGTCTCCTCGGGAGAGAGGAGACGGGACAGGCGCTGGAGGTGGGGCGGACGCGCCTCCAACGTCAAGCTTCCGCGTAGCGGATAACCCTCGGATATCCCCGGACGGAGCGCAGCGGAGTCCGGGGGGGGCGGGGAGTCCGGAGGCTACCACACCTCCAACACCTGCCGCGCCAAGCTTCCGCGTAGCGGATAACCCTCGGATATCCCCGGACGGAGCGCAGCGGAGTCCGGGGGGAGCGGAGGGGCCGGGGAGTCCGGGAAGTCCGGGGAGCCCGGAGGGCACCAACCTCCTAGCCCACGCCATAACCGCCGCCCGAGCCCGCGCTACCCTAGGCGAAATCTCCGACGCGCTAGAATCGGCCTTCGGCCGCTACCGCGCTACCAACCGCATCATCTCCGGTGCTTACGCTAACGAAATGCAACAGAACGACGACTTCCACACCGCCCGCGAGCTTACCCGCGAGTTTGCAAAGGTGTATGGCCGACAGCCTAGAATCATGGTCGCGAAATTGGGCCAAGACGGCCACGACCGGGGCGCAAAGGTGATCGCCTCCAGCTTCGCAGACATCGGTTTCGACGTAGACGTAGGGCCGCTCTTCCAGACGCCGGAGGAAGCAGCGCGCTCCGCCGTAGAAAACGACGTCCACATCCTCGGCATATCCTCTTTAGCCGCAGGCCATAAAACGCTCGTTCCGCAAGCCATCGCTGCGCTGAAGGCCGAAGGAGCCGAAGACATCATGGTCGTTACCGGCGGCGTAATCCCCGAGCAAGACTATGATTTTTTATATAATCATGGTGTAGCTGCAATTTTTGGCCCTGGTACTGTCATTGCAAAGGCGGCGGCGGCAATTTTGCGGATTATGTTGCCAGAACTACAAGACTAAAACATGGACCAAAGTATCATAGCTATCCTCATCATTACTGCAACCTTCCTTGCTACTTACCAGGGCGAGAAAGATCGTTGGTTTAAGGAAGAGTATTTGTTTTGGACCGATGGTATCCTGATTCGCAAAGAATGGCAACGGATGATCACTTCTGGTTTTCTGCACAGCGGCTGGTGGCATTTCGGTTTCAACATGGTTACACTGTTCAGCTTCAGTTATGCGTTGGAGTATATATTTGGAATGACACAATTTGCGCTCATTTACTTTGCCTCCTTGCTTGGGGGCAGTCTACTTTCGCTCTACTTTCACCGCAACCACGGAGACTATAAAGCGTTGGGTGCATCAGGAGCAGTGAGCGGGGTCATTATGGCTTCCATTGTACTGATGCCAACGGCCGATTTGTACTTCTTCTTCATTCCTTATGGCATTCCGAGTTGGCTTTTGGGCGCGGTATTCATTATGGTTTCCATCTTTGGCATCAAGGTACAGGCCGATAACATTGGTCATGATGCTCACCTTGGCGGCGCAATTGTAGGTACGCTCATGGCTTGCGCACTGAAGCCCCAACTTGCGGTAGATCACTGGTGGGTGGTACTCATGATCATCGTTCCCTGTTCCGTTTTTATGTACCTAGTAGTGAAGAACCCCGCAATGCTCTTCATGGAAGACTATTGGGGCGAAGAGGTACACTCGTTGAAGAAGTTTAAATTCAAAAAGAAAAAACTTACCTTAAACGAACTGCTGGATAAAATCAGGACCAACGGTGTGCGCAGCCTATCCGATAAGGAACGGAAATGGCTTAAGGAGTACAGAGAGAAAATGTAGTCTTGTAGATACAACCGAACCACAAGACTACCAGGCTAAAAGATTGAGCCTACAACGGCTTCGTTGGCGTAGGCTTCCTAGTCACACCCTTTTACCAACTTACTCTTTCACCACCCGAGCACCTTCCCGCATAGCAAACTCCTTAATGTCCGCAGCTTGTTTACTGATTTCCACATCAGAGAACACACGGGCGTTCCGTCGTGAAATGGGTAGGTTCTCCTCGGTAACGTACCAAACAAGGCTATCGGCCAGTTCTACGCCGTCGTAGTTGCTCCAGGTGGGGTACTCAATCCATTTGAACTTTTCGCTTGCTTTGCCAGAGCGACCGGTAACGGTATAGCCGAGCCAGCGCATTTTCTTCGTGGTGGGGTCGTAGTGGAGCCGATAATTGTCTTTGGGGCTAAAGCCCACACCGTCGTCGTAGCCGATCATGATGCCGGGGTAGGTGATGCCATCAAACGTGATCGGTTCGGCAGGGGAATACACGATGCCCGGGTCAGCTAACACCCAAGGCATGGCGTAGAAGTAGAACATGAGGTTCTTATAGAACATCGGGTTGCCCTTATAGGTCGTATCGGCCGTTATCCAGACGTTTTCGCCGTCGAAGCCCATCTCGATGGGGGCTCCGCCGTCAGCGGCGGGTTGCTTGATGTATTCGCGGCGGTCGTAGAGATCAACGAGTTGGGTTTCTTGGCCTTCTCCGCGCGGCATGGCGTAGCTTAGTTGGCGAAATTGCTTCCAGTTGTCTAACCCACCATGAGCGTTCAGGGTGGCGACGAGGTCTTCCGGCATTCCCTCCGTGGAAACCGGAGGCGTTTGCTCTACTTCTGCAGTTTCCGCTGTAGAGGCTTCTGGGGCTCCACAGGCGGTAAAGAGCAAGGCTAAGCCCAAGAGGGCAAAAGTGTAAATTTTCATACGTTGCGGTTTTTATTCTTCATTGTACGCATACCTGTTTGCAATGTTCATAACTCGCGCAGTTATTTGTAGGCGCGGCCGCAGGTGCAAAGCAAGTTCACAGCCCGTAGGGCTTCGTAAAGCAGCTTACGGCTTCAGCCGTAAGAAAGGTCAATATTCGTACCTTCCGCCTCCAAGCCACAACCAACCATGCAAAAACAAGAAAACCTCGCCCAGAAATTAGCCGAAGCCCAATTGGGCGGCGGCGAAGCCCGCATCGAGAAGCAGCACCAAAAAGGCAAGCTCACCGCCCGAGAGCGCGTCCATTTGTTGTTAGACCCTGAAAGTTTTGAAGAAATCGGCGCCCTCGTTACGCACCGAACACACGATTTCGACATGCAAAAACAGGTCTTCTACGGAGACGGCGTAGTAACCGGACACGGCACCATCGGCGGACGACTGGTATACGTCTTCGCCCAAGACTTCACCGTATTCGGTGGTTCCCTCTCCGAGACCCACGCGGAGAAAATCTGCAAGCTGATGGACATGGCCGTAAAAACTGGCGCGCCCCTCATCGGTCTCAACGACTCCGGAGGAGCGCGCATTCAGGAAGGTGTTCGGTCTTTGGGTGGCTACGCAGATATTTTTTACCGCAACGTTCAGGCATCAGGGGTAATCCCTCAGCTGTCTGCCATCATGGGGCCTTGTGCGGGGGGAGCGGTTTACTCGCCTGCCATGACGGACTTCACGATCATGGTCGAGAACACCAGTTATATGTTCGTGACGGGCCCCAACGTGGTAAAAACCGTCACCAACGAGGAAGTTTCTAGCGAAGAACTCGGTGGGGCCAGTACGCACTCCACCAAGTCTGGCGTTACCCACCTCACGGCCGCCAACGATGTGGACTGCCTCAACAAACTGAAAACCCTGCTCAGTTACCTACCCCAGAACAGCGAAGAACTTCCCCCTAGCCTACCCTACCCTTTAGGTACCGAAATACGGGAGGAGTTGGAAGGCCTCGTTCCGGAGTCGGCCAACCAACCATATGATATGCGCTCGGTCATTGCGGGGATCATTGACGGGGGGAGCTTCTTTGAGGTACATGAAAACTATGCCGATAACATCGTTGTGGGGTTTGCCCGCTTGGCGGGCAAGGTCATCGGCATCGTTGCCAACCAGCCAATGAGTTTGGCGGGGGTGCTCGATGTGGAGTCGAGCAAGAAAGCAGCGCGTTTTACCCGTACCTGTGATTGCTTCAATGTGCCTTTGCTGGTGTTAGTCGATGTGCCGGGCTTTCTGCCCGGCACGGATCAGGAGTGGAGCGGCATCATTACCAACGGAGCCAAACTGCTCTACGCCCTCAGCGAAGCGACGGTGCCGCGCATAACAGTCATTACGCGCAAAGCTTATGGCGGAGCTTACGACGTGATGAACTCCAAGCACATCGGGGCCGACTTCAACTTTGCTTGGCCTACGGCAGAGATTGCGGTGATGGGGGCTAAGGGCGCTTCGGAGATCATCTTCCGCCGAGAGATCCAAGCCGCAGACGACCCCGCCGCAAAGCTTGCTGAAAAGGAAGCAGACTATGCCGACAAGTTTGCCAACCCTTACCGCGCGGCCCAGCGTGGTTTCATTGACGAGGTCATCCTGCCGAGGGAGACGCGGCGCAAGCTGATCCGTGGTTTCGCAAGCCTAGAAGGTAAAAAAGTGGAGCAACCTAAGCGGAAGCACGGGAATATTCCTTTGTAAAAGCGTACCCATAACCGCTCTTTGCATCCCGCGCCAGCGCCAAAAAGTTGTTAAACCAAACCACTATACATCGACTAAAACCCCCTCCCTAAATCCCTCCCCACGGGGGAGGGACTTGTGAAAACGCTACGCGTTTTAGCGTAATGGCCACTTAATCAGCGTCAATGTATAGCGGTTTGCTGTTAAACTTAATATTTTGCTAACGTTTTGGAGACGATCAACGTCTTTTAACTGACCATTAACTGACAATTCTGTTACGTTTCAATGACAATCTCCTATTTTTGTCTTCATAAAAGACCTTACTATGAAAAAGCTTCTCCCCCTATTAGCGTTCGGTGCATTAGGACTAACGTTCTCTAGTTGTATCGAAGAGCGCATCGATGTTGGCAGTCCTGAGACCGAAGGTTTCAGCAATGCACTCACCCTAGAATTCAACAGTGACGAGTTCGCGACCCTCAGCCAATCGCTTGATATCGACCAGACCATCACGATGGCGTCCGTAAATGTCCCTTTCCACATCCAGATGACTTCGGGCATCTCTACGGTAGACCAAACTTCATCTGATGCGCGCAAAGCCCTGCTTGGCCGTGTGTTGTTCTACGACAGCAGACTCTCCGCTACCGGAGAAACAACTTGTGCTAGTTGCCACAAGCAAGAAGCCGCTTTTTCGGACGACATAGCCTTCAGTAACGGCATCAATGGAGCCGTAACCAAACGTAACTCCATTGCGCTCGGTTCCGTACCAACCTTCGCGCCCGTCATTAGTGGCTATGGTAGCTCCGGAGACGAGCAAACCGCTCAGGTAGACGGCGACGTCCGGTTCTTCTGGGACGAGCGCGCCGGAACCATCAAAGAACAATCTGAGGCCACGATACAGGACGAACTCGAAATGGGCAAAGACATTCATGAGCTTTCCAGCGAATTGAAAGAATTGGAGATGTACAAAATTCTCACCATGAAGGCTTTCGGTACTACTGATCTTACCCCTGATCGTATCACGTTAGCGCTCGAGAAATTCACCAGTTCCATCGTGTCTATGAATACACGCTTTGACCAGATGCGGGACGAAGAAATTTTTTCAGGCGTCATCTCCGGCAACTTTACCGCGTCTGAACGTGAAGGTGCGCAACTGTTCCGCAGCAATTGTTCTTCCTGCCACGGCGACGAGATGGGCAAGCCCCGAATCAACATCGCCAGCAATGGCCTAGACGAGGTTTACTCAGACAAAGGCGTTGGTGAGCGCTCCGGCAACTCTTGGGAAAATGGTATTTTCAAAGTGCCTTTCCTTCGCAACGTCGCCCTCACCGGCCCGTACATGCACGATGGTCGTTTCAACACCCTCCGCGAAGTAATCGATCACTACAGCGAAGGCATCCAAGACCACGTCAACCTTCACCCCAACCTGAAGGGCAACAACAACCAGCCACGACGCATGAACTTCACCGAAGCCCAAAAGCAAGCCCTAATCGACTTCCTGGAAACAACTACCGACCAGAGCGTACTCGTAGACCCGCGCTTCTCTGATCCTTTCCGGGAGTAAGAAAGAAGGGAGTAAAAGGGAAAGCCGGATTGCAATTGCAGTCCGGCTTTTCTGTTTTATTTTGCGAGATGCTTAAGACCATCACTTCCCCCACCCTACTCATCAGTAAACCGAAGACCCTCCGCAATATTGAACGAATGGCTGCGCGGGCCAAGCGGCATAAACTAGCCTTTCGCCCACACTTCAAGACCCACCAGTCGCGCAGTGTAGGCGAATGGTTTCGTAGCGCAGGAGTAGATGAAATATCAGTTACCAGCCTACGGATGGCTAAAGAATGTGTTGGCTTTGGCTGGTCGGATGTCATCATTGCTATGCCGGTTAACCCGCGTGAATTGGCCGCCATTGGCGCGCTGTCGGAGACTGCCAGCATCAGCGTTTTTCTAACCGACCCGGGCACAGCCGAGGCCATGAAGGACGAGCTACGCAGTCCACTTCCTTACTTCATCGAGCTCAACGCGGGCTACGGCCGTACCGGTGTACCGACTACTGATCTGGATGTCATTGTAGCCATAATCAAGGCTGCAGGCCACCATCCTTGTCGGGGTTTTTACGTTCATAGCGGCCATACCTACGATGCGGCAAGCCAAGAAGATATTGGCCAAATCCATACGGAGCTGTTGTCGGAGCTTTCTACCTTCCGCACCGCTACAGCAACGATGTTTGCGGGCCTTTCGGGCGAGGAGTTGATCGAACCCTTAGAATACGCCATCGGCGACACCCCCGCCTGTAGTACACAAGAGAACTTTGCGGGTATAACCAGCATTGGGCCAGGCAACTTCGTGTACTACGACCTCGTGCAGACAGGCTTAGGGGCATGCACTACGGCGGATATTGCCGTTTGCCTCGCCGCTCCCGTTGTGCAGGTTTTCCCCGAACAAGGCAAGGCGGTTGTTCATGCAGGTTGGGTTCAGCTAGGGAAAGACCAACTTGCGGATGGTACTTACGGCCGGTTGGTACGCCTCAATGCGGACGGTAGCTGGGGCGCACCCACCCCCAACGCAGCCGTAGTCAAACTTAGCCAAGAGCATGGAACCCTTAGCCTCCCGTCTGCTGAGTTGGAACAACTCAAGCCGGGAGACTTGGTCGGCATTTTGCCCGTTCATGCTTGCGCCCTCGTCCACGGAATGCGGGCGGTTGGTGAGGAACGGGTGGTGTGAGAAACGCCCCCCATCTCGTCGTTGATTCCTTTAAAAGAGCAACCCGCACCAATGCTTTACACTGGTGCGGGTTGCTCTTTTAAAGAAACGTGAGGTTTGGATGTCGGACGCTCAAAGGATCGACTAGATCACTTGCTGTAGTGCTTGCTCAATGGAAGCCGCGCCGCGCAGGCCAACGGCTGCGATGTTGCCCTCTCGGTCAATCAAGAAAGTTTTCGGGATGCCACGGACGCCATAGAGGCGGCCAGCAACGCTTTCCCATTTCTTGAGCTCGCTGACGTGGTAGGGCCAAGTGAGGTTGTCCTTAGCGATGGCGTCGGTCCAGCGCTTCTTTTGGCCTTCTTGGCCCCGAGCAATTTGCTCAGGTGAAAGGCCAGCAGTACGGCGAGCGTCTAGCCCGTCTAAGCTTACACTGTAGATGGTGAAACCTTGGTCTTTGTACTTATTGTAGACGTTTACTACGTTCGGGTTCTCGCGGCGGCAGGGCCCACACCAACTCGCCCAAAAGTCGAGCAGGACAACTTTACCCTTGAGGTCGGAGAGTGCGTATTCTTTACCGTCTGGGCTAGGCAGTGAAATGTCTGGAGCGGGCATGCCGACCTTAATGGTTTCGCTGGCTTGCTGCTGAGCAATTTGGCCCTGTACTGCCTGTACGTAGCTAGCGTATTTGGCTTTCATTGAGGACGTAGCAGGGAGACGGTTCATGGCTTCCACGTGAACGGGGAGGCCAGACGCACCAGCACGTGAGAGTGTATTGAAGGCGATAAAAGCGCCAATTTCTGGGTTTTTGGCAGACTTCACGATCGCATCAATATCTTCTACCTTCACGGCTCCCCCTTGAAGAGACTTCATGGCTGCAACCATTTCTTCGCCAGATTCCGTACCGGAAATGTCGAAGTTGTATTTGCCGAAATCCGCAACGTTGCCCTTGATCTCGACTTCGTGGTCGTTTTCGTCTAGTGCAATGACAGCTTTTTGTGCGCCGATGCGCAACTGGTAGATACCGGGCTTTAGTCCGTCTACGAAACCAAAAGCGAAATTGCCGCTGTCATCTACTGGCGTGTTGGCCAACACTTCGTTCGGCACGTTGATGCCGGTCTTGTCTAGGTAAGCACTTAGGTTTGCTGCGTTTTCCAATTGGCCCTTAATCAGGGTTCCAGAAGTCACTCCTCCACCAGATTGGCAGGTGTATAACGTCATGCTGAGCGCTAGCAACGCAAAAAGATGTGATAATTTCATGCTCATAAAAGTTTTTAATTCAAGGTTTGAGGCTCTGGTATTGTTGAGCCACGGCTGCAAAGATAAGTATTTCGTTTAAAACTACAAGTGTAGTAATTGCTTAACCTCTCACCACCAAGCATGCAGCAGAACAACTACAAGGCTGGGGCAGCTTTAAACTAGGACTAACCAAAACACTAACTTTGCTCCATGCACCCAAATAATCGGTATACCGGCCCACATGACTTCCACGACTTGGCGAAATACGTTCCTAAGCTGGCGAGTTTTTTCACTACTACCCCAGATGGCCGCAACAGCCTAGATTTCACGTCCTCAGAAGCTGTTCGCTTACTCAACAAATCTTTGCTGGTGCGTGATTATGGGCTCCAACATTGGGACATCCCGAAGGGGAATCTCTGCCCCGGCGTCCCTGGTAGGTTAGACTATATCCATGCCCTGAACGACCTGTTGCAAGACGATACAAATAAGGCGCGGACGCAGGATGCAAAGCGAGTTAAAGAGCACCGCACCTTCGGCCTTGATATCGGGACTGGCGCATCACTAATTTACCCCATCCTTGGGCTAAAAGAGTACGGTTGGCTGATGGTCGGGACCGATGTTGACGCAACCTCGTTGAGAGTAGCCACCGCCATTGCCCAATTCAACCCGGGCCTCAAGCAAGGCGTCATTGTACGCCAACAGCCAGACCCCGAAGCCATATTCCGCAACGCTATCCTCCCCAACGAGTACTTCGATTTCACGATGTGCAACCCGCCCTTTTTCGCGTCAGCGGAAGCAGCCACCGCTGCGGCTCAAATCAAATGGGATAAGCTTGGCGTAAAAACCGGCCCTGCCCCCACCCTCAACTTCGGCGGCCAAGCAAACGAACTCTGGACGGCAGGCGGAGAACCCGCCTTCCTTCGTCGTATGATCTTAGAATCTACCGAAGTCTATCGCCAAGTCGGCTGGTTCACAACCTTGGTCTCGAAGAAAGGCTACCTCAAAATTGCGGAACAGGAGTTTAAACGACACCGCATCACGGATACCAAAATCATCGGCATCGGGCAGGGCGGAAAGGTGCGCCGGGTACTTTGCTGGCGGAAGTGATGGGGCCTACATATCAACAATCGTAACCCCATCTCCTCCGGCCTCGCGGGGGGGCGTAGTCAGGGTGAATTTGTGGTTGTATTCCGAGAGTTTTTGGCGCACGGCACGCTTCAGCGTGCCCGTCCCTTTACCATGCACAATGCGCAGCTGGCTGGCGTTCGCAATCAGGGCGTTGTCGACGAAGGCCTCCATAGTAGCCAAGACTTCTTCGTAGCGCATCCCCCGAACGTCGAGTTTATTGGAGAAGGTCGCCGTGGCGGCGATGTTGCTGCTCACACTCTTCTGGTTACGGATCGTTAGCGGGGCGTTGGCTTGCTCCAAGTCTCGGATTTTGACTTCTAGGCGCAGGTCACCAACAATGACAGTAGCACGTTTTTTATTGATCGATTCTACCTCACCCGTCGCGCCTCCGGCGCGCAAGCGGACGTGGTCCCCAACTTTGATGTCGTCATCTCCGCCCTTCACCGGAGCGTAGTAAATGTCTTCTACGAGGTCGGTGACCTGTTCGGCAATTTCAGTACGCTTGGTACGGAGTTCTTTGGCTTTTTCCTTTGCTTCTTCCAGTTTTTTCCCTTCGCGGAGGTCCCGGATGAGGTTTTCCATCTCCTTATTGTAGATCGCTGTTTCTTGCAGAGCAGACTCTTTCGCTTCCAGCTTTAAGCGTTTACGACGGACTTCCATATCCTTCCGGAGTTCCTCGTAGGTGCGGGTCAGGGCATCGAGGGTTTTCTGCTTTTGGTCTAGGCCGCGCAGTTTTTCTTCAGACTCGGCTTTCTCGCGTTGGAGGTCAACGAGGAGTTGGTCTACGGCGCGTTCGTTTTTGCCTGCGCGACGGCGGGCGTATTCCATCACGCGCTTGGGCAGGCCAGACTTGGTCGCGATCTCGAAGGCGTAGCTGGAGCCGGGCTTACCGATTTTCAGTTCGTAGGTCGGGTCCAAGGTTTCGGTATCGAAGTGCATACCGCCATTGACGATGCCTTTGGTTTTGTAGGCGAAGATCTTGAGGTTGGAGTAGTGGGTCGTGATGAGGCCGAAGACCTTGCGGTAGTTCAGTCCGTCCAGAATACCCTCCGCGATGGCCCCGCCGGAGGCGGGGTCGGTGCCGGAACCAAACTCGTCGATGAGGATCATCGTTGCGTCGTCGGAGTCTTTCAGGAAAGCCTTGGCGTTTTTGAGGCGAGAGCTGTAGGTAGAAAGGTCGTCTTCGATGCTCTGCTGGTCGCCGATGTCGGCGAAGAGTTTTTTGAATACGCCCATTTCCGACTCTGCATTGACCGTCACGAGCATCCCCGATTGGAGCATCAACTGGAGCAAGCCGACGGTTTTCATCGTGATCGACTTACCTCCGGCGTTCGGCCCGGAGAGCATCAGTATTCGGTTTTTACCGGTTAGCGTAAGGTCGAAGGGTACGGTTTTGCGGCCGTAGGGTTTGTTTTTGAGGTAAAGCAACGGGTGGTAGCCTTTCAGCACACCGATACGGGGCTTGTGGTGTACTTTCGGCCGCTCAGCTTTGAGCTGGCGGGCGAGGTGCGCCTTGGCTTGGACGACGTCGAGGTACGCGATCAGGTCTGCGTAATCGCGCATATTCTCCACGTAGGGGCGAAGTTTGTCAGACAGCTCACGGAGGATGCGGTAAATCTCTCGTTTCTCCTCCTGTTGGAAGTCGAAGATGTCGTTGTTGATACCGATGACCGCATCTGGCTCAATAAAAGACGTTTTACCTGTAGCGGATTCGTCGTGGATGATGCCACGGATTTTGCGCTTATGCTCGCTCGGGACGGACAAAACTCGGCGGCCATTGCGCATACTCTCTACCGTATCAGAGAGGAAGCCGGCCCGGCGGTATTTCTCGATCACTTGCCGGAAGGCCTTCTCTACCTCCCGCCGCTTAGAGCCGATGAGGCGGCGAATACGGGACAGCTCTGGGGAAGCATCGGAACGGATGACGCCTTCGGCATCAATCACCGCCTCGATCTCGGCCGATAGCTGGGGCTCAAAGTCGATCTTGCGGACCAGGGTGAAGAGCGCACCATACTTCTCCTTCCGCTCGGGAGAGTTGAAGAAGGCGAAGATGCCTTTGGTTTGCAGCAGGAGAACGTTCAGCTTCGCCAGCCCAGACTCGGAAAGAACGTAGCCTTCGATGGTGAGCATTTTCAGCTCTTCGGCGACGTCTTCGTAGGCTCCGATGGAGAACAGTTGTTTCTCGTCGGTGCCTTGTTTGAACTCCGCGACTTCGTCTAGCATCCGGTTGATGTGGGTCACTTTAACGGAGGGTACCGTATCGCGGATTAACGCACGGCCCATCTCGCCGTTACACTGCTCCTCTAGGAGGTGGAGTATCTTATCGAACTCCAGTTTTTCGTAGGTGTCCTTTGGTTGTAAGTTCATGGTATCTTCTCGTAGGTGGGGGTAACACCTGAAAGGGGGGGATAGTTCCGAGTTCCTCGGACTTCGTCCGAGGTTATCCGAGGGGGAATCGCTACGCGATAGTGGGGACGCGGAGAGACCCCGGACTGCGTCCGGGGATATCCGAAGGGGGAATCGCTACGCGATAGCGGGGCGCGGAGGGGCCCCGGACTGCGGCCGAGGTTTTCCGAAGGGGAATCGCTACGCGATAGTGGGGACGCGGAGGGGCCCCGGACTGCGGCCGGGGAGATCCGAAGGGGAATCGCTACGCGATAGTGGGGGGAGGAGAGACCCCGGACTGCGTCCGGGGAGATCCGAAGGGAGAATCGCTACGCGATAGTGGGGACGCGGAGGGGGCCCGGACTGCGTCTGGGGAGATCCGAAGGGGAATCGCTACGCGATAGTGGGGACGCGGAGGGGGCCCGGACTGCGTCTGGGGAGATCCGAAGGGGAATCGCTACGCGATAGTGGCGCGCGGAAAGACCTCGGACTGCGTCCGGGGATATCCGAAGGGGGAATCGCTACGCGATATCCGGTGTTTGAACATATATGCGGGATAGACCCGTCTGTCCGGCAGGATTTTCCAGATGGGCGCGGCCGCAGGT
>CALEDI010000172.1 GCA_937949535.1 uncultured Lewinella sp. | reverse complement strand
CAAGGGTGTGTAGTCTGCCTATAAATTAGTCCGCCGACTATCATCAAAACGCGCAGCGTTTTTATAAGCCCCTCCCCCGTGGGGAGGGGTTTGGGGAGGGGGTTTGCGCGCGGAGACAATTCATTACAGATTACACACCCTAAGCCTAAATCCTGATTCCTGAAACCTAACTTCTAAACCCCAATCTTGCACCTGCGGCCGCGCCCTAAAAACGCTAATTCACCCGCTTAAACGAGTAGTTTCGGAAGCGGAGGATGTTGACAAATTTGTTCTCGAACCGGTCCAATGTAGCCTGTTCAAAGTCTGCCGCATCGGTGGGCACTACGGCTACTGGCTGGAACCGGAAGCGGGTGTGCATGAGGTCTTCTGGGTTAGCTTCCAGTGCGTACTGAAAGCGGGTACCGTGCTCGGCGGCCATGCGGAGGAAGTAGCGGGTAACATCGTAACCAACGTAAGCCTCGTCTCGCGGCAGTGCCGCGTAGCGCTCAAAAAACTTCCGGCGGAATTCACGAACGGCAGGGTTCAGCTTGTCAATAAAGACGCTGCTGGATACGTGAACATTCGTGCCTTCGTAGTAATCGAAGTTGATCCGCGTAAAGTCGATCCATTGGGGCAGGCCATAAACGGCGATGCTGCGGCCGAAGTCGTCTCGTGTTTCAGAATACAAGACCCGCAGGAAGTTGGCAACAAAAGACTCATCCTCGTATATCGGGACGATGAACACCGTCTTGCGCCCGCCCATGTATTCGAGCAAGCTGGTTTCGGCGTTGTTCATGTCTACCTCAATTTCTTCAAGCGGCTCTACCTCGGCGTCGCCAGACAGGATTTTGAACTCATCCTGCAAGTACCCGAGTCGGGCTTTTTGGTTGGGGTCCGTGCCGGTCACTAAAACGATGCGGTCTGCGCCCTGCGTTGTGTAAGCGTGTTGCAGCAAAGCGCGCATGTGGGTTTCTAGGGTAGGGTTTACCTGAACGTAGTTGGGGTTGTTCTGGCTAACACCGCCGCTGGCGCTGTAGGGCGAGATCAATACGGTCTCCTTGCCCCGAACGGCTTCGGCGAGGGTAGTGACGTTGTTCTTGAGGTAAGGCCCGATGGTGATCTGCGACTGGCTAAACTCTGGGCTAGCCACAATCGACTGTACCCTGGTCTCGTTAGCACGGCTATCCTGTACGTTCACGTTGTAGTTTACCTGTGCGTTGTTTCGGAGTTCGTTGAGCGCAAGCTTCGCGCCGCTGTAAAAATGGAGGGACCACAAGGAGTTGGGGTCTACTTCGTCTTCGCTACCGAGGTACCGGTCTGTCAGGAAGGGCAACACAAAATCAATGTTGTAGCCAGACAGTAAGCGCGAGCCCTCGGGGGTTGTCCCTACTTGGTCTATGGGGTTGGCTCCCGTTCCTTGGCCCTGGCCTTGGGTGGGGTCGTTGGGGTTGTTGGGTACGAAGTCGTTTCCACCTTCTTCAATGATGGGCGGGTTGCGTTCTTCGGAGACGACCGTCCAGCGGATGGTGTCCATTTTGTCCGTCGGTGTATTTTCGATGTATACGTAGGTTCCCGTTGAGGGGTCGTATACTCTGCGGCTCTGTACGGGGTCTAGTTCATCTTCGTCTTGGCTCCGTCGGGGGTCATCGGTGTTTTCTGTTCGGCCACTTCCGGGGTCTACGGCTGGCTTGAAGAGTTCACAAGAGGATACGGAGACCAGCAAGAGTGCCAGTACGACGAAGAAGCTGAGTTTATTCCCACTCGATAGTGGCTGGCGGTTTTGTACTGATGTCATATACGACGCGATTAATCCCTTTAACATTATTGATGATCGAACTGCTGACGGCGGCTAGGAAATCATAGGGCAGGTGGCTCCATTCGGCTGTCATTCCGTCTGTACTGTTTACCGCCCTCAGCGCTACGGCTTGTTCGTAGGTGCGCTCGTCTCCCATCACACCGACCGATTGTACGGGCAGTAAGATAGTTCCTGCTTGCCATACCTTATCATACAAGCCGTGTTCGCGGAGTTTGTTGATGTAGATGGCGTCGGCTTTTTGCAGCAGGTTTACTTTTTCGGGCGTGATGTCTCCCAAGATCCGGATGGCGAGGCCTGGGCCAGGAAATGGGTGACGCTTGATGAGGTGATCGGCCATTCCGAGTTGGGTACCGACTCTACGCACTTCGTCTTTGAAGAGGAAGCGCAGGGGCTCAACGATTTTGAGGCCCATCTTGGCTGGCAGGCCACCAACGTTGTGGTGGCTTTTGATTGTTACAGAAGGCCCGTGGACGGAGATACTCTCGATCACGTCTGGGTAGATAGTACCTTGGGCGAGGTACTTGATGTTGGTTAGTTTTTTTGCTTCGCGGTCGAAGACGTCGATGAAGGTTTTACCGATCGCCTTGCGTTTCAGCTCGGGGTCGGAGATGCCTGCTAGCGCGTCGTAAAACTCGGCTTTGGCGTCGATTCCTTTTACGTTCAGCCCCATACCGTCGTAGCTCTTCAGTACTTCCTCAAACTCATCCTTTCGGAGTAGGCCGTTGTCTATGAAGAAACAGAACAGCCGGTCTCCGATGGCGCGGTGCAACAACATCGCAGCGACCGAGCTGTCTACGCCTCCGGAGAGGCCGAGCAATACGCGGTCTTCGCCTACCTTGGCTTTCAGGGCGGCAACGGTATCGTCGATGAAGTGCGCTGGTGTCCAGTTGCCTGAGCAGCCTGCAATATCGATGACGAAGTTTTTGAGCAGTTCCTTTCCGTCTAGGCTGTGGTATACTTCGGGGTGGAACTGGATGCAGTAAACGGGCTTACGGAAAGCACCTGGTTTGCTGCCGTAGGCAGCTACCTCCACATCGGCCGTACTGGCCAGTAGTTCAAACTGGTCGGGGATTTCCTTGATGGTATCGCCGTGGCTCATCCATACTTGGCTGCCCGTTCCGAGACCCGCCATCAGGCCGTCTTGTTTATGGATAGCGGCAAGGTTCGCCTTACCGTATTCGCGGGTTTCGCTGCGCTCTACGCGGCCACCAAAGTGTTGGGCTACATACTGCGCACCGTAACAGATACCGAGTACTGGGCGCTTACCAATCAGCGGTTCTAGGTTGGGGTGCAAGGCACGCTCCTCCCGAACCGAAAAAGGGCTGCCGCTTAGAATTACCGCTTTGATGGTATCGTCTAGCTCAGGCACCTTATTATATGGTACTATTTCGCTGTAAACGTTTAGCTCCCGTATGCGGCGGGCAATAAGCTGGGTATATTGGCTCCCAAAGTCGAGGATTAGGACTTTTTCCGTCATGAGGGCGAAGGTAGGGGATTAGTCCGTTAGTTTGTTAGTCTTTTGGGAGGTAGGCCCTCCTAAAAATTGTAGCAGCCGGTCTTCTTGCTGCCCGAGGCACCAATTGTGACGCCGATCGTGAGGCCGCCCACGAGGTAGTAATCTTCGGCGTCACCCCCACGGATGTACGTAAGGTCGCCTACTTCGGCTACGTTCTCTACGGCGGGGTTAAAGAAACGCGCAGCCAAGCCGCCGTTGTCTCCCTGCAACACATCTAAGTAACGCACAGGAGTACTGGAAATGTCATCCAAGTAATCCGTTCCTGATTTACGGCCACCAACCTCAAGGCCAATCACGATCCGGTCCGCAAAGCGTACCCGAATACCGCCACCGAGAACAGCAACTATGGTAGTAAGCTCATACGGTGTAACGTCATAGCTAGGATCTAGCCCACTACCCTGCGCTTGGGTACGGAGCGGTTGCAGTTCGGTGTACACACCATCCATTTCTCCTTCGGGGTTAAAGCTCAACACACCAATACCACCAAAGACGTAAGGCGCGAAGAAGTTGCCCTCTGGGTTACCAATATAAAAAAGATCATACTCTAGCGCGGCATTGAACTCCGTAAGAGAAGAGCGGAAATTGCGGCTGATCACGACATCTTCACCGAGGCCGTTAGGCGCTAAAATATCGTCTCGCTCAGCGCTCAAACGACCAAAGTTTCCGCTCACGCGGATGCCTAAGCGGGTGGTTGGTCGGTACCGAAGGTAAAGGCCACCAGCGGCGTTGATGTTGGCCGGGGCAAAGCCGCTCTCTTTTGGGCTCAGGTCTCCGGCATAGACTGCGCCCCCAGCCTTAACGCCAAACTCCAACGACTGTGCTTGCGCTGTTGTAAGGCCACCAAGTACGAAAAGCACGAAAAATGGTAAGATGAAGCGGGTGTTCATAGCTGAAATGTTTTTAGTTTTGGGGGAGAAGTGCAATATTCCCGTAATAGAAAGCTCAAAGTTAAGCCAAAAATTGTACCATAGACCTTAAAATGCACGCAGAAGGGTTTCCTTTGCAACGCTTATGGCTAAAACAACCGAGAAAACAGATCGCCCCGACTCGGGGCGCACCCAAAAGGAGAAGTTCAACCGGAGCTTGCGCATCTTTGATTACGTATGGCTTTACCGTTGGAAGTTCATCCTCAGCTTCATCATTCTGGCAATCAGCAGCGTGGTCTTCCTCGTTTTGCTGCAATTGCCCGGAGAGGCCCTGAACGTGATTAGCGGAAAGGGCAAATATGGCCTCAGCGTGACGCAGATCTTCACGATGCTAGCGGTCCTGCTTGTATTTCAAGCGCCGCTCAGCTTCCTACGTGTCCGGTTGCAGGCCGAAGTCAGTGAGCGCGCGATGGCTTCCTTGCGCAAAGACCTGTACGGGAAAATTCTCCACCTCAAGATTCCCTTCTTTGAGCGGACGCGGGTAGGCGAAATCACCAGCCGCATCACCAACGACATTACCCAGATTCAGGGAATTTTCTCCCTCACTTTGGCTGAGTTTTTGCGCCAGCTCATCATCCTTACGGGTGCCATTATTTTCATTCTTTGGACGATGACGAAGCTCGCCCTCGTTAGCTTGGCCATCTTCCCCGTCGTCGTGATTGCAGCGATGTTTTTCGGCAAATACGTGCGCAAAATGATGAAGGCTCGCCAGGAGCAACTAGCGGCTTCTAACGTGATCGTGGAGGAGAGCCTGAGCAGTATTTCTACCGTAAAGGCGTACACCAACGAGGAATTTGAACAGCAACGCTACGGCAAAAGCATCGACGAAACGGTGCGCATTTCCCTCAAAACGGCTTCGGCGCGGGGGATTTTCTCGGCCTTCATCGTTACGGTCATGTTTGGCTCGCTGTTTTACATCATTTACCGGGCCGTTCTGCTCGTTCAGGCGGATCTTTTACCGCAAGGCGACCTGTTCTCCTTCGTCATCTTCACCGCACTCATCGGGGGGTCCATCGCTAGCCTGGGCAACTTCTACGCCGAAATCGTTTCCGCGCTCGGTGCCTCAGATCGGGTAGTAGACATTCTGGACAGCGAAGAAGTAGAAGGCGCGGGCGCAGGTGCGATGGAGGTTAAGCAACCCCGCTCCTCCGGCAAAAACACCCCCTCCGAAAAACAAGCAACCCCGCTCTCCGGCAACATCGAAGGCAACATCCACTACGAGAATGTTCGCTTCAGCTATCCAACCCGGCCAGACATTCAGGTACTGAAAGGCATCGACCTCAAAATCAAACCCGGAGAGAAAATAGCCCTCGTTGGTGCCTCCGGCAGCGGTAAGTCTACCATCATGAAGCTCCTGCTTCGCTTCTACCCCATTAGCGAAGGGCGCATCACTGCCGACGGCGTAGACATCGAAGACTACAACCTCCATGCTTTCCGAGACGACCTCGCCTTGGTGCCCCAAGAAGTACTCCTTTTCGGCGGTTCCATCCGCGAAAACATCGCCTACGGAGCCCTGAACGCAAGCGAAGAAGCCATCCGAGAAGCCGCCCAAAAGGCCAACGCACTAGAGTTCATCGATAAATTCCCTGAAGGTTTCGACACCGTAGTTGGGGACCGAGGCATCCAGCTAAGCGGCGGCCAGCGGCAGCGCGTCGCCATCGCAAGGGCCATCCTGAAAAACCCCGCTATCTTGCTGCTCGACGAAGCCACCAGTAGCCTCGATGCCGAAAGCGAGCGCGTCGTTCAGGAAGCACTGGACCGCTTGATGGAAGGCCGAACCTCCATCATCATCGCCCACCGCCTAGCCACAATTCGGGAGGTAGACTGCATCTACGTCATCGAAAACGGACGCATCGTAGAGCAAGGCACCCACGAAGAACTGAACGATATACCCGGAGGTGCTTACTCCGCACTCGCTCGGTTACAGTTTCAGGGCGAGTGAGCCTAGCTTTCAGGGTTCAGGGTTCAGTGTTCAGGGCTCAGCAATCAGGGTTCAGCAATCAGGGTTCAGCGTTCAGGACTCAGGTCGCTAAATGTAACAGCGGTAGCCTGAATGCTAAACCCTGATTGCTGATCGCTAACATAACAGCGGTAGCCTGAATGCTAAACCCTGATTGCTGATCGCTAACGTAACAGCGGTAGCCTGAATCCTGATTGCTGAGCCCTGATTGCTAAACTTCAACTCCTCTCCCCAATGGTCCGACACAACGTTTCGCTGGTACGCTTCAACACCTTCAACTTGCCCTGCATTGCGGAGCGGTACCTGGCCCTCACGGACCTGCGCCAACTGAACGGTCCTGAATTCGAACAGGCTCCGGAGCTGGTCTTGGGTGGCGGCAGCAATATGCTCTTGCTAGACAGAGTACCTGGGCTGACGGTACACGTAGCCCTTGGCGGCATCACGGTGCTCAACGGTGCGCCTTCCCCGCCGCCCCCAGCATCCGCCGCTAAGTACCCGCTGCCCGCTACAACCGTTCGGGTGGCTGCGGGCGTAGACTGGAACCAGTTTGTTCGGTATACCCTAGACCGGGGTTGGTATGGTTTCGAGAACCTGATCCTCATTCCCGGTACGGTAGGCGCGGCCCCCGTGCAGAACATTGGGGCCTACGGCGCGGAAATAGCCGAACGCATCGAGGCCGTCCACGTTTGGGAATACGGCGTTGGTGCGCGGGTACTGACGCCAGAGGAATGTGCCTTCGGCTACCGAGACAGCCGCTTCAAACACGAACCCGGCCGCTTCCTGATTATCGCCGTAGACCTTCGCCTAAACGGAGACCACGAACTTAAAACCGGCTACGGTGCCATCCAAGCAGAGCTTGCTCGTTTAAATGTTGAAACCCCAAGCCCCAACGATGTGGCCTTGGCCGTCACCAACATCCGTCGCTCCAAATTGCCCGACTGGTTCTTCCTCGGCAACAGCGGTTCCTTTTTCAAAAACCCCGTTGTACGGAAAGCCGAACACGACCGGCTTAAGGCGGTCTATGAAGACCTCCCCTCTTACCCCATAGACGACGACCACGTAAAACTGCCCGCAGGCTGGCTCATTGACCGGGCGGGCCTGAAAGGCGTACGGAACGATGGCGCGGTAGGTACTTACGCAAAGCAAGCATTGGTACTAGTAAACCACGGTGGCGCTTCGGGCCAAGAGGTGCTGGCGTTCAGCAAGCTGGTTCAGGCAGAGGTGCTGGCTAAGTTTGGCGTAGCCCTGGAAAGAGAAGTAAGACTAATTGGAACGTAAAATCCCCCCCAGCCCCCCGAAGGAGGGAGTTAGACCTGTTAAAATGCCTAAGTTCGACCGATACCGTCGTTTGGGATAGTCAGTTCACCCCTTCGGGGGCTAGGGGGGCTTAAAAGAGCGATTAAAATTTTGATGCGTTTGCCCTAAATTTGGAACCCAAAAGTAAAAAATGTCAAAAAATCAACTCTACCCAAAGCTTGTACAAACGATTCAACGTTTTCAGCCTGCCAAGGCAAGCTCCTCCTCTGCGCGCATAGTTGACCTACAAGTCCTTTCTATTCTTATACAAGTTGCTGCGCGTGAAAAAGAGCATCTGGCCGTAAACTTTGTTTGCACGCACAATTCCCGCCGGAGCCAGATTGCTCAGGTATGGGCAACCGTAGCAGCAGCCTGGCACAATAATTCGTTTGTTCGAGCTTATTCTGGCGGGACGGAAGTGACCGCTTTACACCCTAATGTAATTACAGCACTTATCGGTTTGGGCTTTCGGGTAGAGCTCGACAAGAACACTCCCCATCGGCACCTGATTTACTTTAGCGACAAATACCCTCCGGTAGCATGTTGGTCTAAACGCTACGATGACCCAGACAACCCAAGCAAGGACTTTGTAGCCGTTATGGTATGCGACGATGCGGAAGCCAACTGCCCATTTCTTCCGACTGCAAAAAAACGACTATCCATAAAGTATACCGACCCTAAGTTTTCAGACGGGACGGATGAAGAAGCGAGTGTTTACCAGGCAACGGCTAGGGAGATCGGCTCGGAGGTGTTTTCCTTATTCGGGGCGTAGCAGCCAAGCCCTTTACCTTTCCCTGCACCTGCGGCCTCGCCCTAAAAGCCCTCAATACATTCGTACGGCCTGTACCAGCGCTAAAAGCGCAAAAAGCCCACCGATGAAGAAATTGATGTTGCGGGTAAAGAGGGCCATGTTGCGACTGATCCAGCCCGAAAGACGGCCGTAGAGCGCAAAAATGAGGAATGCGCCCATGGTGGTGCCGGGTACGTACGCCAGGCGCGGCAAGAAAGCCCGAGACATATACCCATCGGCCATCAGGAAACCAGCGATGGCAAAAACCAGCGGTATATTGAGGATGTTCATGCTGCTCATCATGATTCCGCGCCAGAAAGGGCCGCCTTTATACGGCCGTTCTTTTTCCGCCTTGCGCGCTGCGCGCGCCCGGAACCCTTTCCAGATGAAAACGAGTGCGAGGACGAGAAAAAGGGGAATTGCCCATTGCTTGATTGCGGGGACGACCACAGGGTTAGCGGTGAGTAAATTGGCAAACAAGACCGCAAGCGTTGTTTGTGCACCAATTACCGCCGCCATACCAGCAGAGAAGACATAAGCCTTCGGTCGGCCAACCCGAACGGCCGTGCCAACGACCTGCATGTTCAGCATACCCGGGAACCAGGTGATGAACACACCAGTACCAAGCCCAACAAGAAATCCGGTAATAACTTCCACGCCACAAAGGTAAAAGAGGGGATAAAACTATTCAGAAATTATCGACCGAGGGGCAAGAACAAACAACAAAGTGCGTAATACCGTCGACTTTTTAACCACGATTAACTACTTCTCTGCTATGTTTGCGCATACAATCTCCCCTATTTGTTATCTCTCAAGTAGCAATCAATTAAAACCAGACCGACATGAAGCCCCTAAAAATCAAATTCGGTACCGACGGATGGCGCGCCATCATTGCGCGTGAATACACCGTAGACAACGTTATGCGCGTTGCGGAAGGCACCGCTCTTTGGCTAAAGCAACAAGGCGGCACCCGCGTCGTGATTGGTTACGACTGCCGGTTTGGCGGCGAAATGTTTACCGAAGCCACCGCCCGCGTTTTGGGTAAGCACGGCATCACCAGCTTGGTTGCCCCTAGCTACATCTCTACCCCGATGGTAAGTTTGGGCGTGGTAAAAACAGGCGCAGACCTTGGCGTTGTCATCACCGCCAGCCACAACCCGCCCAGCTACAATGGTTATAAACTGAAGTCTAAACTCGGTGGCCCATCCGTACCCGCAGATGTTGCTGCGGTAGAAGACCTCATACCCGACGCCGTACCAACCGACGTGCCAAGCTACGAAGACATCAAAGCGAAAGGCCTCGTAGAAGAGCACGACTTTGAGCAGATCTACATCGACCACGTTAACCAAGGCTTCGATATGGACCTGATTCGCAACTCCGGCATCGGCATCGCTTACGACGCGATGTACGGCGCGGGCCAAGGCGCGATGAAGCGGCTGCTACCCAACGCCACCCACCTCCACTGCGAGATCAACCCCGGCTTCGACGGCCAAGCCCCCGAGCCCATCGGTCGGAACCTGACCGAAATGGCAGCAACGATCAAGAACGACCCCAACATCGCCCTCGGCATCGCTAACGACGGCGACGCAGACCGCATCGGCCTCTTCGACGGCGACGGCGAGTTCGTGGACAGCCACCACATCCTGCTGCTCCTGTTGATGTACCAATACGAATACAAAGGCATCAAGACCGGCGAGGTGATCCTTACCTTCTCCGTAACCGACAAGCTCAAGCAACTGGCCGAGATGTATGGGCTAGACTATGAAGTAACGAAGATCGGCTTCAAGTACATCGCCGAGATCATGGCGGAGCGCGAAGTGATCGTAGGAGGAGAAGAATCTGGCGGCTTAGCGGTTTCGGGCCACATCCCGGAGCGCGATGGCATCTGGATCGGGCTGATGATTGCGGAATATATGGCCAAATCTGGCAAGTCGCTCAAGGAACTGGTCGCCGATCTGTACGCCAAGGTTGGCAGCTTCAACTGCGACCGAGACGACGTCCACGTAGACAACGACCGCAAGTGGGAGATCGTGAAGCAGGCCAAAGAAGCACCCTTCACGAAGGTAGGCCCTTACAACGTCACCCGCGTAGCGCACGTAGACGGCAGTAAGTTCTACCTCGACGGCGAAGACCGTTGGTTCATGGTACGGCCCTCGGGCACAGAACCTGTCTTACGGGTATACGCCCAAGGCGCAGACCCCGCCGAGGTTCGGAAAATATTGGATGCAGCACGGGCGGAAATGAAGATTTGAGAAAAATCCGTTTGTGTTTTCCTTCATCAGGCTGCTACGTATGAAAGCGTGGCAGCCTGATGTGGTTTGGGGAGAGGGCGCGGACGCGGGATGCAGGGCGAGCTTGCCGGATAGATCCGTCTGTCCGGCAGCAGTAACGGCGGGCTTTGCCGGATAGATCCGTCTGTCCGGCAGCAGTACCGGCGGGCTTTGCCGGATAGATCCGTCTGTCCGGCAGCAGTAACGGCGAGCTTTGCCGGATAGATCCGTCTGTCCGGCAGCAGTAACGGCGGGCTTTGCCGGATAGATCCGTTTGTCCGGCAGCAGTAACGGCGGGCTTTGCCGGATAGATCCGTCTGTCCGGCAACAGTAACGGCGGGCTTGCCGGATAGATCCGTTTGTCCGGCAGCAGTAACGGCGGGCTTTGCCGGATAGATCCGTTTGTCCGGCAGCAGTAACGGCGGGCTTTGCCGGATAGATCCGTTTGTCCGGCAGCAGTAACGGCGAGCTTTGCCGGATAGATCCGTCTGTCCGGCAGCATTTTTCCCAAAACGCCCATTATCTTGCCCCCATGAAAAGCCTAGAGCAATTATACGACCCAGAGCGTTTCCGCGCGCTCGGCCATACCCTCGTTGACCAGTTGGCCGACTACCTTAGCTCCGCCAGCAAAGCCGATGCCAACCCACAGCACGAGCCGGAAGTTATGCTAGACGGCTATCGGGATATTCTAGCCGGTCATTTAAGCCCCGCTGAGTTTTTCAACAACTACCTCAAGGATTCCCTACACGTACACAGCCCCAACTACATGGGCCATCAGGTAAACCCGCCCGCTCCAATTACCGCACTGGCAGACATGGTAAACGGCATCATCAATGGCAGCACCGCCATCTTTGAAATGGGCAGTACCGGAGCCGTGATGGAAAGGCTGGTAATTGAAAAATTTGCAGCCTTACTTGGTCTAGCCAATACAACCGGAGGCTTCATGACCAACGGCGGAACCCTCGCTAATCTTACCGCACTACTCGCCGCCCGCGCCGCCAAATGGCCCGAAGGCGATGTATGGAGTGATGGCAACAAAGACATTCGGCCCTGCGTATTGGTCAACGAAGAAGCCCATTACTGCATCGACCGAGCAGTAAAAATAATGGGTTGGGGAGAAGCGGGCATCATTGGCATCCCTGCTGATGAGAACTTCAGGATGCGAACAGAACTGATTGACGAAGCTATCGAGAAAGCTAAAACCGAAGGACTGACCCCGCTCGCCATCATCGGGAGTGCTTGCACCACCAGCACGGGCTCGTTTGATGACCTAACTGCCGTAGCAGACGCAGCCGTAGCGCACGGCCTCTGGTTCCATGTAGACGGCGCGCATGGCGCGCCCGTTCGCCTAGACCCCAACCGCAAACACCTGCTCGATGGACTAGAACGCGCCGACAGCCTAATCATGGATTTCCACAAGATGATGATGTGCCCCAGCCTAACCACCGGCGTCTTCTTCCGCAAAGGGGCCGATGCGTACCGCACCTTTCATCAAAAAGCGGACTACCTCCTCAGTTTCGACACCAACGAAGAAGACTGGTACAATATGGGCCGCAGAACGTTTGAATGCACCAAGAACATGATGAGCCTCCGGGTTTTTAGCCTGCTGGCCTGCTACGGAGCGGAAGTGTTCACCGACTACGTAGTGCGGGTAAACACCCTCGCAGCGGCGCTGGCCAACACAATCAACACTACCCCAAACTTCGAACTGGCCCTAGAACCAGACTGTAATATTGTATGCTTCAGGTACCGGCCCCACACCACCAACCACACCTCGGACGACCTCAACCACCTAAACGCCATGATAAGAGCACAATTGGTGCAAGAAACAGCGTTTTACATTGTGCAAACAACACTGCGCGGCCAGGTCTACCTGAGGTGTACCCTCACCAACCCTTTAACCCAGCAAACTCACCTTGATGCGATGCTTGAGAAATTGTCTGCTACGGGAAAGGCTTTGGTGGCGTTAAGAAACACTTTGCAGTAACTCGCGTTAAACCTAAACGAGAAGCCTCAGCTAGCCTAAATAGAAGCAAACTAAAGATCGTAATTAAAGGCTTTATATTTGTGAAGCTTAACCAAATAAAACAAACATGAAAGCCCCCCTCCGCATACATACTGAAGGCCGCAAACTACTGGTTGTTTTATTGTTACTTCTCGGAGCAGTTACCGCGTTCGTTTTCTGGAAATTCTCCTCTTGGGGGCTTCCGGTAGCAATCATGTCGTTGCTCTTTTACTTGGTTATTCTTCAGTTTTTCCGCAACCCGGCCCGCATGGTTCCGGAAGAAGACAACAGTATTATTTATGCTCCTGCGGACGGTAAAGTAGTCGTGATAGAAGAAGCGACCGAACCAGAATACTTCAAAGACAAACGCTTACAGGTAAGCATTTTCATGTCGCCCGTAAACGTACACGTAAACCGAAACCCGATTGGGGGCGAAGTGAAGTACAATGCCTACCACCCCGGCAAATACCTTGTTGCTTGGCACCCAAAATCCAGTACAGAAAACGAACGAACAACAATGGTGATCGATAACGGCAGCACCGAGATCCTACTGCGCCAGATCGCGGGTGCGTTGGCCAAACGGATCAAGAACTATGCCGATGTAGGAGACTTGGTTCGCCAAGGCGAAGACTTCGGCTTCATCAAGTTTGGTAGCCGGGTAGATCTTTTTCTTCCGTTAGGCACCAAACTCGAAGTAGAGCTCAACCAGAAAGTAAGAGGTAACAATACCGTAATTGGACGGCTTGGATAGAACCCAAGACAGGCACGTTGGCCTTATGCTTTCCGCGTATCCGCCTACGAGCCCCTTACGCTAACAAACAGAACCAAGAAACAGCCCTTTCAACATGGCCCGCAAGCGCAAACCCAAGTATGAAGAAAAGACCCTCCGCGAAAAGAAGCTTGACTTTCGGCGACACTTTCGGACCTACTTGGTGATGAGCGTTTTCTTCGTGGGCCTCAATCTTTTTGGTGGGAGCCACAACTTCTGGGCTATTTGGCCTATTCTTGGCTGGGGAATTGGGGTAGCGATGCAGGGCCTTAGTCTTTACGGTCCGCTTGCCGACCCCGAAGACGCCCACCCCGTAGGCCAACACGACGGTAGAGACGGTGAGTTTTCAGGGCCGTTGCCAGACATTACGGACGAGGAAATCCGGCGTCATAAAGACAAGATGGAACTGCGCGAGCTAGACGAACGACGGCCCTACCGAGACGAAGACTTGGTGTGAGCAAAGCTTGACCAAGTACAGCACTTGGGCGAGGACGCAGGTGCTGAGAGGCGTTTAAAAGCTCGGTCTTGAACAACAACGATTGGTTGAACACTATCAGCCCCCCAACGATGCCCTAAAACATTCATTGCACCCTGCGGCCGCGCCCTATTCCAACAAGGCCCCGAAGGCCTCCCCAACGGGCACCACTCCCTTTGTTCCGGGTTGCAATCTCCGAGCGCGAAGCAACGATTTCAGGCGATGTTCGGCAAAGTCTTCCTCCTCTGGGCGGAGAGATTGCTCTTTGATGCGGCCGTTGTCTGCGCCGGAATGAAGAAATCGCCCCTCCCCCGTATAGAAGCCTACGTGCGTAATTTTTTCGGAACCATCCGCTCTGTAGCGGCCAAAAAACAACAGGTCTCCGGGTTGGAGGTTGCCGAAGTCGGCCGTCAGCTCTACCTCATCTCCCGCATGGACCTGCTGGCTAGCATCTCGCGGGATCACGTAGCCATTGAGGTAAAAAGACATTTTAGTGAAGCCCGAACAATCCATCCCCTTACTGCTCGTACCTCCCCACAAATATGGCCGCCCCTTCAGCCCGTAAGCGGTAGACAGTAAGTTCTCCGCCTCCAAGCCTTCGGGAACGATCCAGCCCTGGAGGCCAGATAATGTTGCTGTTGCAACCCATCCGTTCTCCCCGTCGGGGAGGCTTACGTTGATGCGTTCTTCTTGTGCTTCTCCTTGGCCGTCTCGGACGAGGTTGCCGGGTACTAAGTCCGTAACAACATCGTCGGTACCAGCAGATGCTACCAGTTCGGTTGGCTGATCGGTGAAGATGCTTAGGTCACTTTCAAGCCAGCGGGCGGCCTCTTGGGGCCGCATGGCTACAAATGCTCCGGGTTCCAACCAAGCCAAATACCGGTCGGGCGTCCGAACGAGGTACCACCCGTCCTTTACGTCAAGTACCTGAATCGGTGTGCCCAGCAAAGCTTGGGTGGCCAGCTCTTGGCTATGGCCTGGTTTGGAACGAAGGTTAGCGACCGACACATTAATGATACCTGCCGTTTTGCCTTCTAGCAGTTCGGCATCTGGTAAGAGCCTAAAGTTGTTGTGGGTTACAACAAACCCACCTTCAGAAAGCACCGTCTGCACGCTATCGTAGGCCTCCCGAACGGTAGTATACCCCTCCACTAGCAGGCCCTTGAAGGTAGATTTGTGGCGAATCTCTAGGCGGTCAACCCTACTGTCTTTGATGTAATACGTTTGGATACGGTCTGCCATCTGCTCAAAGCTTTTGGCTTTATTGGCATCGCGACAAGCGTTAAACGATAACCAAATAAAAAAGATGGCGGTGAAGGCTAAGATATTATTCCTCATTGTAAAAGTTAGGTTCGTTGTATGGTAAAATTAAGGCAGGGTATACAGTTCAACCTCATGGGTATGTTTTTTGAGT
>CALEDI010000171.1 GCA_937949535.1 uncultured Lewinella sp. | reverse complement strand
TTTTTGAGGGAAACGCTTCGCGTTTAGGTGGTGAAAACCAGTAATTGGTAACGACCAGTAAACCGCTATACATTGACGCTGATTAAGTGGCCATTACGCTAAAACGCGTAGCGTTTTCACAAGTCCCTCCCCCGTGGGGAGGGATTTAGGGAGGGGGTTTTAGTCGATGTATAGCGGTTTGAACGACCAGTAGATTTAGACACCTTAGGTTTAGGAACCAGCAATCAGGGGGGCAGCGTTCAGCAATCAGGATTTAGGCCACCGAATGTAATAGCGGCAGCCTGAACGCTGATTGCTGAACCCTGAATCCTGACCGCTACTCTTCTCCCTGCAAATCCCGCTGTAGTTCCTCCATCATGATGAAGTCGGAGCTTTCGGAAACAGTAGGCAAGATGGTGAGTACGGAGTCTACTTTGGAGATTTCGACCAAGCGTTTTACGGCGGGGTGGTCTACGCCGGTAACGACGAAAGTACCGAGGCCGCTCCAGAGGCGACGAGCGGTAAGAATGGCGCTGAGGCCAGAGCTGTCGACGTAGTGCACATCACTAAGGTCAAGGATCAGGTTCGTGATGCCTTCGTTAGCCAAGATGACGAACTCGGACTTGAGCTTGGGCGCAATGGCCGAGTTGAGGTTCTCCTCCAGGGGCTTGATGAGGGTGTAGCGTTCCTGCTTGTCGATGCTGAATTTCATGTCTGATGATTTTTCGCAAAGGTAGTATTTGCGAGGTATTCGTTTTTTAGCGTTCGTTTGGGAATTTAAACGTTGGTTTTAGTGTTGGCATAAAACGTGCCAACAAGACGTATAGATACGTCGGTGTTTTATAAAACCCTTAAAACTTGGTTTGAGTTCTTAAGATTCAGAACCAACTAAACCTTCCGCTTGTTCCGTTAAGACATTGCATAAGTAAAGGAACGACTTTACCGGCGATCTGTCAGGTAGTTTTGTCAGGGTAGGAGAGGTGGCACGGTTATTCCTCTTTAGGCTCTATATTTAGGCCTCGTTCCGTACAAGCCTTGCTCTTGATAACTTGCCCTGCACCTGCGGCCGCGCCCACTGAAAACCACGATGGCGCTGCTGCTGTTTAAGCTGAACCGGAAACGGGCCCAAAGACGAACCACGAAAATTTATAAAAATGAATCCGAGCCAGAGAGAATTCAACCCCGAGATAAAGAAGGCCATGGCCCGAGGGAAGATGGAAGCCGAAAAGATGGGCCACGCCTACGTTGGGCCAGAGCATCTCCTGCTCGGTGTGCTGTCTATGCCCAATACCTTGGCCGCGCGCGTATTGCGCAATTTGGCGGTTGATATTCAGGCCTTAAAAGACACTGTTCGCCAAAACGTCCACCGCAACGGTGGGCAGGCCAGCGGCCATACCATTTCTCAGTTGCCTCTAAACGATAAGGCCGATCGCGTTCTGAAAGTAACCTTTTTGGAAGCCAAGGCGCTTAAAACTTCGGTGGTCAGCCCCGAACATCTAATCTTGTCTATTCTCCGCAATAAGGAACTGCCCGCAACCAAAATATTGCGCCAGTTTGAAGTAGAATACGACATTTATAAAGCAGAACTCGATTACGTGAAAGACGAAAAAGATTTTACTGAAGACATTGCCCTGCCCCTGAACGAAACACCGGGCGACGACGAACAATTTGAAGGCGAAGGCGGTCAGGGCCGAGACTTCCAAGGCGGCCAGCGCAAAGGCGCCGGCAACTCCAAAAGCCGCACCCCCGTACTAGACAACTTCGGCCGAGACATCACGGCCCTAGCCGATACGGACAAGCTCGACCCCATCATCGGGCGGGAAACCGAAATTGAGCGCGTGAGCCAAATCTTGAGCCGCCGCAAAAAGAACAACCCCATCCTGATCGGTGAGCCCGGCGTAGGCAAAACCGCCATCGTGGAAGGCCTCGCCCTCCGGATCAAGGAAAAGAAAGTGAGCCGAACGCTCTTCGATAAGCGCATCGTGATGCTCGATCTGGCCGCCCTCGTGGCCGGAACGAAGTACCGGGGCCAGTTTGAAGAACGGATGAAGGCCATCATGACCGAACTCGAAAAGAGCCGCGACGTGATCCTCTTCATCGACGAAATCCACACCATCGTAGGCGCCGGCGGTGCTACCGGATCACTTGATGCGTCCAATATCTTCAAGCCAGCCCTCGCGCGCGGCGAACTCCAATGCATCGGTGCTTCCACCCTAGACGAATACCGCCAGCACATCGAAAAAGATGGTGCCCTAGATCGTCGTTTCCAGAAGGTACTCGTTAACCCGCCAAGCTCCGAAGAGGCCGTCCACATCCTGAACAACATCAAGAGCAAGTACGAAGACTTCCACCACGTGGAGTACTCCGACGACGCTATTGAGGCCTGTGTGAAGTTCTCCGACCGCTACATCACCGATCGCTTCCTACCAGACAAGGCCATCGACGTGCTCGACGAAGTAGGCGCTCGGACCCACCTCAAGAACATCGTTGTCCCGAAATCCATCGAGGAGATTGAGGTCCAGATCGAAGAGGTGAAAGTAGAGAAGAACAACGCTGTAAAAGACCAGCAGTACGAGAAAGCGGCAGACCTGCGCGACCAAGAAAGCAAGCTCCAGCGCTCACTGGAAGAAGCCCAGGCGCAGTGGGAGGAAGAATCCCGCAACGCCCGCTACCCCGTCAATGAAGAAGACATTGCGGAGGTTGTATCCATGATGACCGGCATCCCCGTGAACCGCGTGGCCCAGAACGAGAGCAAGAAACTCGTCGGTATGGCCGACGACCTGAAAGGGGCCGTGATTGGCCAAGACAGCGCCATCGAGAAGGTCACTAAGGCCATCCAACGCAACCGCGTTGGCCTCAAAGACCCCAGCAAGCCGATCGGTACGTTCATCTTCCTCGGCCCAACCGGGGTCGGTAAGACGGAGCTGGCCAAGGTACTGGCGAAGTACATCTTCGACAGCGAAGACAGCCTGATCCGGATTGATATGTCGGAGTACATGGAGAAGTTCTCCGTCAGCCGCCTCATCGGTGCGCCTCCGGGATACGTGGGCTACGAAGAAGGCGGCCAACTGACCGAAAAAGTACGCCGCAAGCCGTACAGTGTGATCCTGCTCGACGAGATCGAGAAGGCCCACCCCGATGTCTACAACATCCTCCTTCAAGTACTCGACGACGGCCAACTGACCGACGGAATGGGCCGCAAGGTAGACTTCAAGAACACGATGATCATCATGACCTCCAACATCGGCGTGCGCCAGTTGAAGGACTTCGGCCAAGGCGTAGGTTTTGCGACCAAAGCCCGCACCGAAAACGCCGAAGAGAACAGCAAAGCAGTAATCAACAACGCGCTGAAGCGGACCTTCTCGCCAGAGTTCCTGAACCGGATCGATGATGTAGTGATCTTCAATAGCCTCACGCAGGAAAACATCTTCAAGATCATCGACATCGCGCTGGCAGACCTCTACAAGCGCCTCGATGGCCTAGAGTTCTCTATGACGCTGAGCGATGACGCGAAGAAGTTTGTTGCTGAAAAGGGCTTTGACCCCCAGTTCGGTGCCCGACCACTTCACCGCGCCATCCAGAAGTACATCGAGGATCCGTTAGCAGAGTTCATCCTGAACAACAACCCCGAAGGCGGCGCTAAGCTGCTGGCGGTGTTGAACGAGGAGAAGGATGGGCTTTCTATTACGCAGGAGGCTGCTGTTGCTTCTTGATGAATAAGCCCCCCAGCTCCCAAAGGGGTAGCCAGACCTGCAAAGTGGTGTGGCTCCCCCTTTGGGGGCTGGGGGGCTAAAACAACACTTTATCCCACTTATGCCCTGAAATCGTTGATTTCTCCTTATTTTTGTTAACACTCAAGAACTTATGCCCGCGTAAGTGCCTTGTTATGGGTGTACAGCCCTTGGCGGAGGACGGCTGAAAACAAGACCTCCGGCATCCTCCCTTTTTTTCATTAAACAAAACAGATTTTTGGGTAGACGTAAAGGCGGCGGCCGCAAACGCAATTTCCGTAGAGAAGATACTACGCCTAAGCACCGAATCAATGACATGATCCGTAGCCCCGAGGTTCGCCTCGTGGGAGACAACGTTGCTGATATTTCCAGCGAACTTAACCTCAACATTGGCCCCGGCCAAGTACACGAGTCTCGGCGCGCCAAGCAATGGGCCCGCGATGTTGACCTCGACTTAGTAGAGATCAGCCCGAAGGCTGAGCCGCCGGTAGTTAAGATCATCGACTACAAGAAGTTCCTCTACCAGCAAAAACAGCGAGAGAAGGAACTGAAAGCGAATACGGTTAAAACGGTAGTTAAGGAAGTCCGCTTCGGCCCCAACACCGATGACCACGATTTTGAGTTCAAGGTGCGCCACGCGCGCGGCTTCTTGGAAGACGGTGCTAAGGTGAAGGCCTACGTCCACTTCCGTGGCCGCTCCATCGTCTTCAAAGACCGGGGCGAACTGTTGCTGCTCCGCTTCATGAAGGAACTCGAAGATCTCGGCCAAGCAGAAGCGATGCCGAAGATGGAGAAGCGCCGCATGAACGTAATGATCCAGCCGAAGAAATCGGCTAAGTCCGCTTCCGCGAAGAAGAAGGCCGAAGCCGCTAAGCGCAGTAAGGAACTGAGCAAGAAACCAGTGGTTTCTAATGCAGAAGTTGCTGCTGCGGAGGAAGAGTAGCTAGGCTACTTTTTTCTTAAGAATTGAAACCCAGCGCTCTTTGGAGGGCTGGGTTTTTGTTTTTTTGAGGCTGAAGTTAGGAATAGGGTGGTTGTGTGCTGTACGCTCTCCATCAGGCACAACCACGATAAAATAGAAGTAAGCTTTAACATCTAACGATCGGCCACAAATGGTCTAGCTAACTTTTGGGAAGGTCTGCGTAAGATTTTCTAACTTCGTCGGTGAGCTGGGAGATCATGCTTTTTGAGTGTGAGAACCCAAAAGGTGCGGAGCCTTCCGCTTATTAAAACCTAGCTAAAGTTGGCTGTTGGGCCATTTGTGTAGCGGTGTAGTCAATAGGGAATGATCCACTTGCCGCTCACATGCTCACTAGGGCGGGCTTTCCTTGCAACCAGATTCCTGTTTGTCGAGTAGCGGCTTGAGCGTCATTTTTTGGAAGTCTTGGTCGACCTCAAAGGTGACTGTCTCAGACTGCTGCTTTTAGCTCAATGTATAGCGGTGTGCCAAGACCAGTACACCTCATTACACAGGCAATCGATACAAATTTCAACCAACAAGCAAAAAAATCCCGAACTTTACCTTACGTTAGCCTCACCTTGCACCTGCGGCCGCGCCACCTAGCACCTAATCATTCTGTTGGGCAAGCACAAACGGCTCGCAAGGCAAATGTTTCAGCCCCCTAACCTTAAATGAAAGTTCTCATGGTCGACACTCAATTCCGTACCGAAAAAGTTCAGGACAGCCGCGTTAAAAACGTGGACTGGGATAACCTGCCCTTCGGGAAAATCTTCTCCGATCACATGTTCGTCTCCGACTATAAAGATGGAGAATGGACGGACAGCCGCATCGTGCCCTTCGGCCACTTCACTATGCACCCCGCCAGCATGGTCTTGCACTACGGGCAGGCCATCTTTGAGGGCATGAAGGCCAGTAAGCTTGCCGACGGAACGCCCGCCCTGCTCAGCCCAATTGAGCACGCCAAACGCCTCAACGCCAGCGCGCGCCGCATGATGATGGCCGAGTTTCCCGAAGACCTCTTCGTGGATGCCGTCAGCCAGCTCGTTTCGCTGGACCGCGATTGGATTCCGCCAGCAGAAGGCTCTGCCCTGTACCTGCGCCCCTACATGTTCTCTACCGACGAGTTCATCGGTGTGCGCCCAAGCGAAACCTACCGCTTCTGCATCTTCACCGCGCCCGTAGGCCCGTACTACGCTAAGCCGGTACGCTTGGTGGTGGAGCAAAACTACGTCCGCGCCGTCCCTGGCGGAACGGGCGAAGCCAAGGCCGCCGGCAACTACGCCGCCAGCCTCCGGCCCGTATACGAAGCCAACCAGAAAGGCTTCGACCAAGTCGTCTGGATGGGCGGCCCGCAGATGACGGAAATACAGGAAGTAGGCACGATGAACATCTTCTTCGTCATCGACGGCGAAGTCGTCACCCCAGCAACCGACGGCGCGATCCTGAAGGGCATCACCCGCAAGAACTTCATCACCATCCTGCGCGACCAAGGCTATAAAGTGACCGAGCGCAAGATCGATATTCAGGAAATCGCCGATGCCTACGACGCCGGTAAGCTGGAAGAAATGTTTGGCGCCGGTACGGCAGCAGTAGTGAGCCACGTCTCCGAACTCCAGTACAAAGACAAACTGATGACGCTGCCAGCGGTGGCCGACCGCAAAGTTGGGCCCAAACTCAAGCAGTACATCGATGGCCTCCGTACCGGACGGGTAGAGGACAAATTTGGTTGGATCGTGAAGCTGTAGTCGCTCCCCGAGAACTACTTAGGCTTGTACCGAGCCCCCGCCAAGATGGTTTGCCCATCAATGAGGCCTAGCAACTCCGGCATGGTGACTTTGGGGTTGGCCTTCACGTAGGCCTCCACGATGCGCTTGCCGAGGTAATTGACCGCTCCGCCGGGAGATTCCGCTGGCATCCCCTGCGAGGAGGGTGCTGGCTGCGTCATCTTCTTAATCAATGTAGCGTCGGTGCTGTACAGCATCTGCTCTTTTTGGAGGTGGGCGTAGATTGGTACCTCGTTGCTGCGCAGCCATTCCATCTGCTCGGCCGTCACTTCATGAACAACGCTGTCTGGGGTGAAGGGAAGGACTTTTTCCAGCAGGTAGAGCTTTTTGCCTTCGTAGATCAGGTGATCGATCAGTTTGCCCCCACGGGGCTTAGGTACTTCTTCTTGGATGAGGGTCCGCATCAGCTTGGCCGTTAGGTGTTCGGGGGTGTAGGTGCGGGCGAGGTAGGCGGAGAAGATGGTCTCGCGCGGGTCTACGCGCTGGTAGTTGTAGTTGGGGCCAAGGAAAAACTCTAGCCCTACCGCGATGTCGTTCTCGCCGTAGAGCGCGGCGGCTACCTCGAACTGGGAGAAGAAGGTTAGCAATGTGTCTGGCCGCTCAGCGGCCGGCAAATAGTAGTGGTAGTACCGGAGGGCTTGCTCAAGGTCTAGCCGTTGTTGTTCCAGTGCCGCATCGGAAAACTGTTCTTGGATGACGGCGTCTACCTCAGTAATGAGCGGGAAAGCCAGGAAGGCCTTCAGCATTAAGTTTTGCTCCTCCGGGCTAAAATCTCCCCGCCGAATGGGGAGGATGAAGCGCAGGTAGGTGTCGGTAAAGTTGGGGTATTTTGCTTCCAGTTCGGCCAGGCTTTCCGTAAGGTTTCCCGTGTCGAGTGCCATCATCGCCCGGTCGAAACGGACCAAGGTTATGGAGGCTTTCAGGCCGCTCACATCGGGCGGCGGTAGCTCCTCTTCCCCACAAGACCAAAGGATAAATATGGATAAGAGGCTAAGCAAGCTTAATTTTACGTTCACTTTCATAGAAATGGTAAATACCGGCCGTGCCGGTCCGTTTAGGAAAAGACAATTAACCAACGACTCCAATGATCAAAAATTTCACCTCCAACCGTGCCCTTACTTTTTTAGTGGCCCTCTTTTTGTTGCCCGCAGTTGCTTTTGCGCAGTTGCCGGGGGATCTCCAGTTTGGTATTCAGGTCAGCCCCACCTTTAGCGGCATGACGACCAACGACAACCTGATTAACCGAGACGGCACGAACCTTGGCCTCAAGCTTGGCGTAGTCGGGGAATACTACTTCGGAGACAGTTACAGTTTCCATGCCGGCCTCGGCTTTCACTTCAACGCTGGCGGAACGCTCTTCTACGAAGACCAGTTTACCCGCGCCGACATCTGGCGCGAATCTTTAGACAACACCCTCGCCGCAGGTGTTTTGCCAGACACCCTGCGGGGCGGCCTTGGCTTTAAGTACGATATGCAGTTCGTGGAAATTCCCCTTGGTCTTACCCTTCGTACCCGTGAGTTTGGGTACATCCGCTACTTCGTCCGGCCTGCTATTCACCTTGGGTTCCTCACCCAGTCGCGCGGTACGGTACAGAACGCGGGCTTCATCAGTGAAGACGAAACCTTCGACATCGGCAAGGAGGTGAACGGCGTAAACCTCGGCTGGAGCCTCGGCGGCGGGTTGGAGTACAGCGTTTCCGAAAGCACCGCCCTCATCGGTGGTATTGCCTTCCAGTCTGGCTTCGCTGATTTGACGACGGACAAAGGAACTACCGTTCAGCGTGAAGGGCGAACACCAAGAGAGGATGATTCGCGGGGGAAGCTTAATTCTATCGTAATTATGTTGGGTGTGATGTTTTAGGCATTGATCTTGTTCTTGTTGAAAATAAAAAAACCGCTTGGCCTTTGGCCAAGCGGTTTTTTTATTTTCAACAAGAACAAGATCAATCAAAACCCTCGGAAACCTATGGTCAATACACTCGTTAGGCGGGTGCGGTTAGTCTCCACCACCTGCCCATCGAAAGCAAAAGTGCTGTAGGGCGCGTAGTAAGAACTGTTCTCCTCTGCGCGTACGGCGGCATCAACGAAGAACTTGCCTTTGCTGTAACCAACTCCGCCGGAGAGGCTCAGGTTGGCCGCGTCCTCATCGTTGCGGAGGTTGATGACGGGGTTCTGGCGGTAGCCTACGCCCGCACGAACCTGGAAGGGCTTGAGGTTGAGTTCGCCCCCGATGCGCACGCCGAGCATGCCTTTTAGTTCGCCGTCTACATCGGCGTTGGCCGCTTCGTCTACCGTAGCGAAATCGTCGAAGCTGAAGGAAGTGCCTGCTAGGTTGCTGTAATCTGCGTCTACGGAAAGAAAGCCAGAGTTGCCGAATAGGTAGCCTGCGCCGAGGTGGAATTTCCAAGGCGTTTGCAGGTTGTAGGCAGCTTCACTGCGGGGGCTCAACTCGGTGCCGCCTTGGGCTTGGCCGTTGTCGGTGAAATTGTATTCAAGGGTGGTTTCGTAGACCTCGTCTACCGTCCAGAAAGTAGGGGTATGGACGGCTGCGCTGAGGCGGATATTGTCCGTTGGCCGGCCGATGAGGCCGAACTTGAAGTTTACACCGGAGCCGGAGAGTTCTAGGAGTTCGTCGAAGCCGGCGTTGTCGAAACCAGCATCGTCGAAGAAAGTGATTTCGTTTTGGTCGTCTATTTCGTCGTAGGTTTTGGTTTCGGTGAAGTCAATGGTAGGGATGCCGATGGTTATGCCCCAGAGGACCTTCTCTCTGTAATTGCCGCCGAAGCCGAGGGCAATTTCGTTCAGGCTGCCGCTGCGTTCTACGCGGCCTTCGCGACGGACTTCGCTGTTCTCGTTCTCGGCCAAGTCAAACTCAGTGATGAAAGTTCCGTCGGGTTGTTCTATGAAGATGCTCGGGATGTTAAGCGCTAGGCCGGAACGAAAATCATCGACGATGTTATCGTCAAGGTCTTCATTGATGGCTTGAATAATGCTACCGCTGCTGCGGCCCCGGTAATCAATCGTTTCGTTGAAGTCGGCAAGGCGGCTGTAGCTGATGCCGAAGTTGAAGGTAGACCAGTTGAGGGAGCGGGTGTCTCCGGCCCAAACGATGTTGGCGCTTGGCACTACGAAGTTGCCGTCGGTAATGCTGTTGTCTTCGTTGCCGGAGCCGTTGCGGAGGCGCGCCGTCAGGTTGTTGATGGCGAACCCGGGCGTGATTTGGGCGGCGCTGAAGCGGTTCCAACCGATGCCGGCGGGGTTGGTGTGTAGGGTAGAGCCATCTACCCCGATGGCGGTCATGCTGCCGCCGGTACCGTAGAAACGGGCACTACCAAACACGTCGGTATTGCCGAAGCGTAGGGCGTCTTGTACGCGCACGGGCGGGGTGCGGGGCTCAAGCTGGGCGTGGAGCAAGGGCGAAAGGGCGAAAAGGAGCAAGGGGAGAAGTACCCACCCTTTATTGCGTTCTCCCTTTTTTACTTTACCGAGGGCGCGGCCGCAGGTGCAAAGAAGGCTGTTGAAGAGCAGGGAAGTTGGCTGGAGTTTGGTCATGGCTGAGGCATCTTTCGTTCTACCAACTATTAAGGCGTTTGATGGGCTGAGGTTCAATCTCTTCTTGGCGAAAGTGCAAATGATAAGAGGACTTTAACGGTAGAGTGTGTAATCTGTAATGAATTGTCTCCGCGCGCAAACCCCCTCCCCAAACCCCTCCCCACGGGGGAGGGGCTTATAAAAACGCTTCGCGTTTTGATGATGAAAATCCGTAATGGATAACAACCAGCAGACTAGACATCCTACGTCTAGTTTCTAATTTCTAGTTTCTAACTTCTAACTTCTACTCTATGCGTACTGCATTTTACCTACTTATCGGCGTTGCCTTCGGCATCGTCATGACCAAATCTGAGGCCGTTTCTTGGTTTCGCATCCAGGAGATGTTCCGTTTCGAGAGTTTCCATATGTACGGCATCATCGGCACGGCCGTGGTGGCGGGCGTTATTGGCGTCGCGCTGTCCAAACGAATGGGCTGGAAGACGATTGATGGCGAAGCCTGGCAGCTCAACCCCAAAGATTTCACCGTTTCGCGCTACCTTTTTGGCGGCACGATCTTCGGCCTCGGCTGGGCAATGACCGGCGCTTGCCCCGGGCCGATGTTCACCTTGCTGGGGCAAGGCATCTGGGCCATCGGGCTCGTTATTCTGGCCTCGGTTTTTGGCACTTACGTTTATGGGGTGCTGCGCTCTAAGTTGCCGCATTAGGGGGCTTGGGGGCCACTAGTGCGTTGATCAATAAATACATAAATGATGAAGAAGAGTAACCATACAGGAAATAAGTCGGTTAGCTATGAATCCCTATCAAAGGAGCACACTGTACTAGATAAGATGGTAGATATGAATAGAGTTATAGCATTGCTTGTCGTAGTTGGACATTTCTTCTGCATGGGCAACTTAGCTGCCCAAAACCCACCCGGCGAAAACTTCGACCTAAGCGCGTGGAAACTACAAACCGTGGAAGAGTCAGACAGTTCGTTTATGCAGGTCTACCCTGTAGCTGCACATTCTAGTAGGTTTTTTTATACCGACAGTGTGACCAATGCGATGGTGTTCAGGGTGCCAAGCAACGGGGGAACCACAAGTACAAATGCTCGTTATCCGCGTACAGAGCTACGTCAAATGACGGCGGGAGCGAACTGGCTGTTGTCGGATGCAACTGAACATTATATGTCTGCTCAATGCCGGGTTACGGAGGTCGCGCAAGCAAAACCGAAGACCATCGTCGGGCAAATCCACGGCTCACAGTCTAACTCCGAGCTACTGAAAATACGTTGGACGGGGTACGAGGCCGGCGATTGCTTCGTAGAAGCTCGCTTCCAAACGAACGACGATGTGGGGTCTGAATACGGCGTAGTACTTGCTTCTGGTCTTTCTTTAGGCGATACGATAAACTATACCGTTACGATGGCCCAAGGAGTGGTGAACGTTACCGTGAATGGAGAGTCGGCAAGCCAGACCTACACCAGCCAATACTATGGAACTACTGACCGCTATTACTTTAAAGCGGGCAACTACATACAGTGGAACGAAGATATCGTAGGCCCAACGGTCGTGAGCGGCGAAAGCGTATTCCACAAACTGTCGCTAGAAAATGATATGAGCACTTCGGTTGCCGAAGGGCATCAGGCCAATTCGTTCCTCGTGTACCCAAATCCAGCTAAGGATTATGTGGTGCTTGATGCAGACTTAATGGACCCATCAAGTACAGTTGTTGAACTTATAGATGCTAAAGGCAGCCTGCTACAAAGCACCAAATTATCGCCCGATCAAGTAGTGAATGGTGGGCAATACCGGATAGATTTGAGCAACTTAAAGTCTGGTGTTTACTACGTTCGAGTAGCCTCCGGCCGGTTTTCAGGAAAGCGGAAACTTGTGGTGTTTAGGTAGGGGCGGATTTCTGTAAATGCGAGAAAGCATTCAGGTGTTATCGTAATATCGATGGAGTAACGGCCTCAGTCCGTAGCCCTGCACCTGCGGCCGCGCCTAAAACCAAAATGCCGCCCTTCACCCCAAACACAGGAGGCAAAGAGCGGCAATTTTAATTCACGCACTCAGCGTTACCTAAGCACGATATGTAGCGACTACTCAACCACCAACTTCTCCGCCCAGCCATCACCCCGAACGAGGTAGATGCCGGTCGGCAAGTCAGACAGGTCGAGTTGGAAGCGTTGTTCGGTGCCTGGGGCTGCGTTTGCCCAACTGAAAGACCGCGCCTTCCGGCCTTGGAAATCGTAGAGGTCGATACCGATTTTATCGCCGAGGGTAAGTTCGCCGGGAACCACGACCGTCGTTTCCGAACCCGCCGGGTTCGGGTACATACTAACGGCGGCGAAGATCGGGCTACCCACATCACTAATGATGTCGTTGAGGGGGAAAGTGAGGTTCCTCCGCACACTCGCTTCGCAAGTGCTCCCGTCGTCTGCGGTACGGACAACCAGCATGCGTACCTGATAGCTCACCCGGCTGGGGAAGAGGTAATCCTGCACAACGTCATTACCGATGGTGGTGTACGCCAAGCCGAGGAAGCGGCGGCGTACCTGCCAAGTGATCTCGTCGCAGCTCGTAAAGTCTGCTACGGGGTCGAAGCGATAGGTCAAGTCACTGCCGGGCAAGTCGATCATGTCAAACGATTGGTTGGCCAAGTCTTGGAGGGTTTCGGCGCTGTCGCAGGTGCAAAGTTCGATTTGGCAGTCCGGTAGTACGATGCAGTGGTCAAATTCACAGCAGTTTTCGTGGCTATCGTCGGTGCCCAGTTCGTGGAGTACGACGGTAAACTTGATCGAGTCACCGGGCCCTGCGGGCCCGCCGATGGGGAGCTGGATGACCGTACTCCCTCCGGGGGGCAGCGGGGTGCCGAACACGATGGTCGTGTTGTAGGCGTCGAGGCCCAAGTTGTCGGCAAAGTGGATGTAGGCTTCAGACATCACTACGCTGGAGGTGTTGAAGATCGTAGCGGTGTAGATGAAGGCGCCATCTTCACAGTCGATGCTGATGTCGTTCAGGTACCCACAGGGCGGGTCGCAGAAGACCGTTACGGTATCGCGACAAATCACTTCCTTTTCGTTCATCCACTTGATCTCGATCTGGTAGCTTGGGTCATCGCCTCCGTCGATGCAGACGGTTGGGAGGTTGAGCGTACCGAGCGGAAGCAAGCCGTTGTTGGGCCTACCTATGGATACGCCGTTGACGTTGGTGTTGCCTTGCAGGCTGGCGCCAAGGGTGTTGTAAACCGAGAGTCCCGCATTGCCGCCGCCAATCAAGCAGAGGTCAATCCCGTCGAAGTCGAAGCCTACGGCCGCATTGTCAAGTACGATGTCGAAGCAGCAATCATCATTGGTAGAGACGGCGCTGCTGACCATGAGGTTATCGCAAGGGTCACAGTCTGGAACGATGAGTTCGCGGAGGTCGTCGTTCAGCGTACAACACAGCGCATCGGGGTGTACCAATGGGTCTGCGGAGTGCGCCGTCATGGTGTAGGCGAAGCTTGCGCCTGCCGGAAGGGCGGACAAGGGAATGGTGAATGTCTGGCAACCTCCGGGCAGAATTGCGGGAGCTACCGCCTGGACGTAGAGCAGGTCAATGCCCGCCGCAGGGCTGTTGGGCTTGAGTTCGAAAAAGCCAACGGGGAAGTCTGCGTTTGCTGGGTTGCAGATTTCAAACCGTAGGAAGAGGCCGCCGTCGTCGTCGCAGAATAAGGTGTCTTGCGCAATGAAGGCACAGTCTGGCTCGGGCTGGCAGTCGGTGTAAAGCGTGTCCGAACAGATCACTTCGCTCAGGTCTTGGTTGAGGTACTCAACGATGATCGTTTGCGGAGCGGTAGTGAAGTTGCTCGGGCAAAACGTCACTACGGGCGGGCCAGTCATGTCTGTAGGCAGGGGAGCAGAAACGCCCGCATCTACCGCAAGCTGAATGACCGACGGCGAAGCATTGGCTGCATACCCCAAACCTGGGTTCACGGAGCCGGGCGTGAAGTTCAGCTCCGCATCGGGACTACTGACCTGGACGACGTAAGCATCGGCGGGCATATTGGCGTAGTAGAGCTCGAAGCAGCAGCCGTCTTCCGTTGAGGTTGGGGCCGAACGGATGCGGGTGGTGAGTTCGTCGCAATCCGTCGGGTCAGAACAGTCAATGAGCTCAAGGATGAGTTCCTCGCTGGTATCCGAACAGCCGGTTTGGTCGTTGGTCACGGTCAGGGTGTACGAGCCGTTCATCGTTACGATGATGAAGGGGGCGTTGCTGAAGGGCGCACCGTCTTTCAGCCATTGGTAGCTGTAGGTGATGCCCGTTGGTGGTATTGGCCCCGGTATGGTGTCTGGCGTACAGGCTTCGTAACAGCCCGTTGGTACACTACAGAGATCGGGCAGTGGGTTGATGGTCACTTGGTCGGTGCCCGTACAGCCCGAAACAGGGTCGGTGGCGACAACGGTGTAGGTGCCGGCGGCGAAGACGAAGATGCTCGGCCCGCTGGCGCCGGTGCTCCAGGTGTATACGAGGCTTGGGTCGAAGTTGGTGACTTCAATCTGCGAGCCAGTCCCCTCACACGCATCACCTGCGGTGATCTGGGCATCGGGAGACGGGCTAACGACCTGCGTAACGGTAATCATGCTTTCCGCCATACAGCCGTAGTCGTTGCTGGTCACTTTGAGGGTGATCTGTTGGGTGGGGAAGGCCGGGTTGAATGCAACCGCAAAGTCGCGGCTCATCCCCGAAGCGCCCGTTGTCAGGTTTTCCCATTCGTAGCTGTGCCCTCCGCCGGCTAGGGCCGTCAGGGTTGTGGAGCCATCGTCGCAGATGTACGGATTGCCCGCCCAGGAGGCATCGGGTAGGGGAATGAGCTGCACCTCGACGGGCGCAACGACGGTCTCACAGCCATCGGCGGTAGTGAGTGTTACGCCGTAAGTGCCTGCTGTGCCAACGGTGATGCTGTTGGTCGTCGCTCCGTTGGTCCATAGATAGCTGAGGCCGGGAACGAGGTCGACGGAAAGCGTCGTCGCGTCGCCCGCACAAATGATGAGCCCGTTGGAGGCGTCAATGTCATCGTCGGCCGGTACGGGGAATACGGTAATGACTTGGCTAACGTTGTCGATGCAACCCGCCCGGTTTTCAGTCTGGAGTGTCACGGTGAAAGTACCCGACCCTCCTAGCGGCAAGAAGGTATGCTGGGGGTTGTTGCCAATGAAGGTGGCGCCGTCGCCGAAGTCCCACATCCAAGAGATGACGTTGGTTCCCGTTCCGTTGAAGGTAGCCGGTTGGCCGTAGCAAACGGGATTGGGGCTAACGGTAAATGCGGAGTCGGGCAGGTCGGTAACGCTCACTTGCGTGCTTGAGGTACTGCTACATCCGTTGCCGTCTGTTACGGTTAGGGTTACGGTGTAGGTGCCGTTGGCGGTGTAGGTGTAAACGGGGTCAGCGAGGGTGCTGGTGCCCGTCCCGTCTCCGAATACCCAGTCGTAGGTGGTGCCAGCGGGCGGTGCTCCGCTGATGAATTGGCTCTGGTTGGTAAAGCTTACGGTGCCGCAGGCTTCAGACTGGCTGAAGTCTGCAAAAAGAGGGTTGGTTACTTTCAAGGCCAGCGTTTCGCCACACAGGATGGAATCAACCTTGATGATCTCATCAATTACCTGCAAGCCCGTAGCTGGGTCGGTGATGTAGGTGGTATCGTAGTCGTAGGCCCAGTTTCTGATGGTATGGAAGACGCTGTAATCCCCGACGCCGGGCAAACGAATGCTCAACGAGTCATTGGCGACTAGCGGGTCTCCGCCGGCGGCAACGGTCGTGCCTCCAATGAAGCCAAACTGAAAACCCGCCGAGGCGATGCTGTCCGTCCCGTAGGTAGCCACCAAGTCGATGATGTCGCAATCTGGCATCCGGTTGGTGGCCGTGAAGGTATGGACCATCGTTAGCGGAGCGGATACGTAGGGCGGCCCACAACAGACGGTTTGGGAAACAACGATGGGGTCAGACAGCTCAACACAACCGTTGGGGTCTACTACGCGGGCTTGGTAAGAGAAGCCTTGGGCTACGCTCGTCCAGGTGTGCGTAAAGGAGGTGTTGCCTACCGCCGCTGGGCCTTGAGAGATGCCGCCACAGAACCACTCGATGGTGTTTGCGGGGTTGGTAGTGGCCGTCAGGACGGGCGGGGCAGGGTAGGGGGTGCTGTTGACGCAGGTGCTGTTGGCTCCGGAGATGCCGATGCTTACGTCGGGGCCGTTGCCTTCGGCAACGCGAACCCGCGCTACGCCGGGGCAGCCGTTGGCATCTACCGTAAACACAACGTAATTACCGGGCGCCGTAACGGTGAGCGTGGCTGCTGAACCGATCATTGTACCTGCGTTCGCGCCGTCTTCCCAATGAATATTGCTGAAAACCCCACCGCTGAGGGTCAGGTCTACACTACCACCGCCGGGGCAAAGACTGCCCGTTTGCGTGATGACGGGGTTGATAGGCGCACTAAGCACGAGGCCAAACGACAAGGTTTCGTCTTGGCCACACAAAGACATCATGGCCTCAACCACGACCGGAATACCCGGCGCATTGTTCCACTGAATGGTAGCGTTGGGGCTGTCTGCGCCCGCCACTACGCTGCCCGCAATTTCGGGCGTCACGCGCCAAGCATAAGTAGTACCCGCAGGCTGCGGTAGGTTGACGGAGTAACTACCGATGGTGTTCGTACAGGCAGAAGGCCCAACGATGGCCGCGGGCGTGTTGAGGCTGAGCGCCGTCGCCGAAATTGTCGCCGGATCGGAAATACAGAAGGGCGCGTTGGCTTCTTGGCCAACCACGCTGATGGTTGCGTTGGCGCTCGCCAGCACGATGGTCGCATTGGGGCCGCCCTGCCCCAAAGTCACCGTTCCGCTGCCGGAGGTGACAGACCAGTTGTAGTTGTACCCCGGCGTCGGGCTGGTAACGGAGTAAACGACCGGATCGCCCGCGCAGTATTCGGTCGGGCCAGTGATGGTGGGCACAACGGCCTCCCGCACCGATACGCTCACGGTCCGGTTGGTAACGCAATAATCGGCAGGGTTAACGACGTCGACGCTGATGGTGTAAACGCCCGGACCGGGAAGCCCCGCCCAGTTTACGGAGTAGCTCTGCTGGCCGAAGGCCTCGAAACCGGGATGGCCGAGGATGGACCAATTGAAGGTCGCGGAACCATCAATATTGCTAACGCCATTGAAGAACGACGACCCGTTGACGCAGGCTGGGCTAGGCGCTACATTGACCTCAAAATCGCCCAGAACGGTCACGGTAAGTTGGGCCGTTCCTGTGCAGTCGTCTCCCGAATGACCGGGGAGGCCCGCGAGGAAATCGCTGCCGTATTCAACCGAGATTACGTAGTCTCCGGGGGTCGAAGGCCAGGTGATGTTGGCGGAATGGCCGGTGATGGCACCATTGATGGTTCCGCCGGAAACGGACCAACTGTAGCTTGTCGTCATCCATTTCGGGAGTTCATAGTTTGCCGTTTCGTTGCTGCACACTTCGGTTGGTCCGCTGATTTGGCCTACGGAAGAGATGATCGGGATCATGACCGTGGTCGGTATCGGGCAGTAAGGCATGTCGCAGTTGATGGCTTCCAGCTCAACGGTTCCGCTTGGGCCACTGTGCCAAACGACGCAGAGCGTATCTACATCTGCCGAAGGGCCGATGATGGTTCCGTCGCCGGTAATCGACCAGTTGTTGCTGGTGCAACCCGAAAAATCGGACCAGTATTTAGAGGTGTCTCCTTCGCAGAGCGTGGATACCCAGTAGATGGGTGGGCCGGGGAGCGGGTCTATTTCGATGTCGTAGCTGATGGAATCTGTACAGCAACACGCCTGGCTGCCGTCGGGGTTCAGGCCGCCGTCGGAGGTGGCGACGAGGGTGACGGTGTAGGTTCCGGCAGTTGAGTATACGTGGGTTGGGTTGGTGGTATTGATGGCGGTTTGGCCATCGCCGAAGTCCCAATCGTAGGTAGCTGCGGGGCCGGTAGAAGTGTTGGTAAACGCGACGGGTTGGTCTAGGCAAGCAACGTTCTGGAAGGTGAAATCCGCTACCGGAGTTGGCGTCAGGTTGACGCACCAGGTGCGGGTTTCCACGAGGTCTCCGTCGTTGTTGTAGATCCCGACGCTTAGCTCGGCGAAGCCGAGCGGGCCCCAAGTGACGTCTACCTGACCGGGTAGGGCGGGGGTGGGGTCAACGGTGCCGTTGGTGGCCGTCCATATATAGGAGGCGTTTGGGCTTTCGTTCATCAGGTAGGTGGCCGTGCTGTTTTCGCAGGCGGAAATACAGGCTTCCGTACCCGGCTCGCCGTGGCCGCCGTTGGGGTCGGAGATGATGAGTTCGTCGAGGTCGACGAGGCCACAATCTGGTTTGGCGCACTTGATGGTGAGCTCTACCCGCTGAACGCCGATGAAGGTCAGGGTTCCTTCTGCATCAACGCTGAAAACCTCGAAGAACATAGTAGGCAGAGGGCCGCAACACCGCTCTTCGGTTGCGTCTGCACTGAAGCTTATGTTGCCTATTTCGTCGGTTCGGATGCAGTTGCTCGAACTTTCGCCAAATGCAATGAAGTCTCCGCCGGCGGGAAAGTCGTCGGCCAAGATGTTGGCAATGAAGCCGCCGGGTACAAAGGGAACGCAGAGGGAATCTAGCGGGAGATCTTGCTGGGCTTGGGCGCGGCCGCTGGTGCAAAGAATGGTTAAAAAGAGCAGGGCAAGCACTGCAATTCGGTGGATGTGTTTCATGACAAAGGGGATGGGTTAATGGAAGTATCTGCCCTTATATTGGGGGGCGGAGGACTTTCTTACCCTGGGGGGGAGGTTTTTTCTTTGCCAACTGAATTTGGAGAAACGTGAAGTTTGGATGTCGGACGCTCAAAGGATCGACTAAAATGCCGTCTACGTCAGGCATTTCAGTCGAACACTTCGAGGTCCTGAACCATACTCAGGACCTCGAAGCGTTTATTTCTGCC
>CALEDI010000170.1 GCA_937949535.1 uncultured Lewinella sp. | reverse complement strand
GTACTTCTCAGGTTTCAAGCCACGCATGCTACAAGGAAACTTGCAACTTGCAACCTGCAACCTGAACGCAGTTTAACGCTTAGAGAACTGGAAGCTCTTACGCGCCTTAGGCTTACCGTACTTCTTACGTTCTACAACGCGGGCGTCACGGGTAAGCATCTTCTGAGATTTCAGCGGGCTGCGGAAGTCTTCGTTCAGCTTCACGAGGGCGCGGCTGATACCCATACGGATAGCTTCTGCTTGGCCTTTGATGCCGCCGCCGCTTACGTTCACCTTGATGTCGTAAATAGCATTGTCAACACCAATGATGCCGAATGGCTGCACCACTGCTGGGCGAATATGGTCTTGGGGGAAGTATTCTTTATAGTCCTTACCGTTCACGGTGATATTTCCCGTGCCTTGGGTCAGGTAAACGCGAGCTACTGAGGCTTTGCGTCGTCCGATGGCATTAATTTGCTCCATGGAAGAGTAATGTGTTAAGGGAGGAAAGGAGTAAGGGTTGTTACTCGGTTTTCTCTCAGATTTTTTAGATTATTTGGGCGCGAACGCGGGATGCAAGGAAAGTTGAAGTGCATTGTTTCTCACCTGCAACTTGCAACCTGCAACCTTACTTAAGTTCCTCCGGCTTCTGCGCCGTGTGTGGGTGCTCCGCAGCTGCGTAGATGTGCAGTTTCTTGATTTGTGCCCGGCCAAGCTTGGTCTTAGGCAACATGCCTTTTACAGCCATTTCAAGAACGCGCTCGGGCTTCTTCGCGAAAAGATCACGCGGCGTAGCAGCACGCTGACCACCGGGGTAACCCGTGTGGCGGAGGTACTTCTTGTCTGTAAGTTTCTCTCCCGTAAAACGAACTTTGTCGGCGTTGATCACGATCACGTGGTCGCCATTGTCGAAGTGGGGCGTAAAGTCGGGCTTGTGCTTACCGCGCAGAACGGTAGCGATCTTGGAAGCCACACGGCCCACGATCTCTCCTTCCACGTCTATCACGTGCCACTTACGCTCTACCGATGCGGCATTGGCCGACTTGGTCTTGTAGCTTAGTGTATTCACTGTATTGCTTGATTTTGTTAGCGTTTAGGCCTTGGCTTACCCCTCCATTTCTGGAGGTATCCACCTAAGCGGCTGCAAAGGTATACGTCTTCCCCTTACCAAACAAGCCTTTCACAACTTATTTTTCAACCTCAAACTTTATAACTGACTGAAAAACAGTCAAAATTTCGCACAACTCTGAAAACGGGGGTGCAATTGGCTGGCCCGCTAGGTCAGACACAAAAGACCTTATATAACGTGAGGTTTGCCATAAGCGCCGGACGCTCAAAGGATTATTTCTACCTCGACTTCGTCAGAGGCAGAAATAAACGCTTCGAGGTCCTGAGTACGTTTCAGGACCTCGAAGCGTTCGACTAAAATTCCTGGCGTAGACGGCATTTTAGTCGATCCTTTGAGCGTCCGACATCCAAATCTCACGTTAGTAGAAAGATAACCTTATCTTACTAACTCTTTAAATCGTAAAACAATGCGCAATAGCAAATTCACTAATGCCCAAAAGTTAGCCATCTTAGCCAAACGGGACGCCCGAGCGAAAGTTGATGACCTGTGCTGAGCGCACCAAAAAATCCTTTATTACTCCCTACCTTCGTGCCAATGGAATCGAGTAAAATAGTACGTGCCCTGGCTACCGTTCAGGACCCCAACACCGGCCAAGACCTCATTACTGCCAACATGGTACTGAACCTGAAGGTGGAAGCCCCTGATGTGTCTTTCACTTTGCAGTTGCCGAAGCTTGATGCAGACTATAAACAACAACTTAACTTCGCCTGCCAAGAGGCAATTTTGGGCATTTACCCTGAAGCGAACGTCCATGTTCACATGCAAAACCCCGGAGCTACTCCGCAGGCCAAGGGCGGCGGCGGACCGCAGAAGGGCAACCCATTGCCTCACGTTAAAAACATCATCGCCGTTGCCAGCGGCAAGGGTGGGGTAGGGAAGAGCACCGTCTCCGTCAACCTCGCTTTAGCCTTGCAAGAGTTGGGTGGTGCGGTAGGCCTACTCGATGCGGATGTGTATGGGCCGAGTGCGCCAACCATGCTAGGCCTCCAAGGCCAAAAGCCGACGGTTGAAAAAATATACGGCAAGCCAAAGATCAAACCCCTCTACGCCTACGGTATCCCAGTGATGAGCACTGGCTTCGTCGTAGAGCCCGAGCAGGCCGTTGTGTTGCGCGGCCCTCGCCTGAGCGGGATCATCCGCCAGTTTATCGAAGAGTGTGTCTGGCCTCCGTTGGATTACCTCATCATCGACCTTCCGCCCGGAACGGGCGATGTGCAGCTCTCGTTGGTTCAAACCGTATCGGTTACGGGCGCAGTGCTGGTTACTACGCCGCAGCAGGTTGCGCTCGCGGATGCGATCAAGGCGATGAATATGTTCTTCTTGCCCGATGTTCAGGTGCCTGTACTTGGCGTAGTAGAGAACATGTCGTGGTTTACACCCAAGGAGTTGCCCGACAATAAGTACTACCTCTTCGGTAAGGATGGCGGTAAGTTGCTTGCTCGGAAGTCGAACTCCATGCTGTTGGGCCAGATCCCACTCGTGCAGGGCATCCGTGAAGGCGGAGACGACGGCAAACCAGCGTTCCTCAATAAAGACGACGAAATCACCCGCGAAGCTTGGCTCAATGTAGCAAAGAACGTTGCCCGGCAAACAGCGTTGCGGAATGAAATGATGGGGCAGACTAAGGTGGTGGAGGTTACGAGGTAATGAACCTGCAACCTGCAACGCGAAGGGCTAAACGTTGCCTATCGGCAAGCGTTTAACCCTTCGCTAAATATGAGACCCCTTCGGGGCCCAAGGTTGGCCAAAACCCGCCTTTGCACCTGCGGGCTGCGCCGTAACCTGCAATGCGAAGGGCTAAACGTTGCCTGTCGGCAAGCGTTTAACCCTTCGCTAAATATGAGACCCCTTCGGGGCCCAAGATTGGCCAAAACCCGCCCTTGCACCTGCGGCTGCGCCCCAACCTGCAATGCGAAGGGCTAAACGTTGCCTGTCGGCAAGCGTTTAACCCTTCGCTAAATATGAGACCCCTTCGGGGCCAAGATTGGCCAAAACCCGCCTTTGCACCTGCGGGCTGCGCCGTAACCTGCAACGCGAAGGGCTAAACGTTGCCTGTCGGCAAGCGTTTAACCCTTCGCTAAATATGGGACCCCTTCGGGGCCCAAGGTTGGCCAAAACCCGCCTTTGCACCTGCGGCAACCTACAACTTGCAACCTGCAACCTGCAACTTGCAACCTGCAACTTGCAACTTGCAACCTGCAACCTGCCTCCCTCAAAACTCAAACAACGTCCCTGCCGTACCGGGCGGCGTAGCTCCAATGTGGTGGTAAGCCTTCTCGGTAGCCTGGCGCCCTCGGGGCGTCCGTTGGAGGTAGCCTTCCATGATGAGGAAGGGCTCGTGGACCTCCTCGATGGTACCGGTGTCTTCCCCGACGGCGGTAGCGATGGTGGAGACCCCAACCGGGCCGCCTTTGAATTTATTGATGATCGCGTCTAGGATTTTGTTGTCCATTTCATCCAGGCCGCCTTCGTCTACGTTGAGGGCAAGGAGGCCGTAATCGGCGATCTTTTTGTCGATGGTTCCGTTGCCTTTGATTTGGGCAAAGTCTCGGATACGGCGCAGGAGCGCATTGGCGATACGCGGGGTACCTCGGCTTCGCCGCGCAATTTCCATCGCTCCGTCGGGCGTAACGGGCACGTTCATGATTTGGCAGCTACGCTTGATGATTTTGACGAGGGTGGGGACGTCGTAGTAGTCTAACAAACAGTTGATGCCGAAGCGCGCGCGCATCGGCGCGGTGAGCAAGCCCATCCGGGTAGTGGCCCCAACGAGGGTGAAGGGCTCTAGGCTGATCTGTACCGAGCGGGCGTTCGGCCCGCTGTCGATCATGATGTCGATGCGGTAGTCTTCCATCGCGGAGTAGAGGTATTCTTCCACAACGTTGTTGAGGCGGTGGATCTCGTCGATGAAGAGCACATCGCCTTCGCTGAGGTTGGTCAGCAGGCCGGCAAGGTCGCCTGCTTTTTCGAGGACGGGGCCGGAGGTGAGTTTCAACTCTGCGCCCAACTCGTTGGCGATGATGTGGCTGAGGGTGGTTTTGCCGAGGCCCGGAGGGCCGTGGAGGAGTACGTGGTCGAGGCTATCGCCCCGCTGCACGGCCGCTTGGATGAATACCTTAAGGTTCTCGACGATCTTGGGTTGGCCGCTGAAGTCGTCCAAGGAGTCGGGGCGCAAGGCCCGCTCCATGGCGTTGTCTTCGGGTTGCAGGCGTTCCGCGTTGGGGTCGAGGTGCTCGTTCATGGGGCTAATCTACGGCTTATGTTTGAATGTTGAGAAGGGACCAACAATATGTTACGGGAGTGGTGTGAGCCATTCCGAATTTTAATCCGCTTCGAGCGTTCGGACCGAGGGTGATAAGAATGTTTGATGAATTTCTCTAAACTCGCCAGTCGAATCCTTTTTCGCTCACAGGACTAGGTGCATATTTAGTCCTTACATAAACACTTTACACCCTAGGAATTACGAGTTCTTTACCTAGCGAAAAAGTTCGCCTGTCGAGTTTGGTGACAACTTTACCAACATTCTTATAACCCTAGTTCGGGGTGATTCATCTTACACCATCCGAGAGTGCCAGCTGTCTTCCAGCGGCCGTTCGAAGATCTGTCGTAGTTCGCCGAGTTCTTTGACTAGGGGATCGAAGACGATGGTGTCGTTTTCTAGTCCGCCGTTTTTGTAGAGTTCTTTGAACTCGTCTCGGCCTACGGTATGGATGTTGCCTTTGCCGTCTCGGTAGCTGAAGCGCATCCGGTTGAAGAAGTCGATGCCGAGTTCGGCGCCGAGGCCTTGAATAAAGTGGACGGAGCCATCGATGGAGCAGCCGGAAGCTTCCGCTTGTGTTTCGTCTACGGCAACTATAAGAAAGCGATTATGCAGCACGTCGGCACCGGCTTTTAGCTCTTTGCGGTGGCTGGCCCATCCGGAGACAAACTCCTGCAAACGGGTCTTAACAGTATTTGTTTCAGTATCAGACATGGCCCGTTCCGCGCCATAAACCCAGATGCGGCTTTCGGATACTAGGTGGTCGAGGGAAGATTTCATCTTAGAGAGATTCAGTTGGAAACCGCAAAGTTAGTTATCCTAGTTGATAGAAATTCTATTTTCTACTGATCGTGTCTTTACTTTCGTTGAATGCTGAGTCATCTTCTCCGATCAACACTATTTTTACTGCTGTTCACCCCAGAACAACTTCTTTGAGTTCGAACTGGTGGGCGACCTACCACAACATCGGCCCCAGAGAAAACGGCAACGTTCGCCTGAAATGGACCCTCCAAAAAACTGGAGGCGAAGATTGAAAACCAGTACCTTCGCTTAATGGTTCGGCTGATGCTTTTCTTGCTCCTCATTTCTTCTCTTGCGCTTTCAGGGCAAGACGACTTCCTGCGCGAGCTTTCGGCAGAAGTTTGCACTTGCCTAGACGGAAACACTTCGGAGCCTGTAGCTAGAGATTGTTTTGAAGGCCTTGCCTTGCGCAAATCAGACGACATTTGGCAAGGCTACCAACTGGATGTATCGGTGGCCACCCAACGAGACAAACTCGCTGAAATGATGGTAGATTACCTGCTAAGCGCGTGTCCGTTGCTAGAAACCGTCCGTTTGAAAAACGACGAGAATGAATTTCGGTGGGCAGATGGGCTAAGAAGCAAAGGCTCAGCGGCGCAACAGTTTAAGGCCCGAAAACGCCCGCTTGCAGATACTTCAACAACGATAACTACCGAGTCGCCTTTAGTTTGGCGCGCAACCGGAACGCTCATTACCCAACCCGGAAGCAAAGGCCTGCACCTGCGCACCGCCGCCCAAAAAGAACTGCGCTTTGAACTCCCTACCGCCGTAGCCCGCCGCAGAGACTTCGACCCCGGAGACAACATCAGCCTCACCTACCGGCGCGAATGGCGAATCGCTGAAGGGAAGGTTGTTTTGGTGGTCGTCAGTATCGACTGACGGTTAACGTGCCGCAACAGTAAAAATACTTTTAAAAAACTTACTTTCAGTAAAAACTGAAAGTTGTTCCGTACGTTGTACCCTAACAACAGAGTATGTAACTATGAGCAGCCCTTCCATTTCAACGATTTTGCGCGACAGCAGCCTCCCTTCCGGCTTGCGAGTGATTGCCGAAAAAGTCTACGCCGGAGACCGGATTACACCGGAGGAAGGCCAGTTGCTCTTCGACGAAGCCCCCCTCGGTTACCTCGGCTCATTAGCCAACCACATCAGGGAGCAAAAACATGGGGATAAGACCTACTTCAACCGCAATTTCCACGTAGAGCCAACCAATGTTTGCCTCTATACTTGTACGTTTTGCAGCTACAGCCGCCGCATCAAGAAGCGGGAAGACGGCTGGGAATACAGCCTAGACGACATCATGGACATCGTGAAAGGCTACGACGACAAACCGGTAACAGAGGTTCATATTGTAGGCGGGGTGCTGCCGCAGTACGATGTTCCCTTCTACACAGAGCTGTTCAGCCGGATCCGTAAGCACCGCCCAGACCTGCACGTGAAGGCCCTCACGCCGGTGGAGTACCACTACATTTTCAAGAAAGCCAAGATCAGCTACGAAGAAGGGATGGCCCAGATGAAAGAAGCCGGCCTACAATCTATGCCCGGCGGCGGAGCGGAGATCTTTCACCCCGAAATCCGCGACCAGATCGCGGGCGGCAAATGCTCGGGCGAAGAGTGGTTGCGTATCCATGAAATCTGGCACGGCCTAGGTATGCGCTCCAACGCAACCATGTTGTACGGGCACATTGAGGAGTTCCGCCACCGGGTAGACCACCTGGAGAAACTGCGGGAACTGCAGGACAAGACCGGCGGCTTCCAGACCTTCATCCCGCTCAAGTTCCGCAACAAGAACAACGAGATGAGCCACCTCGACGAATCAACCGTTGTGGAAGACCTCCGCAACTACGCCATCAGCCGGATCTACCTCGACAACTTCGACCACATCAAGGCTTACTGGCCGATGATTGGCCGAACGACCGCACAGCTCTCCCTCGCCTTCGGCGTAGACGACATCGACGGAACCATCGACGACACCACCCGCATCTACTCCATGGCCGGCGGCGAGCAAAACCCCGCCCTGAGTACAGAGGCACTGGTGAAGATGATCCGCGCCGTTGGCCGCCACCCCATCGAGCGAGGTACGCTCTACGAAGTCATCGAAGACTTCAAAGACGTAGAATTTGCCGACGACAAACAGTACCGAGGGTATACGGCCTTGCCGGTCGTCTAACTCGTTCTTTAACCTTTCTCTGCACCTGCGGCCGCGCCTCTAAAAACTTGTCAATGAAAACCATCTACATCATCCGCCACGGGCAGACCGACTTCAACCTGAAGGGCATCGTCCAAGGAAGCGGAGTGGACTCAAGCCTGAACGATACGGGCCGAACGCAAGGCCGTTTGCTGTTTGAGAAATACGAAGGTGTTCCCTTTCAAGTCGTCCTAACCAGCGGCCTGAAACGTACCTGGGAGACGGTTTCGGGCTTCATCGAGGCGGGCATCCCTTGGGAGCGCCACCCGGAAATCAATGAGATGAGCTGGGGCACGCACGAGGGCAAAAAAGGCACCGAGGCGTCTATCGAAGAATACCGTAAAATCAAAAACGGTTGGGGCCTCGGCGAGATCGACGGCCGCATCGGTGGGGGAGAGAGCGCGCGCGAAATGGGTGTCCGTTTGCAGCGTTTCATCGACCACCTGCCGGAACGCGAAGAAGACCTCATCCTGGTCTGCTCCCACGGCCGCGCAATGTGCGGCCTAGTGACGATGATGATGGGGCGCCCGATTGACCGGATGAACGAACTGACCCACAGCAATACCGGTCTCTGGCGCGCCACCCTCCAAGACGACGGCACTTGGTTGTTCGACCTCCAAAACGACCGTACCCACCTGCCCGCAGAACTCAACACAGGAAAATGGTAGCCACCTTCGAAACATTGCGGGACAAAAACTTGGGCGAAAACGCACCTGAAGTAAAACATCGGGTCGTAGCGGTTTCTTACCTGAATACCAAGCCGTTGCTTTACGGTTTGCTCCGCTCCGAAATCCAGCCCGAACTGGAGCTTGACCTGGCTATTCCATCAGAATGCGCCCGCCGCTTACTTGCGGGAGAGGCCGACATCGCGCTCGTGCCGGTGGCCATCATTCCCGAACTGCCGGAGGCGCACATCATCTCCGATTACTGCATCGGGGCCGACGGCGCGGTGGCTACGGTTTGTATTTACGGCGACGTCCCGATTGAGGAAATGACCAACATTTACCTCGACCACCACAGCCGAACTTCGGTGATGCTAACGCGGCTTTTGTTGGAGGAATACTGGGAATTGAACCCCAAATTGATTCCCGCCGAAGAAGGCTACATCGACCGCATTGGTGGCACCACCGGCGGGCTCATCATCGGTGATCGGACGATTGGTTTGGAGGCGCGTTTCCCTTATGTTTACGACTTAGGCGAAGTCTGGAAAAAACACACTGGTTTGCCGTTTGTATTTGCCGCTTGGGTATCGGTAAAACCCTTAACGCCAGCGTTTATTGCTGCTTTCAATCAAGCACTGCGTGAAGGCATGGAGCACCTGCCGGAGTTGCAGCTTTTGCTCTCCTCTCCCCATCCGGATTTTGATTTAGTGGAGTACTTTACCCATCATATCGACTATGATTTGGATGACACTAAGCGCAAAGCATTGGAGCGTTTCTTAGGTTACGTGGGCGCGGCCGCAGGTGCAGGGTGAGGTTGGGGTTGGTTGGGCCCTTCTAGGGCGAGTGCTTGCGAGTTTTCTTATCTTACCCCAAGTTTCAAAACCCCACCCAAATGACCAAGAATTACCTAACCATCTTCATGACGTTGTGCTTTTTGCTTAGCGTCAACCTACTGGCCGCCCAAGGCGCAGAAAAAAGCCCCAAAGACACGGTAAAAACCACCGCCGAAGCCAAAGAGCCGGAAGAAAAAAAGAAAAAGCCCCTCTTCAAAAAGTACGATGAAGTGGTTACCGAAGGAGCTGTATCCACCTCCGGCCTATTCAAAACCCACCGGGTAGAAGACAAATACTACTTCGAGATCCCGTTTGATAAACTGGGCAAAGACATGCTGTTGGTGAGCCGGATCGCTAAAATCCCCGCAAACCTGGGCGGTGGCTACTTCAACGCCGGAACCAAAACCAACGAGCAACTCGTCCGCTGGACGCGCAACCACAACAGTATTCACCTCAAGTCCGTCTCCTACAACAGCGTAGCCGACGAAGAGCTCCCGATCAACATCTCGGTACAGAACAACAACTACGCGCCGCTGATTATGAGCTTTAAGATCGAGGCTTTCAACGAAGACTCTACCGCAATGGTGATCCCCGTCAACGAACTGTTCCTGACGGACGTGCCCGCCATCAGTGGCCTATCAGACAGGATCAGAAAGGCCTATAAAGTCCGTAGCCTCGACAAAAAACGCTCCTTCATAGACCGCATGGCGGCCTACCCTGAAAACGTTGAAGTACGCCACGACGTGACCTTCTCCTCCGGCGAGCCACCCTCCAACCGAAGGTCTGGGACGATCTCGATGCAAATGGCGCAGTCGCTTTACCTCCTACCGGAAGAGCCGATGCAGCCCCGAATGTTCGACGAGCGGATAGGCTGGTTCACCGTCAGCCAAGTAGACTACGGCTCCGACGCGCTGAAAGCCGACCGCAAGACCTACCTCCGCCGCTGGAAACTGGAACCCAAAGACCCCGCCGCCTACGCGAAGGGCGAACTCGTAGAACCGGTAAAACCAATCGTCTACTACATCGACCCTGCTACACCAGAGAAATTCGTCCCGTACTTCATTCAAGGCATCCAAGATTGGCAGGTAGCTTTTGAAGCCGCAGGCTTCAAGAACGCCATCATCGCTAAACGCGCACCCACCAAAGCCGAAGACCCTGATTGGAGCCCGGAAGACGCCCGCTACTCCACCGTCCGCTACGTCGCCAGCGAAACCCGCAACGCGATGGGGCCGAGCGTTTCCGATCCGCGCTCCGGCGAGATCATCGAGTCAGACATCATCTGGTACCACAACCACCTGCGCAGCTACCGCAACCGCTACCTGTTGGAAACCGGCGCGGCCAACCCTTCGGCCCGGACCCTCAATACCTCGCCCGAAGAAATCGGCGAAATGATGCGCATGGTGATTGCCCACGAAGTGGGCCATGCCCTCGGCCTGCCCCACAATATGAAGGCCAGCTACGCTTACCCCGTAGATTCCCTCCGCTCCGCCACCTTCACCAACAAATGGGGCCTAGCGACGACCATCATGGACTACACCCGCTACAACTACGTCGCCCAGCCAGAAGACAAAGGCGTGCGCTGGGTCCGGATGCTCGGCCCCTACGACATCTACGCCATCAACTGGGGCTACCGGATGGTGCCCAACGCCAACTCCCCCGAAGCCGAACTTCCAACCCTCCGCCGCTGGATCGCGGAAAAGAAGGGCGACCCGAAATTCCTCTTCGGCGGCCGTAACCGCTACGACCCCAGCTCGCAAACCGAAGCCGTGGGAGACGACCCCGTCAAGGCCAGCACCTACGCCTTGAAGAACCTCAAACGGGTAGCACCCAAGCTCGCAGAATGGACGGCTACCAGCGGCGAAGGCTACGCTGATCTCGGCGAACTCTACGGCGAGCTTCTCGGCGTTTGGTCCCGCTTCTCCGGTCACGTTACCGCCAACGTAGGCGGTGTATACGAACTGCTGCAAACTACCGATGATAAGGGCTTTACCTACACGCCACTAGGCCGCAAGGAGCAAGAGACTTCCGTTGAGTTCCTCAACGCCAATGTTTTCACTACCCCAGACTGGTTGCTGCAAGAAAACATCGTTCGCAACATTGGCCCAGACGGGGTGATGCCTCGCATCCGCAGCATGCAAGAGCGGCAACTTTCTGGCCTGCTCCGCAGCGACCGCCTCGCCCGCATGGTAGAGCAGGAAGCCCTCAACGGGGCGGAAGCTTATGCGCTTACAGACATGTTGGAAGACCTCAGGGCGGGCCTCTGGTCGGAGCTAGAAGGGGCAAAAAATATTGACGGTTTCCGGCGTAACCTCCAGCGGAGCCACGTCGCCAAACTAGGCGAACTGCTCAAAGAGGAAACCATGAAACGGACCGATGTAGGCGCGGCGGCCCGCGCAGAACTCCGGATGGTCCATAAAGCTGCCAACGACGCCGCAACCAAATACAAAGCCGGCATCGTCCGCTATCACCTCGAAGACGTGGTGGCACTGATTGATGAAATGCTTGATCGGGATTAATTGGCGAATTTCCTCAACCATTAGTGTGCCTATACAATAGTCCGCTACAATTTCAGACTTGCAAGGCACTCATCCCGGCAGGGATGCTAGACGAGATGAACGCTCAGTTTCAAGTGATGGGAACGTTCAGTTTTACATTTTAGACGTGTGTGGAGCTACCCCACACACGTCTAAAATCCGTACAGTGCTTGAAGTGCCTAGCGACTATTGAGTACGCCCTCTGTAAAACCATAGCGAACCATTGCCTATACACATGGCACCTATTTTTTATTTTGATTATTACTCATCCGGAAAATCTCAATTCGAATATTTGTGGCCTTACTTCAACAGTAAATATTAGCCAGCTTTCCGTAACTTGACGCTTATTCAAGCCAAAACGGCCATGCCCAACCCCTACGACGACCTGTTCGACAACCCACTTCCCGAAAAGAAACCAACACCAACGGACAAGCCTGCCAAGCCCGTTGCCGAACACGCCTTTGTGTTCGACGACGACTTCGACCCCGATGGCCCCGACGCACTAGACGAAGTGCTCGCCCAAATCGCCGATTTCAACGAGCGGGCTGAGCTCTTTTCCAAAATGCTCAGCGAGCTGAGGGTAGTAGATCATCAGGTGAAGGGCAAAGTAGCCCGGATTTTCCTCGTCTCCGAAGACCCGCACCGGCGAGGCTCTCTGGCGGGAGAGAAGCAATACCACTTGCTCCAAGCTGAAAAATTCAAGGCCATCATCGTACCGATGCGTAAGCTGGCCGAAACCCATCTTGCTACCGTTAAGCAGTTCAACAGCGACATCGACGAGCATTATTTTTCGGTAGAGAAAACGAAAGGACAGATTGAATCTGAAAAGACGCTAGCGATGGACGGCATCAACCTGCAACGCAAGATTTTGTCGGAGGCAGCCACTGCGCTCAAAATTTTGCAAGACGGGCTGGAAGACACAGAACGAAGGCTGAAAGGATACGTGAACGCAGGCGGCAAAAACAACATCAGTAATTCTGAATTTGAACTGTTGGCCCGAAAACGCGAACAGCTTACTTCGGGGCTGGAGCACCGATTTGATTATAGCGTACTGGATACTAATTTACTCGATAAAACGGCCTTCTCGTTGGGCATTTACCTCAAAGAAACCAGTGCGCAGTACCTGAATAAATTGGGCAAGGCATTCAACCAATAACTGATGAAATTCAAGTACTTCATTGGCGGTGCCATCATGCTTCCGCTGCTGCCGTTCATGTATTTACACGGCCAGCGGATCGTGAAAAGCGTCCCCAAACTGCCCGATGCCGAAGGCCCGGAAGGCATCGTTTGGGGGCCAGCAAACCGTTCGTTAAGATTGCTTGTAGTGGGCGAGAGCACCATGTCTGGTGTCGGGGTGGCTACGCACGAAGAGGGTTTTACGGGTGCTTTGGCGCGGACGCTAGGAGCAGGGTGGAAGACCGAGGTGCAATGGAGGGTATACGCTCGGAGCGGCTTCACGCTCAAGAAGCTGAAAGCTGAGGTGTTGCCGCTAATCGAAGAAAAAGAGGTAGACCTAATCGTAGTCGGTATGGGCGGCAACGAAGCCTTCAAGATGAATACCCCCGCTGGTTTCCGGCGAGACATGCAGGCCGTCATCGACGATCTCCGCGCACGGTTTGGGGCCGATGTGCCCATCTGTTTCCCTAATATGCCGCCCATCAAGGAGTTTCCGGCCTTCACCCCACTCATCAAATTCACCCTCGGCAACATGGTCGAGTACTTCGGTGAAGAACTGACCGACTTAATCAAAGGCCAGCGGAACTTATTTTACAATCATGAGGTTATCCGCCTAGCCCACTGGACCAAAGCCCTAAATATGGACGAAGACCCAACGGCCTTCTTTAGCGATGGTGTTCACCCTTCCGGCCTTACGTACACTACTTGGGGAACGGATTTTGGCGCGTTTATTATGCGGGAAGTGCCCTTTCCCGAAAGCGGCAGCTCAATTTAAAATTTCCTTAAAGCAGGCGTATTTTTTCGATTAGTAATGGGGAGTCCTTTCCTTAGGGGGCCTAAACCCCTTCATCATGAGACATTATTACTTCTTAGTTTTATTTGCGTTTATTTTCACGTCCTGCGCTGCGCCCTATGTGGCTAGGTTAGACCCACAAATGGAAACGAATACCTATCGCAACGGCGAAAAACTCGTTACCCAATCCGACGGGCAAGCACAGTTGACGGTGAGTTATTACGATTCCTCGCCGAAATACGTCGTCTTCCACCTCGCGGTCGATAACCTGAGCGATAAGCCCTTTAACTTCGACCCCGCAACGTGCCTCCTCATCGGAGATGCTGGCCCGGTCCGGAAGGCCATCGACCCGGAGTTGCAGTTGCTTGCAACAGACCTAGAGTCCGTTAAAGAACTCCGAGGTGATCAGGTACTTGGTCTCACAAGCATCGCTCTTAATGTTGCGGGTGCTGCTTTGGCTGCAACCAATGGAGTAGAACCCGTAGATGCACTTTTTTACGGGGAAGTAGCCCTTAATACAGCTTTAGACTTGAGCTTTAATTTACAAAACGACAATATAGAAAACGAAGTGGTCCGGGGCGCTGCAATTCCGCTGGGCGGCGCAGAACCTGCGCCAGACAGCCGCTACTTCTGGCTAGATTATGCCTTTCGCATCACGACCATCGGCCCCGGCCAAAGTGCCTTCGGAAAGATTGCCTTTGAGCGAAATGATGAAGCGAAAAGTCTCTCCTTCAAGGCCACCATCGAAGGCCAAGAATTTAGCTTTCCTTTCAGCCAGCGGTTGTTTAAACCGGGGAGCGAGGTGAGGTAGAGGTGGCCGATAAGTATTGGGACGAGGTGACCCGTTTCAACGACCGGTATGGCTGGGCGAATGATTGGTTTGTTGATCTCGGCGCAGCTGGTGCGGAGTGGCCAATCGTCAGTAAGTACGACCATACTTAGCTTTGGATAAAAGATATTGTACTTGAATGAAGCATCAATCTTCGGGTAGCTCATCTATAATCTGCTGAATATGCTCGTCTCGGATAGCGTTTGTTTCAGCCTTATCGTAAATTGTTATCAGGTTTATATCCACAAACTCTTCCTCTTCAACTACACTCGCTTCCACGTAAGTTATCACTCTAGCACCTCCACTTTTACCACGGCCCTTACTTTTTATTGCGAGACGAATCTTAAAGACATCTGGCTTGATTTCGGTGCCAAGTCGAGGTTCCTCAAGAAGTTGGTCGAAGAGTATTTGTAAATCTGAACCAAGGGAACGACGCTTCTTTCCGAGCCGCTTTGCTTGTCTTTTAAACTCTTGGGACAATATTATTCTAGAGCTCATCAAGAAAAGCTTGGATGTCCTGAGATGCCTTATCCGCTTCAGTCATATCATTAATTTCTTGAAAACCCTGATGTATGCTTGTCTTCAATCGGTGATATTGGTCATAGAATTCAAAAACTTTATTCCAGCGATCAATTGGAACTAGGACAGCAGTCTTATTCCCACTATCATCAGTTAAGTACTGTACGGCATCAGAATTCATACCTAGGTTTTAATTTGGAAACAGGTAATGCAAATGATTAGTTGCTTTAAGAGTTTAGGAAACTAACGATGCCCCTATTTCTTGGTAGAGTCATACGTACCCGCAACCGACTGCGAGATAAACTTACCCCAAGTAAGGTTACTCTTGCCCGGCACCTGCGCCTGCGCCCGCTCGATGGCGTACTTGGCGGCGTGCTCGATCACCCAGTTGAAATTCTCCTCGCCTACGCTGAACTTGTCCGCATCTGGCGCGGGGTTACAGAAGTCGATGGCGTAGGGGATGCCGTCTCGGATGGCAAACTCGACGGTGTTGAAGTCGTAGCCAAGCCATTCGTTGATCTTGATGACGTAGTCGTGCATGAGCTGCATCATCTCGTCGGATACGTCGTGGTGGCAGTTGTAGCGATCTAGGAACTCGTTGCGGGGCTCGTAGTGCATGATCTTCACGTACTTGCGCCCGATACAGTAGCAGCGGAAGTAGCTCGTGAAGGTGATGTTTTCTTGCAGCATCATCACCAGTTGTCCGGTTTCGGCGTGGGCTTTCCAGAGGTCTTCGGGGCCGTTGCATTTGTAGACCGACTTCCAGCCGCCGCCGTCGTGGGGCTTCGTCCATGCGGGCCAACCGATGTAATTGAACATGCTGTCCCAATCCAAGGGATGGGCGAGGTTGGTAAAGGACTCATCGGAGGTGTCGTCCGGCTTTTCGTAGCTGGGCAGCAGTACGGTTTTCGGGACGGGCACGTCTAGGCCGCCAACGCTAAGTACATTGTTGAAGAATTTCTCGTCAGCACTCCACCAGAACGGATTGTTGATAACGGCTGTGCCCGTAGCGGCGGCGTTTTTCAGCATGGCGCGGTAGAAAGGTACGTCTTGGCTGATGCGGTCAATGATGACGGCGTAGCCGGGGTTCAGCCCCTGTCCGCACTTGTCAATTTTGACCGGCTCGGCAATGATCCCGTCAACGTTCATATCGTTGATGCGCTGAATTACTGCGGGCGGGAAAGACCGCTCGCGGCCGTAGAGAATACCTATCTTTTTCATTGGGCGTGTTTTGGTTTTATGTTTGAAAACCCAAGTTAGTGTATTTGTTCGGTTATGCACATGTTCAGCGTTCAGAAACCAGGCGGCCAATGTAACTGCGGCAGCCTTAATGCTGGGCCCTGATTGCTGAACCCTCAAGTAAACTCCCCCCGATCAATTCCCAATTTCACCATTTTACTCATCAGCGTCCGGCCGTTTACATCTAATAGTTCTGCTGCTCCGCCTGCTCCGGTTACCTTGCCTTTGGTTCGGCGTAGGGCCTCCATGATGTACTGGCGTTGCATTTCCTCGAAGGATACCAAGCGGTCGTTGGGCGAAAGGGAGAGCTTGCCGTCTCCTCTATCGGTTCTGCGGAGTGCTCGGAGGGACGCGCCCAAGTTCAGGGTAGAATCTCGGGAGGTAATGACGGCCCGTTCTACTAGGTTGATGAGTTCCCGGACGTTGCCGGGGAAGTCATAAGCAACCAGTTTTTCGAGGTCTTTCTGGTTGATCTGGCTTACTGGCCTACCCATTTTTTGGGCGTATATCTTGGTGAAATGTTTCACCAAAACGGGGATGTCTTCCGGCCGCTCGCGGAGGGGCAGGTTGTGGATCGGGAAAACGTTGAGGCGGTAGAAGAGGTCTTCGCGGAAGGTGCCGTCCCCGATCATCCGTTCTAGATCGCGGTTGGTGGCGGCGACTACTCGAACGTCTACTTTGATGATGTCTGCGGAGCCAATCCGTTGTATTTCGCCTTCCTGTAGTGCGCGCAGGAGCTTAGACTGCATGTCTAGCGGAAGCTCACCTATTTCGTCGAGGAAGATGGTGCCACCGTCGGCCAGTTCGAACTTTCCTTTTTTCTGTGCGAACGCGCCGGTAAACGCGCCCCGCTCATGGCCGAAAAGCTCGCTTTCAATCAGGTTTTCGGGCAGCGCGGCGCAGTTGACGCTCACCATCCGGCGGGCGCCCCGGTTGCTGAAATTGTGGATGCTCTGTGCGAGCAGTTCTTTGCCCGTTCCGGTTTCGCCGGTTACGAGCACGGTGGCGTCGGTGCCGGCTACCTGACCAATTTGGCCGAGAACTTTCATGTATTTTTTGGATACCGTTATGATGGGCCCATTGGCGGTCACGGTACCAATCTCTTCCTTCAAGACTTCGTTTTCGCTTTCCAGTTGTTTGCGTAGTTCGTCTACGCGGCGTTTTGCTTCTTGCAGCCGGCGGCGGCTGGCCATCTCGTTGGTCACGTCGTGGCAGATCACGCCGAGGTACATTCGGCTGCCAGCGGCGACCTGTACGAACCGAATTTGTAACGTCCGTTCTTTGCCGTTGGTGTCGGCGTAGATGTAGTCGGTGTCTGGCCGTACGCGGCCGTCTAGCTGTTCCTGTCGTACTTGGGCTAGGGCGGGGATGTCTAGCTCGGGCATCAATTCATTGAGGCGCAGGCCCGTAAGTTTGCGGGTGGTTCGGCGGCTGAGTTTTTTGCGGGCTGCGGTGTTCATCATCGCTACCTCGTGGTCGTTGTTGAGCCAGATGACCCATTCTTGCAGGGTGTTTAGGGTGGCGGTGTGCAGTTGAATGTCTTCGGTGTTGGCGGTTTCTCTGCTGCTGTCGTGGCTTATAACGACGGCGTATTCTTTTCCGTCGGGGGCGGTGTGGAGGTGCATTCCGGCACGGGTGGGGTAGGTAGTGCCGTCTTTGCGTTTGGTTTGTGGGGTTAGTTCCAAATACTGCTCGGAGTGTAGTTTTTCGGTGGCGGTTTTATAGTCTTCGCTGAGTAGGTTTACGGGTAGGCCGGTGATTTCTTGACGGGAGTAACCGGTTAGTTCGCGGGCGCGGGCGTTGGCGTATGCGAGGTGGCCGTTGGTGAGGTCGACCCAGAAGATGGCGTCTCGGCTTTGGTCTAAACTGAACTGAAAGGTGGATTCGTCTCCGGCGGGGATCATGCCGGCGAGGTGGTCTTCCTCGCGTACGGCGGTGCCGTATATTTTGCGTACTTCTACTTCGTTTTCAACCGATTGCCCCCGGAGGAGGAGGCTGCGGGTTTGCCCGTCGGCCAGTTGCAAGTCTAGGGTTACTTCGGCGGCGCGGGCGGCTTTCATTAGCCGAGAGAGTAGGGTAGCGGCTTCTTTTTTCTGGCTCGGTAGCAGGTGCGAAGCAAGCTTTTCGGCCAGGTCGCCTACGGGATAAAAGTCTCGTTCTAAAGACCAGCCCAACCACTCCCGCAGGAGGGGAGACACGAAGACCTGCCCCGTTCCGAGGTGGTACTCCCAGCCACCGATCTTACCGTCGCGTTGGGCGGCTTCTAGCAGATCGGCTTCGCGGCTTCCTTCCTCGGTAGAGCTAAACACAATGAGGCAAAGCTCTCGCTCCCCGGCCACGGCATCAAAGCCGATGTGGCCCCGTACCCCGAAGAAATTTCCTCCGGCATTAACGAACTGGGTCTCTAGGTGAGTACTGCCTTCGGTGGCGAGCTGTTTCCAGAATTTCTTCCACCCCAACAGGCTGTAGTTGGGGTCTATTTCTAGGTAAGAACTCCGGAGGAGCTGACCTTTAGTGTAGCCCAATAGCCGAGAGGCGGCTTCGTTTGCGTACGTGATTCGCCCCTGCTTATCTGCCCACAAGGCCCCTTCGCTCACCTGGTTGAAGGCGGCAACATGAAGGCTTATGTGGTCGTCTGGTGTGGGTGTTGTCATGATACAAATCGGAAAGGCACGAGGCTGCGCGGCGAAGATAGTGCAATCGTTCGCAATTTTTATTGCTGCTGGGTTGTTGGGCGTGTATAACAATAGTCCGCTACAATTTCAGGCTTATTTCATGCTTGAAAAACCAAGTTCTATACTTCTCTACAAGTTCTATTTAATCGAATGGCTAGGTATTTTTACACAAAGCACAAGGCGTTAAAGATAGCCGACCATCGGCCTTGGCCCCGGCCACAAATACTGGACCTGATGGCTGTTAAGAAATGCAAACTGTTTGAGCCCTTTCTAAATTTATATTTTTCCGAAAGGCTTCAATAACCGAAAATCTAAAACGCAAGGCAAAAGATTTGACGGCGAGTTTTTGCATTTTAAGCCATCAGGTTCAGTATTTGTGATCAGCCGGGGACACAGCCAAAGGGCTTTGCTTCTTTGGCCCGTCAAAGAAGGCCCCCGGCAGGGATACAAGACGAGGTGAACGCTCAGTTTCAAGCGATGGGAACGTTCAATTTTACATTTTGGGCGTGTGTGGGATTACCCCGCACACGTCTAAAATCCGTACAGTGCTTGAAGTGCCTAGCCACTATTGGGTACGCCCCCTGCAAAACCATAGCGAACCATTGTATAACACTATTGAAGGCTGAACCCTGACCGCTAAACCCTATATTCACCGGTCTAAACCAAGCAGACCATGCCCAGACTCCTCCAGTTCCTGAGCCTCATCATCGGCATCAGCTTCGCAGCTTGTAATGCGCCGGGGAAGACCTCCCCCAAACCGGCCTCGTTCCGCATCGCGCTGGGCTCCTGCGGCCATCAGGATAAGCCGCAACCGATGCTCGATGTCGCTACCGCGCAGCGGCCAGATGTGTTCATTTACCTCGGAGACAACATCTACGGAGACTCCTACACCCTAGACACCCTCCGGGCCAAGTACGCTCGGCTGGCGGCCAAGCCCGAGTTTCAACGCCTCGAAGCGAGCACAAAGCTGCTGGCGGTTTGGGACGACCACGACTACGGCTGGAATGACGCTGGCCGCCACTTCCCCCTCAAAGCCGAGTCTAAAGAGATCTTCATGGACTTCTGGGAAGTCCCCAAAAACAACAACCGCCGCGCCCACCCCGGCATCTACGGCACCGAATGGTTGGAGCGCAACGGCCGCAAAGTCCAGATTATCCTGCTGGACAACCGGACCTTCCGCGACGAACTCATCCACCGCAAAAAAGAAGACACGGCCTTCAAGAACGACTACATCCCCAACCAAAACCCGGACAGCACCTTCCTCGGTCAGGCCCAGTGGGCCTGGTTGGAGAACGAACTCCGCAAACCAGCCGATGCGCGCATCATCGCCAGCAGCAACCAGTTCAGCCATACGTACAACGGTTGGGAATCATGGACGAACGTACCCCATGAACAACAACGGATGATTGACCTCATCAAATCCACCAAGGCTAACGGGGTCATCTTCCTTTCCGGAGATGTACACTGGGGCGAGATTTCTAAGATGGACACCCCTGGCCTCTACCCCATCTACGACCTTACCTCTAGCGGCATCACCCAAACTTGGGACGTCATTGAGCCCAACCGCAACCGGCAAGGAGAGGCCATACCACAAAACAACATCGGTACGGTAGACCTCGTCTTCACCAACGCTGGCGGGACAGCGAAGCTGAGCCTGTTTGACATTAC
>CALEDI010000169.1 GCA_937949535.1 uncultured Lewinella sp. | reverse complement strand
CCGTTGAAGATGACGGAGCTCATCTTATCAAGGCGCAGCTCACGCCCTTTCTGTTCGCCCAACACCCACCGGATAGCGTCAACGATGTTTGACTTGCCGGAGCCATTGGGCCCAACGATGCCAATGACGTCTTCGTCGAAGTTGACGATCGTCTGGTTTGCAAAGCTTTTGAAGCCTTTTATTTCGAGTTGGCGTAGCCGCATAGAGGGCGAAGGTAGAACGTCAGACCAATAGATTGTTAGTCCGTGTGTCCCTTAGTTTTCCCCGCGATTTCCACAGGGTTTTACACATTTGACCGAACACACTTACAAACCGTTAAGACCGTGTTACCTTTGCTCATCGGAGCCAACATTTTCTCCGGTTTTGGTATCAATAGCCCCAATGACCCGTTCTATACTTGCCATCGTCGGCCTACTACTTGTGCTACTAGCCCAAATGTTTACCCTCCAGCACTGCGCTACTCCTTCCTCCCCCACCGGCGGAGCACGAGACACGATTGGCCCAGTACTAGTTCTTGAGGAAACGACTACGAACTTCCAAACCAATTTCCGGCCCGAAGAAATTGTACTCACCTTTGATGAATGGGTAGAGCAAGACCCGAAGCAGCAAATCATCATCTCTCCACCATTGGAACTAGGCGAAGACAACCAGCCCTACCTGCGTCGGCGCAGCCTCGTGATACCTTTGGAGGGGCTGGCGCTGCGCGACAGTGTCACCTACGTAGTCAACGTCGGCTCCGCCATCAAAGACCTCAACGAGGGCAACCCCACCGAAAACCTCCGCTTCGTATTCGCTACCGGTCCAATACTCGACTCTGCTGCCGTAACGGGAACCCTAGTGGAAGACTTCACCGGAGAACCCCTCGATGGCGCAACCTTTACCCTCTACGGAAACCTCGCCGATACTGCCGCACTAACCGAAAACCCTACCTACTTCGCCCAATCTGACGAAGAAGGACAATTCACCGTATTCAATATCCGCCCCGGAAAATACCGCGCCGTAGCCTTGGTCCGCAACCCCGGTGCTACCAATTACTACGCCGACCTCACCGGAACCTTCAAACCGCTCTCTACCGGCTTCATCGACACCATCATCACGGTTGCAGACGGCAGTACCGACATCGGAACCGTCCGCCTATCCTCGCTACCCATCCCTACAAAAGTCATCAACCTAGACACAAGCGCCTTCGGAGAAATCATCCTTACGATGAACCAAGCAGCCAAAGGCATCGACCTCAAAACCATCCGCACCGATTACCTGCGCTACAACGATAAAGACACCATCAAACTCTACTACCAAGAGCGCGGGCAGGACACCATTTATGTTGGCCGAGATGCAGTGTTCAACGATACCATCGTCGTTGAAGCTACCGGTAGCTCCAGCGGTAGGCCACTAGCAGTAGTCGCCGGGCCTAAAAACCGTGTCTTTAGCGTAACTGGCCCAAGTTTCACCTTCAACCAACCACTGGAAACAATAGATACCAGCCTGATACAGCTGCGCAAAGACACTTTCCCCGACCGCCAAACCTTCAGCTATTTGCTTGACACCGTCTTCCCCGGCCAAATCAACTTCCGGTCTGCATGGGACTTACAAAAACCCTTCTTCCTAGACATCCTCCCCGGCGCACTCACCGCATGGAACGGGAGCCAGAACAAAGACACAATTTCAAGTAAGTTCAACCTTGACGGGCCAGAAAAATTCGGCATCCTTACCCTAAAAGCCATCAATCTTGACTCAAGCGCAAACTACATCTTGCGCTTGCTAGACAAAGACAAAGTAATCCCTGGCACCAGTCGTTACATCAGTCAGCAAACTGCCTACAATGGTAAGTTTGAAGGGCTAAAGCCAGCCACCTACAAAGTAGAAATCATCTACGATATCAATAGAAACCAACGGTACGATGCCGGAGATTTCCTCCTCCGGCGGCAACCTGAGCTTATCCGGCGGTTCGAAGTTCCGGCCTTGAAGGCCGATTGGGAAGTTGAGGAAGTCATTGATCTAAGTAACCAAGATTCAGGCAGCCAAATGTAACAGCGGTAGCCTGAATCCTGCATCGCTGAATCCTGATCGCTAAAGCCCTAGCCTCTTAATCGTTTGGTTGATCTATTGAAGAGCCATCGGTTGCATACACACCCTTTATTGCCCCGTAGCCCCCGTAAGGTTCATCTTTTCTATCGCGACAAAGTCGGCAATTAGGCGGCCTTGCAGGTTGTTGGCATTGTACACCTCAGGGAATGCCGTTGCGTAGGGGTCGTCCATATTTATTTCCGTACCTGCATCAACCATAAACCAGTTGCCGCCGGTAAACCCATCGTCAATGCCCAGGATAGAGCGTTGTGCGGCAAGAATGTCAAATACGTCGAAAGAAGCATCTCGGTTCACATCCGCAGCCACAAACTGGTAAGCATCAGTAAACGGCGCGCTACCCAAAATATGGCCGATCCCCCGTACCAGATCGGATGCGCGGATGCGCTGGAAGCTAAAGCCTGCATCAAATATCGGCTGGATCGTATAGTCGGCTCCCAACGGAAGATTGTTGAAGCGGTACGCTCCGTTCGCATCAGTCGTGGTGGTCTCGTCCATCCCAGCGGAACTGTTCAGGCTTACCAAAACACCCTCCATGACCTCATCGTTCTGCGTAGTAATCAAACCGGAAAGTATGCCGGAAGCATCGTCGCAATAGCTCATGTCGCCCTGTACTTCCACCACCACTTCGCAGTAGTTTGGCGTAGTGCCGTGTTCATCAAATGCATACAGACGTACGTTCACGGTTTCGTTATCGAAGTCGTCGCAGTTGATGTCATCAATGCTCAACACGCCTGCCGTAGGCACGAAGTTAGTTGAGTCCGCCGCGCTAGAGCGGTAAATGCTGTAAGATTCAACCAAGTTGCCGAAGCAATCAAAGATTGGAGAAGCAACGAAGTCTACAGCCCAAATGGAAGCGATGCCGCCGCCGTTACCATCGTCCATTAGTACGACGGTAAGCGCCTGAACACAAATCGGGCTAGGAGGACGATTAGGATTTACACAAAACACCACAGTTTGCGCATCTGAATTGCCACAACCATCAGTAGCAAGAATACGAACAGCATGCTCGCCAGCAGGTGCATTGTTGGCTGTTACTACGTAATTCCCGTCGCCATCGTTAGATAGGCTGATGTCCACGTCGAGACCTGCGGGGTCGTCGCTAACAAACGCTCCCATAAAGTCGGCGTCAAACTCAACCCCAACCACCGCTTCGGAACACTCGTCTATAGCCGAGAACTCAAGCGTGACCATAGCACGACAACCTTCGCCAGTCCCCTCAAAACACGCTGCGGGAGCTACGAACGCAATCTCAGGAGCTACTTCATCGTAGACTTTTATGAACTGGGTATAACGGAAAAATCCCCGGCTATCGTAAACGTTCGTACCGTAAGTATCATCGTCGTCAGTATCCCCTTCCCCGTTGTCGCCCAGGGCCTGGTCGTTCTGCGGAGATGGCGAAGGGTCGAAAGTACGGTCTGTCCCGATCAAGCTGTAGAAAGCTACGTCGTCGTTGATGGTCGAGGTCGAACTACCTGGCGTGACGTTGATGTAGAGCGGGTCTTCGTCAATATCACGCGGGTCTTGCGTTGCGCTAAGCGCACCCGGCGCGTCTCGACGGATCACGTACGGCTCCCCGAAAGAGTTGTACGCACACCAGTTCACAACGTCGTAGGTTACTCGGAGCTTGAAGCATTCCTCTCCCGCTAGTTGGGTGCGCAGGGTATCAACGTCGGTGGTGGTCGTGATCAGGTCACAGGCGAGTTCTTCCGAGTCAACTTCGCCGTAGGCGGGGATCTCCATACAGTCTCCAGACGCATCCGTCGGCAACGTAATTCGGTAGTCATGAACGCCAATTACATCGATGCGCTGGATGCAAGTGTTCATGTTCGTAAAGCCAGCATCGTCGGTACTTACAAACTGGCGGGTGATGTTGCCTACCCCACAGTTGTTCACCATGCCGCTCACCGTTTGGGTGACCGTAGTGCCGCAGTTGTCTAAACCAACAGCTTGACCGAAAAGCGTATTGAGTTGCTCTCCGGTAGCCTCGGTAATGTCGTTTGGCAAATTAGTACCGTAGTCAACGCAAGTGATTGTTGTGTTGGTGGGGGCAATACAGCTTGGTGCCGTTTTATCTTCTACCAATACGTTCAGCCAGCAGAAGTTTGCGCTGCCTTCAGAATCTGTAACCCGAAGGCCAACACTCACCGTCCCTGCATCAGCACAGCTCAAGGTCAGCTGAGGGGCGTAATCTCCAGCCGCGAGGTCGTCGGTGTCTACCCGCGCAACCTCAAAGACCACAGCGGAGCAGTCGTCATAAGAGCCATTGTCGATGTTATTTGGCATAATCACCGCTGATCCGTTGTTGTTGCTCCCAGTAAGACTAATCGTTAGGCCGGTTTCACAAATGGCTATCGGTGGGCTTTGGTCTTCCACGCGGAAGTTAAGGTCGGTAACGCCGGTATTGCCGCACGCATCGGTGTAGGTATAACGCATCACGTGTGTACCAACCGGAATAGCGGAGGTAGTTTCAGGGCTGCCTCCGGGCACGACATTGAAAGCGCCAATAGCAGGGCCAGCGAGGTCACCGTTCGGGAATATTTCTGCGAAGATGCTCACCGCGCCAGGGCAATTGTCGGTTACGAGCACATCGTCTAAGCGGATGTAAGCCGCGCAGGTGGTCCCAGCGTTGGTACCGTAAACCAGGGTCCCGTTAATATCAATTTGTACGTTTGGGCCGATGAAGCTAGGCGCCGTAGTGTCACCTACTTTCACCACTTGGCTCAGGGTGCGGACTTCGTTAGGAGCACACCAATCAACAACCGTATAAGTACGTATGAACTTATATGAATTCGGGCAGCTCACAAAGCTTGGCCCATCAGAATAGGTAACCCCGATTCGGCAAACCTCCTCTCCGTTTTGGAGAACAAGCGTACGGTCTCCGACGAGGAGCGAGGGATAGTCTTCGGGGCGAGGAGCTGGGCGGACGCTGGGGTCTGAACCACAGCTTTCAATTGTTATGATCTCCTCAATGCTGTTCTCGTCGAGGTCGTCCAGTGTTGGCCGATTAAAGGTTAGGGCGTAAGCGGCCTTAGCGGTACCTGGCGTTCCTGCGGAAGGGAGAGACTCGCAAAATAGGATTTCGGTAGCAGTGAAGGTGCGCGTAATTACGGCCTCGTCGCAGCCAGGGTCGTCTCCTTCATCGACGGTGTCAAAGACACAAACCTCAATGCGTTCAGCACAACCATCGGTAAAGATTGGTACCACGGGAGCATCCCCTCCGGCCAACAAACGCGCTGCTAGCGCAGCATCCATTGTACCAACCACCACTGCACCTGCGGCCGCGCCCAACTGGCCGGAAGCAGCAGCGCTCGCGTCGTTGGCAAACACCTCAAAACAGCGGCCAACGCTAGCGGGAAGGGTTCTCAGGTTGTTCTCGTCCAAATCCAAGCAAAGAAGGTCGATGTCGTCGGGGATGGCCGCCACGGCTGGCGGCGTTTTGTCTTCGGCCTTAACGGTGCCCCAGCAAGTATCGAAATCGAGGTCGTCATCGAGGGAAGTAACGGAATACTGAAACAAGCCACAGCCATCAACCACGGGCCCGTTGCTGGGGTCATTGTCCATCACGGTGATTTCAAACTCGAAGAAATCAAGCAGCCCGATATTGCCCGCCAAGACCATTCTCGGGACCATTGTACGTTGGCACTCGTCGTCAAGCGTCAGGTTTATGCTCCCACGGCAAACGATGACTGGCGGGTCAAAAGTAACGACAACCGTGACGGTCGTTTCGGCCTCGTTGCCGCTGGCATCGGTTGCCGTAACCGTTAAGAGATTGGTCCCGATGTCGTTACCGTCAAACGTCAGTTCGCGGTCGAAAGTGAACGTGATCGGCGCGCCGTTGCAGTTGTCTGCGGCAGACACGAGGTCTGCCGTCGCTAGTGTTTGGCTCAGGTTTCCGTCGTTGAGGGTGATGGTTTGGTCGGTGGTATTTAGGGTTGGAGCGATGGTATCGAGCACCATTATGGTTGTTGAGCACTGGCTCGTTTCCGTTCCGTCGCTAACCGTTAGGGTTACATCCGTTGTGCCGAGCGGGAAAGTGCCGGAGGGGCTGATGCTGAAAGTCAGCGGGTCCATTTCCGGATCGGTAGAGCCGCCGTCAAACGCTATCGCCGTGGCCGTAGCTTCACAATTAGCGTCCGCGTAGGCGGTTAGCGGTTGGCACACCGCAGTTGGGGGCAAGGCCGTAATTGAGGCACTGTTTTTAGCGGCTGGCAACTTATTGCCGCAAAACAAACTCAAAATAAGTACCAGAATAACAATGCAAGAGTGCCTCGGGGATGTTCCGAAGACAGGGTCGTCGTTAAGAAAATATTTCATGTAACAGATGTAGAAAGTCCTCATCGTTTCTACGACAAGATGTCTTTGGGATATAAAATAACTAAAGCAAAAGTAGACAATTAACGTGAGGTTTGGATGCCGGACGCTCAAAGGATCGACTAAAAGGTGAGTTGTAGGTTGGCAGTTGGGTGGAGGGCCTCCGGCCTCTCCAAACTCGACAGGCGAACTTTTTCGCCACGTAAAGAACTCGTAATTCCTAGGGTGCAAGATGGTTTGTATAGGACTAAATATGTACCTCGTACTGTGAGCGAAAAAGAATGTGCTTCGCAGTACTTCGTGCTCGACT
>CALEDI010000168.1 GCA_937949535.1 uncultured Lewinella sp. | reverse complement strand
CAACCTAAGCCATACTATTTCAGGTAACTTTGCCTACAGACCCAATACGCCTTCTAATGATCCAAGATTTTCGCAGACAACACAACGATACCTTTACCAACGCGGCCTACGAAGGTATGCTCAACTGGTTGGGAGCGCAGTATGGCCAGCAGCCTAGTTTTCACGTAGCCGAAACACCGGTGTTCATCCCTGATGCCTTGCGCGACGACCTGGTTGCGGCGTGTAATGATGTGCTTGAAGTAGTTACACAAAAAGGCTTTGCCGAACGCTCCCGTGCGGCCATCCCTCCCGGAGAGTTTGTCCCTAATCAGGATGAGCATCCGCTGTTTATGCAGTTTGATTTTGGCCTCTGCGAAGGGGCCGATGGGCGGGTACTGCCGCAGCTCATCGAGTGCCAAGGGTTCCCTTCTCTTTATTTCTTTCAGTACTTGCTGAACAAAAGCTATCGCAAGTTTTTCCCAGTTCCAGAGGAGCTTACTTGCTGGTTTGGCGGAGTAGATGAAACGGAATACCTATCTATTTTCAGCAAGGCCATCCTCGGTAACCATGCGCCAGAGAACGTCATTCTGCTGGAGGTTGACCCCGCGTCGCAAAACACCCGAATAGACTTTACTGTTTGCTGCGCAGAGCTAGGCATTGCCGAAGTCTGCATCAGCGAAGTTGAGCTCGATGGCAACAAACTTTACTACAACCGCCAAGGCCAAAGGACGGAGGTGAAGCGCATTTACAACCGCGTTATTTTTGATGAACTGAAAGAACGCGATGACTTGAAGCGAACCTTCAATATGGTAGAAGAGATTGAGGTAGAATGGGCCGGGCACCCCAACTGGTTCTTCCTGTTGAGCAAGTATACGCTCCCGATGATTGACAGCAAATTCGTGCCAGACACACGCTTCCTGCACGAAGTAACCGAACTGCCTGCCAACCTAGAAGACTACGTGCTGAAACCACTTTACAGCTTCGCCGGAGCGGGCGTAGACCTGTACCCAACGGCCGAGAAAATTGCCGCTATTGAGGAGCCAGAACACTTCATCCTCCAGAAGAAAGTCAACTACCTACCGCTGGTAGAAACCCTCGACGACCCCGCCCGCGTTGAGGTCCGGATGATGTTCGTCTGGCCTGAGAACGAAGATCGGCCCCGGCTCATCAATAACCTTGTTCGCCTCTCCAAAGGGGAGATGATTGGGGTGAAGTACAATAAGAACAAGACTTGGGTCGGTGGGTCTTTGGGGTATTTCCGAGAGGGCTAAACCAAGGTTTCCTAACGCTACTCCCCGTAAGTTTCCCGGCTGAAGCCAAAGCGAATCAGGTCTACCAAGCTGCCGCCCGGTTTGCGGTATTCGTTGCGCAGATCGCCTTCTCGGCTGAAGCCTACTCTTCGTACCAATCGTTGGCTGTCGTAGTTGTCTGCCAAGGTTTTGATGTAGACCTTTTCAAGGTCGAGTTGCTTGAAGCCAAACCTTATTACGCGCGCTAGGGCCTCCGTCATTATACCATCTTTGAGGTGGTCTCGGTCTAGGAAGAAGCTCAATTCGGCGGCGGGGACCTCCCAGTTGATATCGAATAGGTGGATGTAACCGATCAATTCGGTGCTTTCGTTGGACCAGATGCCGAAGGCGAAATCGTTCTGTAAGAGCCAATTTGCGATGCGCTCCCGAACGAACACTTCCGTGGTTTCTACGCTGGCGGCTACTTCGCCAACCAGAAGCGGAAAGTGGTCTTGGAGGAGGTCACGGTTATTGTAGATGAGGTTGTGGAACACCTCGCCCTCGTTTTCCCGAAAGCGACGAACTACGCAGCGGTTGGTAAGTAAGGCCGTATCTATGTTGAAGAGTTGGTAGCGCATTGTGCTTGAGGGGGTTATTCCGTGATCCAGCTTACTTTGTCTTCCCAGTTGCCGCGTTGACGTGGCAGCTCGGGCATTTCGTAGTGGCCGAAGTAAAACACACCAAGGCAGCGTTCGTTGTCTGCCGCGTCGGGCCATTGCCCATAATCTCCGCAAAGAAAACCGGGGCTAGACCAGTAACCGCCCAAACCATACTGGTCTAAGCTGATCCAGAGGTTCTCTACTGCGCAAGCAACGGCGGCAATTTCTTCCCATTCAGGAATACTCTTTTCCGGATCGCGGTGCAGGAATACCGTTACTACTACTGGAGCTTGGTGTACTTTTTTGTCGAATTTAGGAACAACGTTTGAGTTGCGGACTTCGGGCGCACGGGCCGATTCGTAGACCTCTTTTATGTTTTGGCTCAACTTGGCTCGGCCAGCTCCGGTGTATACGCGGAAGCGCCAGGGCTCGGTCTTTTTGTGGTTGGGGGCCATGTTGGCTGCTTCAAAAAGCGCGCTGATGGTTTCCTTCCCAACGGCTTGGTCGGTCATGAATTGAGGAAATACGGATTTTCTGTTTTGGATGGCTTCTAGCATGATTGGGCTTTTAATCTATTAATCGTTTAACATGAGGTTTGGGCGTTCGTTCCTAAATAACGACGGTGCCGAGTTCGGCAGCGAGGTTTTTGCGCATCTCATCGAGGCGCATCTGTAGCTTGAGGTAGAGGAGCATTTTCTTCTCGTCGCCTGCTTTCTCTAACTCCTTTATCTTCTTGATGTTTTGCTTGCACTTACGGTCTACCTTCTCCATTCGGAAAATGCGGAGGAAGTTGTCGGCGTAGAGCTTTTGGTTTTCGTCGGGGTGTTTCTGGCGGAGGTAGACTTTGTATTTGTCTTTCCAGTTGGGGCTCATGGTGTAGGGCGTCGTGGTTGCTTCGGTTGCTAAGATACGGATGTACTCTTCGGGGTGGTTTAGGAACCATTCTGGGCTTGGCCCTTGTTTGTGTTGGGCGACATAATCAGTGACGAGCGCTACGGCTTTGCGGCTCTGCTCGTTGTCGAAGTCTTCTAGGACGTCGGCTACGTTGGCGGTGAGGAAGCCTGCTACGTAGACTTTAGTTTCGTCGTCGTACAGTTTTGCGCCATGGACGATGAGCAGCCGAACGAGGTCTTTTTCTTGAAAGGTATGCCCGATGTAGAGCAATGCGTCGGCAAGGGGGTCCTTGAAGGGTACGTCTGGTACCTGCCCATCGATCATGGGTGGAGGCATGTCAAAAACTTCGCCGGCTCCGTCGAAGCCGGGTTCTTGCATCCCCGCCCAGCCGTCGTCGTCGGTCATGCCTTCCCAGCTGGGGGCGTCGTTGGCGGAGGGTGGTGGTGGGGTGTCCGTTGCCGCGCTGGGTTCCTGCATTCCGGCCCAAGCGTCGCCTTCCATACCGCCCCATTCCGGGGCGTCTTGGGCTGAGGGTGGAGGCGGAACATCACGCCGCCGACTGGGCCGTCTACCCTTTCCTTGCACCTGCGTGCGCGCCTCCCTTTCTTTTCTTCTCGCTTCCCGCTCTTGATCTTTCTTGACCTTCTCCCGCCGCTCCGCAACGGCCTGGTTGACGAGGTTGATGAGCAAACTCTCCTCCAACCCCAAGCGGCCGGTAAACTGCTGGAGATAATTCGCCCGCTTGAGGGGGTCTTGCACGAGGGCCAGCGTCGCGATGCTAGAACGGATGGCCGCCGAGCGCGCCGCTACGTCTTCGCCCGCTTCTTCCAACAATAGATCGGCCTTGAAGAAGAGAAAATCCCGCCGCTTTTGCGTCAGGTATTCCTCGAAGGCCGTCACGCCGACCTGCTGCATATAGCTGTCGGGGTCTTCGCCGTCGGGCAAGATGACGACCCGGACGTTGAGGTCCGCCTCCAGCAACACATCGACGCCCCGCAGGGCGGCCTTGATGCCCGCTTTGTCGCCGTCGTACAGCAAAGTGACGTTCTCCGTCTGCCGTTTTACCAGCTTTGCCTGCCCCGGCGTGAGGCTCGTTCCGGAAGTCGCCACCACATTGTGTACGCCGTGTTGGTGCAGGCTGATGACATCGGTGTAGCCCTCCACCATGTACACATTGTCTTGCTTGCGCACCGACTGCCGCGCCTGGTAAAGACCATATAGCACGTCCGATTTGTGGTATATCTCCGACTCCGGACTGTTGACGTACTTGGGGGCCTTAACGTCCTTCTTCAAAATCCGCCCCGCAAAGGCAATCGGTTTGCCCTGCAGGTTGTGGATCGTGAACATTACGCGGTCCCAGAAGAAGTCCTTCTTGTTGCGGACCAAGCCAAGTTGTTCGAGTTGTTGCTCTTTGTAGCCCGCTGCGATGGCGGCGTTGCGCAGGCCGTTCCGGCCCGTTGGCGCGAAGCCGAGGCCGAACTTCTCCATCACGTCGCGGCGGAAGCCGCGCCCTTTGAAGTAGCTCAACCCGATGCTCTTGCCCTCGTCCGTATTATAGAGTTGGTCTTCGTACCACTTCTGCGCAAACTCATTGACCAATATCAGGGCTTCCTTTTCCTGCCGTTCTTCACGGACTTCTTGGCTCACGGCTTTCTCCTCTAGCTTAATGTTGTACTTGGCGGCAAGTCTACGGATGGCTTCAGGATAGGTGAGTTGCTCCAAGGTCATCAAGAACTTGATGGGGTCTCCGCCTTCCCCACAGCCAAAACATTTATAATTGTTGTGGGACGGGCGAACGTTGAAGCTGGGCGTTTTTTCGCCATGAAAAGGGCATAAACCGATCAAGTTTTGGCCCCTACGTTTCAGGTTCACGTAGTCACCTACCACGTCTTCAACGCGGGCGGTATCTTTTACGAGTTGTATGCTTTCGTCGGTTATCATTGGCAGGGATGCAAGATAGGATAGAAATCAGAATTCAGCCACCAGCGTTCAGGATTCAGGTAGCTGGATGTAACAACGGTAGCCGGAATCCTGAACCCTAATGGCTGAATTCTCTCTTTCCCACTGTCGCCTATCCGTCAAATTAAGATACTTGCGAAATTTCGCAAACCCCAAAAGCTAGTGTTTACGGGGCCTCCGGCATACTTTAACGTTAATTAACAGTTTCGGACGCATACTTTTTGCCTTTTTGAGCGTCTATACTATCGAAGACGCGAACGGAGCGATTGTCTCCAATTACTCTTCAAGATTTAATGGGTGTTCTCATAGTGTGTGGACCGTCCCGGCGTCGCTTCGGCGAATGACCGGGGCGGTTTTTTTTATGCTTCAAGTTGCAGGTTGCAAGTTCCAGGTTGAAGCTCGAGGGCGATGTTGAACACTCAAAATAAAATAGAAAACAACAAAAAAAACCGCCGAAAACTACCATAGTTTCCGGGGGGTATTTTTTTTGTGCAACCTGCAACCTGCAACCTGCAACCTGCAACCTGCAACCTGCAACCTGCAACCTGCAACCTGCAACCTGCAACCTGCAACCTGCAACCTGCAACCTGCAACCTGCAAC
>CALEDI010000167.1 GCA_937949535.1 uncultured Lewinella sp. | reverse complement strand
AGCGCATCGTTGTTTAGCTCTCCGCTGACGCGGAAGAGTAGAAAATCAACCAGCGCGGTGGTGTGTGAGGTAAGCTCCTGTGGTGTTACGGGGAAGGGAGCGTAGTGGTAGTTGCGGCCTTTGAACTGGCGGCGGTAGCGCCGCTCAATGCGGCGGCGGCCTTCCATCGTGCGGGCATCGCTGCTGCGCTGCGTTTGCAGGAACTGGCGAACCCGCTTGCTGGCTACGTCGTTCACGAGGTTGGTAACGAAGATGTCACTGCTTAAGGCAAAGCCACACTGTACGCTTTGGCCGATCCGGGTGCGGAGCTGATCGAAGTTGCTGTTTACCGCAATCGCCTTCATGATTTCTCCGAAGTGGTTATTCTGGCGGGCGTAGTAGTAATGTTCCGTGATTTCTCCGCGTAAGACGGAGTAGCCAAGAACACGAGGCAGGAACAAGCCCTCGAAGCGTTCGTCGAGTAGTTTGCGCTCAAAAGACTCGATTTCTAGCGGGCTAAAATCAATCATCTGCTGGTAGGCAGCCTCGATCTGAGGCTCAAACTCTAGCTTGAGGGCATCGTAAAATTGGTCTTCCTCTTCGTCTAAGTAGCTGGTCAGGTTCGGGCTGGCTTGAATGGCCACAGCGATGGCTTCAAGGTGCTGGCTGTAGGCTTCGTTAAGTTCGTACATAATCTATTTGGTTCAGCCCCGCAGGGGCTTTGAGCTTATTGTATACTTGGCTCGGCCACTAGAGGTGACGGAGTTAAGTATAGTAAAAAGAAACCCGGTAATGCTCTTTTGAGCATTACCAGGTTGTTACACTCCCGTGAGTGCGTGGCAAAGATAGGGAAATTAAGTTATGCGGTCAAATGAATTAGGGTTCAGTTAGGGCAAACGCATCAAACTTGACAGGCTACTAGTGGTTCGTCAAGTTTGATTTTAGTACCAACGACGAGGCAGCTCGCTGCGCTCGAAACCTCACCCCCGGCCCCTCTCCGGGGGAGAGGGGAGACGGCTCTGCTCGCTTCGCTCGTTGGGCATTAGTGCTAAAATCAAACTTGACAAACTACTAACGAGCGACAGAGATGCGCTTACTAAGCAAACGCTCACCATCTTCTAACCGCAATACGTACTGCCCTTTCGGCAAGCCGGAGACATCCAACTGAAGCTGTTTTGGGCCTACCTCAAAAGCTTGTGTTCGGGTGGTTTGCCCCAGTGTGTTCAGCAGGGCTACTCGGCTTGGGTAGAAGTTGTCTGGTAGGCTGATGTTGAGAGAAGAAGAGGCGGGGTTGGGGTAAACGACGACCTGGCGCGCAAGCGCCCGGTCGATGGTGGAGGTAGCAATGTCTGTTGGTTCTGCGAGAAAGCCCTCGGCCCAAGCTTGGCGGAAGGCTTGGCAGTAGAAAAATATCCGGCTGTATTGGTCTAGCGTAACACCTTCGGGAACGTCGAACGTCCGCGCGCCGGAGAAATGCTCTAGGGCAGACAAATCAGCTACTTGTACGCTCCCCGTCATGGTTGCGCTATCAGATAAAAAGATACGCACATCAGGGCCAACCGGTGTCGTGAAGTCTTCGGAAAGGCGCAGTTTGAGGCTCCCGTCGTCAAATTCTTCCAGGATGGCATCTCCTTCGATGGTATAATCAAGTGGTTGTAGGTCGGCAATACGTTGGCGCACCAGTTCTTGGGCGGAAAGTGTGGTGCAGCATACCAAAAATAAAGATAAGAGGTAAAAAGTCTTCATGTAAAGTGGGGTTATTTTAGTTTGAGAACGTTTCAAAATCACTTCAAAAGTAGCGTCAATTCTTCGTACAAATAGAATAAAAACGCGGATCAAGGGCTAAATCAAGCCCAAACGAAGTAGCTACCATCCGAACGGCAGCAACCATAAGCTACGCTTTACTGTTGGACTTCCTGATTAACAGGGTTGCCCCACCCCACCGCTTATGCCAACACTCCCCGAACCACTAGCTGCCATCTTGGAAGACCCCGCCGCCCACATCGGCGGTACAGACGCTACGCTTGACCTCTGCTTAGACCGGGTCTTGCTCAATGAAATTCTCGCCGCAAGGCCCAAGGATACACCAGTAGAAGAATTGCTGCTCGACCCCGAAGCGGGCAACTTGGTCAACCTCCATCTTCAAGTACACGCTCCCGTGATCGGTAACGTGCGGCGAAAGATAAGCCTGAAGCCCGGGCCAGCGGTCTCCTTTCCCGATCAACCGTGGCTTAGGCTCAACATCACGTCGGGCTTCAAGATGTTCGACAAGCCCATCATCAAGATGGTGCAAGGTCAAATTGCAGAAAAACTCCCACGAGGCATCGAATTCACTTCAGATTATTTACAGCTTCACGTTCCTGCCCTACTTACTGCGGCTGGCTACCAGCAGCTGGTACCGCTCATTAAGGAATTGCGCCTGACTTCCGAAGCGAACCGGCTTGTGGTACGCTTACGGATTGTCGCCTAGGGGTAGGGGGTGTAATCTGTAATGTATTCTCTCCGCGCATAAACCCCCTCCCCAAACCCCTCCCCACGGGGGGAGGGGCTTATAAAAACGCTGCGCGTTTTGATGATAGTCGGCGGACTAATTTATAGGCAAACTACCACCCTACCCCTAGAAAAGTGGCAATTTGGTTTACGCTCTTTTCCTTTTTACCTTTCATCCCTTCTACCTTTCATCCCTTACTCCTTTATTATGCATCCTGTACAAAAGCATCTTTTCGATACCAACTTCAAAGACCTCGCTGGTAGTAAGATTGAGGGCACGATCGCTATCAGCGACGAACTCATCAATATGGGCATCATGGATTTCCTCAATGGGCTAAAGTCTGGGGCGGAGAACGATGCGCCTTCAAAACCTTCCCCTGCACCTGCGGCCGCGCCACCTGCTCTTGATACAAAGGCTATACTAGCGCTACTGGAGGTTGAAACGCTAAAGTTTCGGACAAGTGAAGGCCAAGCAATGCTGGAGGTGAATGCGTCTTTGGTGTCTTAAGCTTGGTCCAAAGTCCAAGCTTCTAGCTTTTCACGACCGAAGGCACTCGGTAGTACTCCCTACTGCCTGCTGGCAAGCTCTTCACAATCCAGGTATTTCCGCCGATGATGGAATCTTCCCCAATCACCGTATCTCCGCCCAAGATGGTAGCACCGGCATAGATAACGACGCGATCACGAATGGTTGGGTGGCGTTTTGTGCGGGCCATGTCTTTGGCCACGCTGAGCGCGCCGAGGGTAACGCCTTGGTACATTTTCACGTCGTCCCCTATTTCTACCGTTTCTCCGATCACGATGCCCGTGCCGTGGTCGATACAAAAACGCCGCCCAATACGGGCACCGGGATGGATTTCAATCCCAGTCTTGCGGTGTGCGATTTCACTCAATATTCGCGGCACCAAGGGTACACCGAGGCTGCAGAGTCGGTGCGCAATACGGTGTACGGCCAGCGCATAAAAGCCGGGGTAGGTGCTGATGACTTCGGTGCGGTCTTGTGCGGCGGGGTCTCCTGCCAAGATGGCGTCTGCGTCTTCAGAAAGTGAGGCATAAATATCAGGCAAGACATCCTCGAAGGCGTTACGGATATCTGGCGGGGTAGTCTTTAAACGGTCTTCCAAAGCTTCCAACAGGTTGAATAGTTTCAGGTCGTTGGTTTGGTATTGCAGCCGGAAAGCGCGGTGGCTCGTGATGCGGGCCGGGCAGTACTCGGGGAATAAAAATTGGAGTATACCATCCAACCATTCTTCCGTCAGTTTGGGAGAGGGTAACCGGCCCGCACGTTGGTGATCGTTGAAACGGTTGAGCAAGAAATCGTCATTCATGGAGGCTG
>CALEDI010000166.1 GCA_937949535.1 uncultured Lewinella sp. | reverse complement strand
TTGCTCTACCAACTGAGCTACTGCACCTGATATATTTATTCAAAATTAATTTGCCGCTTGAAGATTCATGAAACGTTGCGACAAACTCTCCCTATCGGTCGATTTTGCCGCAACGTTTCATGAATCGCGGCAAATTAATTTTGAATGTGCTCCTATTGCTAATCAAACCGTGAAACAGGATTAACAACGGCAGGCATTCCTGCTAGAGCGACGCAAAGTTACGTTCACCGAACCGACTTAGGCAAACATCCGGCGAAATATTTTGCACACCCCTTCAACACCGCCCTGATTCGAGAAGTTGCACAATTAAGGTTATCCGCTGACTTACTAAGACTTATCTTGCCGTCGTTACCAATAAAATTAAGCTAAAAACATTTGGATCCCGTACGCGCCATCTCTCTTTCCGGACTCTGCATCTTCGCCATCGGTGCTATCTTTCGTTACACGACCAGCAACAGTGCTTACGATCTGCTGATGATCATCCCGGTCATCGCTATCGGCGGTGCGCTGGCCTTGGCGCCGCAGCTTCGCTGGCGGTACTGGCTCAAACATGCCCCAGACCTCCCCGTGGAGCTGGCTCCGCTGCTGGAGCGTTTTGACCTCTACCGCAGGCTCGGTTTGGAAGACAAGCGCGAGTTTCGGCGGCGCACCTTCATGCTCCAGCAGCGTTTCCACTTCCACGGCGAAGCGATTGAGGAAATCCCCCAAGACTTGGAGATCATGGCTGCCGCATCGGCCACAACGGTCGGTTTCCACCGCGAAGATTTTTTGTTGGGCGACTACGAAACCGTCGTTTTTTACCGCCACTTCTTCCCTACCCCAGTTCATGAAGTGCTCCATTGCTCAGAGCTGCACCCCGGCGACGGGGCAATCATCTGGACGATGCACGTCTTCCTCCGCTCTTGCGTTGAGCCGAAGAAATACCTCCACCTCGGCCTCTACGAATACGGCCGAGCGATGATGAACCTGGAGCAAGACCTGCGCAGCAAACTGGACGCGCTGGCGCTTAGTTATCCCGACGTCGCCAAACTGTCTGGCTTCACGGAGGCGAAACTGAAAGAATACATCGGCCTGCCGGAGCTGGACCTCACCGCCATCACGCTCGTGCTCTACTTCACGCACCGAGCGGAAATGGCGACGCTACAACCAGCACTTCTGGAGCAGATGGATGGCTTGCTGAAGAAGAATCTGTAAGCCGTTTAGGGCGAGGGCGCAGGTGCGAAGAACGGTTCTTACTCCCCCTTTGCACCTGCGGCCGCGCCCTCATGCGCTGCTCCTAAAAAAGCGATCAGCGGACAGCATTCAGGACCGTTTTGCCTGAATACTGCCCGCTGATCGCTAAAAATTTTGTCACCTACTGCCAAACATGGTCATCTTAACCTAAATTCGGGATGACACATGTCTATGCTAAGCACTACTTCTCTGGCCGAACATCTCCGCCAAGTGCCTTAAACAGCATTCCGGCCGGGATCGTCTGGTTCACTTCCATACCGTTCAGGATGGCAAGCTCTTCTACGCGGGCGTTAGGCACGCCAGCACTGGTAAGTGCCTGCCCCAAAGACTGGCTGCGGGGGTTGCTCACGATCTTGATCGTCTCGGGCTTTTTGTTCAGCTTGCTCTGGTCGGTTAGGCGGGCAAACGTACCGATGGAGTACTCAATGTCGCGCTGGTAGCGGCTAAAATCAGCCGGAGCAGCGAGGCCAGCGAGCATATAAACGTTGCCGCCGTAGCTGATGAAGCTGGCCTTCACGCGGATGCTCTGCGCCTGTTGGCCCTGCTGTTGGGCCTGTTGGGTGATGTCTCCCATGATGGTCGTTGCAGGGTTGCCATTGATGGCGTTCTGGTTCGAGTTTGCTACCACGATCTTGGTTTCGTCTACAAAAGCCTGCGCAGCGGCGTTTTGGTCTGCGCCTTGCGCCAGTTTCATAATCATAAACGACTTCTGGTCTGGGCTAACCATCTGTACCTGGCTGGGCGAGTTGATCAGTTTCCACTGGCCGGGCACCTTGAACTGGAAAGCCAAGCCGGGGTGGTAAAAAGAGCCGCCTTCTACGAAACCCTGAGCGGGGTCTTCGCCGTAGATCATACCATCGAGGCGGCGCAGGTAGCCGTCGCGGTCTACCACGAACTTCTGGCCGGGGGTTTGAGACTGGGCTGCTGCCGCTAGTTGGCCTACCCGAACTTTGCGGTTGGCGGGGTCTGGGTGGGTGCTCTGGAACTCCGGGACGCGGTTTTCAGAACCGCCCGTTAGGCGGTCTAGCGTACCAAAAAAGCCAGCCATCTCCTTGGCGTCGTAGCCGATCTGGGTGCTGTACTTTACGCCCAATTCGTCAGACTGGCTCTCGGCGTCGCGGCCATACTTCAGGAACAACATCTGCATGCTCTGCATCAGGCTCTCGCCTTGGCTCGCAATTTCGGGGCTCAGTACCATCGCGCCGATGGCACCGATCTGGCCAACGGTCTGCCGCGCTTGAGCAGCTACCGTGTGGCGGGCCGTTACGTGGCCAATCTCGTGGCCAAGCACGCCCGCAAACTGCGCTTCGTTGTTGAAGTGCGCCATGATGCCTCGGGTGAAGTACACGAAGCCGCCGGGAACGGCGAAGGCGTTTACTACCGGAGAGTCAATGAGGGTAAACTTCCACGGCAGGTTCGGCCGCTCCGAAATGGCCGCCATAGCATTGCCTTTTTCGGTAAGGAACTGGGCCAGCTGTGGGTTCTCGTACTTGCCCATCTCCGAAACCACCTGAGGGTCGTAGGACTTGCCAAGGGCAATTTCCTTCTCTTCAGACATGAACGCAAGCTGGCGTTTGCCCGTTACGGGGTTCACCTGGCAGCTCTGCCCGAGGAATAAAGACATCGTGAGGATGAGCAAAGCCGCAAAACGGCCGTGTAAGTATTTCATACTATTGGTTTTTTGAATCTTAGCTAAAAAGGCCCGCAAGTACTGGTTTGTTTTACAGGAACGGCCCCAAGCCTAAACAATCTTAGGACCAAAATAGGCATCTCTGGTCACTTTTCTTAACCCTTTGGTAAGGAGATAGCGTACAAGGACAAGCGCATCGGCCCGCCAAACCGTCCGTTACTTTCTTCTTTCATACGCCAAAACCGCTCGGCCAAGTTCTCCGAAAAACGGCAAGCCAATGGTTTCGTACTCATATACGCCGTCGTTAAAAATCCGGTTTTCATTGACGTGGATCGTGCCCACTAGTATGAACTCTCGGCCAGATTCGGCATCGGTGATGTAAGCCGCGTCTGTTAGGTAGCCGTAGGCCCAACCTACCTTATTGTAGATGCGTAGGCCATCGGGGATTTTCGTTTCCTCGGGCTGGTCTCCGTACATCCAGAATTTGACGTAGTTGTCGGGTTTGTCGTAGCGAGGGGAATTGCTTTCGCGCGGGCGTTGGCTCATGGCGCTGCGGAGCAGCGCGTAGTCTTTTTCGGTTAGTTTAAAGCGTTGTTGTTCGGGGACGGTTTCGGGGAGAACTGCCCGCAGCAGGATGTCGTGGAGGTTCCGGACGGAGAGGTAGTTTTTGTGGCTAAAATCGAAGGGTTCGCGCACCAGTTCTCCGTCGTTGGTGGTGTATCCGGTGCCGCGTTGTTGGCCTTTCAGTTGTGGCAGAGGGTCGTAGTAGTCATCGTGTCGTTCGCCGATTTGGTAGGGAGTGTTTGCGCCGTTTACGAACCGGACGGGGTTCAGCCAAGCATGGGTTTCGGTATTAAAGCCACCAACGCCAACGCGGTGTTGTAGCCGCCCGCCGTAGATACTGGCGCGGTGTAGGGCGTGGTTCATGTAGGTTGGGCCCAGCAGTTCGAAGAGGCGGTTGTAGGCGTCGTTGTCGGAGACCAAGAAGATTTTGCGGAGGTAGTGCGCTACCGAAGGATAGCCGGAAGCGCTCGTTGTGTCTGATGTAGCTGTAGTTTGGGGCGCGGCCGCAGGTGCGGTGCCAGCTCCGTGGAAGAGCAGGGTTTGGGGGGTCAGCCCTGGTGCGCCATGTTCGTTCATCCACTGCAAAGCGAGGATGGCCGCTGGCATTTTGACCGTGCTTGCGGGGTAGAAGTATTGCGTAGAGTCTGCGCCCCAGCGGTGGGTTTTCAGTGCTACCGTACCGTCTTGTTTGCGGTCAATTTCCGTGTAGAGCACCTGTATTTCGTACTTATCGGGCGCGCTTGCCCAAGGGCCGAAAGTCGCTTTGTTTTCGGTAATGATCTGTTCCAACGGGTTTACCGTTGCTTGCGCAGCAAGCACGGAGGCCAGCCCGATGGAGAGAAGCGTGGTTAGCAGCGTTTTCATGGCTCTAAGGTAATGGTTATCGTGGGGGAGGGAGCTTGTGAAAACGCAATGCGTTTTTAGGGCAGAGTTGGTAGCAACTGCGAGAATTTGTCTCTAAATGATAAAAATAGCGGTTGCCAACGATTTAGCGAAGGCGGTAGCCGCAGCGGTTTTGCTCCCCTCCCCGATGGGGTAGGGGCTGGGGGTGGGGGTTTGTGGCCATGTCAACTTATGTATATTCCGTATAGGGCAAACGCATCAAACACGTAAAATCCCCCCCAGTCCCTCGAAGGGGGGAGTTAGGCCTGTTAAAATGCCTAAACTCGACCGATACCGTCGTTGGGGATGGCCTGTTCCCCCCTTCGGGGGGCTAGGGGGGACTTAAAAGAGCGATTAAAGTTTTGATGCGTTTGCCCTAATATTCCGTAGGCCGGAGACCCTCAACCCAATCCAAATCCGTACATTTACCCAAATTTGTTTGAAGCCAGCAGAAGTGCCAAAACCAACCAACAAGCCCGCTATCTTAGACCGCTCCGTCGCCCACCTAAAAGGCATCGGCCCAGCCAAGGCGAACCTGTTGGCGGAAGACCTCCTGATCCATACCCTCAACGACCTCCTCCACGCCTACCCTTTTCGGTACGTAGACCGAACGAAGTTTCACCGCATCATCGACATCATCCCGAACGAAGGTGCCGTACAGATAAAAGGAATCCTGAAAACCCTCAGCGTGAAGGGCGAGGGCCGAGCAATGCGGCTGGTTGGGCGGCTAAGAGACGCCTCCGGCGCTGCGCTAGAGCTGGTCTGGTTCCGAGGCATCAACGTGCTGCAAAATATGTTCGTCGTTGGGGAGGAGTACATCTGCTACGGCCCCGTGCTGGAGTTCAACGGCAAGCTGAGCATCACCCACCCAGAAATGGAGCTCGCGAAGCGAGCCCCAACAGACTCCTCCGTCTTTGAGCCCGTCTACTCCAGCACCGAAAAGCTCAACCGCCGAGGCCTCGATCACCGAGGCCGCCGCAAACTCATCCGCGCACTATTCGACCAACTCAAACCCGAAGACCTGCCCGAAATCATCCCCGATTACCTGATGACAGAGCTGCGGCTGATGCCCCGCGCCAAAGCCCTCTACAACCTACACCTGCCCCCAAACCAGGCCCAGCTAGACGGCGCCCGCCGCCGGATGAAGTTTGAGGAACTCTTCCTCCTTCAGATGCGCCTCCTTCAGCTAAAGGTGAAACGCGAAGGCCAAGTAGCGGGCTATAAGTTTGGAAGCATCGGGACGATCTTCAATAAATTCTTCACAACCAAACTCCCCTTCGAGCTTACCGGCGCGCAGAAACGGGTACTCAAGGAAATCCGCGCCGACCTAGGCCGGGGGGTACAGATGAACCGCTTGCTGCAAGGCGATGTCGGCTCGGGCAAAACGATGGTGGGGCTCATGTCTATGCTCATGGCGCTAGACAATGGTTTCCAGGCCTGCATGATGGCCCCTACCGAAATCCTCGCCTACCAGCACTACGAAGGCATCTCCGAATACGTCGATGGGCTGGGCATCAAGGTCGCCTTCCTCTCCGGTAGCATCAAGGGCAAAGCCCGCAAGAAAATTCTCGAAGAACTCATCAACGGCGAGATTGATATATTGCTCGGTACCCACGCCCTCATTGAGCCCTGGGTAGCGTTCAAGAACCTCGGCCTCGCCATCATCGACGAGCAGCACCGCTTCGGCGTAAAGCAACGCGCCAAACTCTGGATCAAGAGCAAGCCCTACCCGCCCCACGTACTGCTGATGACGGCAACCCCCATCCCCCGTACCCTCGCCATGACGGCCTACGGCGACCTCGACGTTTCCGTGATCGATGAGCTGCCACCAGGCCGGACGCCCATCCAGACCGTCCACTTCACCGAACACCGCCGCCAGCGGGTCTTTGGCCGTATTCGGGAGGAGGTCGCTAAGGGCCGGCAAGCCTACATCGTCTATCCCCTCATCGAAGAAAACGAAAAGCTCGACCTCCTCGCCCTAGAGGAAGCCTACGACGAGATGCGCTATAAATTCCCTCCTCCGGAGTACCAGATCAGCATCGTCCACGGCAAGATGAAGCCCGACGTGAAAGACGCGGAGATGCAGCGCTTCAAGCGCGGCGAAACCAACATCATGATGGCCACTACGGTAATTGAGGTAGGCGTGAACGTACCCAACGCCACCATCATGGTCATTGTGCATACCGAACGCTTCGGCCTGAGCCAACTGCACCAGTTGCGCGGCCGGGTTGGCCGAGGAGCCGAAGAATCTTACTGCATCCTACTCTCAAGTGTAAAACTGAGCCGAGAGAGCAAGGAGCGCATCCGAACTATGGTAGAAACCACCGACGGCTTCAAGATCGCCGAAGCCGACCTCCGCTTGCGCGGGCCGGGGATGTTGGACGGCACCCAACAGTCGGGCATCCTACAGATGCGCATCGCAGACCTCGCCAACGATGGGCGCATCCTGTCCGTAGCCCGAGACCGCGCCAAAGACATCCTCGAAAAAGACCCAAAACTCGAAGGGCCAGCGTTTGCCAACCTAAAGGCACACATGGAAAAGCACATGCTTGGCGTCAAAGGTTGGGGGCGTATTAGCTAGTACAGTGTAATCTAAATTTTATCGCCTTTTCTGCGGCGTCTTTTATCGGCTGGCTGCGTTGGTAAAATCCTCATTTAGCTACGGCTAAACTCCGGTTTTACCGCCTTGCCAGCCAATAAAATCCACCAGAACAAAAGTCGACAAATTTAAATTACACTGTACTAGTGGGTCAAGTAACATATTTACAAGTCCTACCTCAAACATCACCCCACCTTGCACCTGCGGCCGCGCCCTCTTTCTACTTATACATCCCGCTAGCCTCAAGCTCACGAGATACCGCATCGGGCACCAAGTAACGAATGCTAACACCGTCTTTGATTGCCTTACGGATATAGGTTGCCGAGAGGTGCATGAGCGGCGCCTCGTGTAGGGTGACGCGGGGGTGCTGCGCCAGTTCGCCCGCGTCGTAACCGGGGCGATTATAGACGTTTATGTCGT
>CALEDI010000165.1 GCA_937949535.1 uncultured Lewinella sp. | reverse complement strand
CTCACAGTACGAGGTACATATTTAGTCCTATACAAACCATCTTGCACCCTAGGAATTACGAGTTCTTTACGTGGCGAAAAAGTTCGCCTGTCGAGTTGGGCAGCAGAGTTCATCGGAGGTGTAAAATTACGGGCCTAACTGACCTTCGTAAACTTATGCATGTCCCGTAGACTGGAGGCGCTCAACCCATGTTTTTATTTTATACGCAAATAAGTTTTAAAGTAAAACTTATTCGCAATAAGGTTTAATAATTGTTTGTAATGTTGTATCTTTGAATCAACATCAAACACTTCCTGTATATGCCCTTCTTTCCTATTAGTACGCCGTCTCCTGATCGTTTGTCTGTAGCCTTCGCTGCCTTTTGGGCACGACGGATTGATCGGCTCTCGGAGCGCGTAGACCGCCTTACGTCTTGGCGTTCTCCGCAGGCGGGTTATACCTTCTTCATCGATACGGACGCGGTTGGCATGCGGCTTTACCAACACCTCTTCTCGGTCTACTTGGGGCGGTTCAATAGCCGTTTTACCAGCTGCCGAGTGGAAGACGTTCCGGAGCTTGCGCTTGCGCTAAAGCACCTGCCCCGCACGGAAATCCACAACTTTACCATGTTCGTGATCGGGCAACTCTGCCAGGAGCGCGACCGGTTTGAGTTCGATTTCTACGGCGTAGTATCTGACCTGTTGCGGCAACTACTCGAACACCGCCCTTACGCCAACGCGACCGATATTTTACGGATCGGGGAGGCACTTTACTTTCTCTCCCCCAATGGTTACCAGGGCATTTTGTACTGGCCGCTCTCTGCGTACCTCCGCAGCGTCCGGGCGTCTTACGGTGGCCGCAGGCCAGCCGAAGGCCTGTGCCGTATCTTGGAAGTGATGGCCGCAGAGTTGTACGACCATTTTACCTTTGGCTACGCTGCTGAGGTGGGAGACTGTCAGGGCCTAATCAGTGAGCTACTCGACGGCAATACCGCCCCAATCCGCACGCGCAAGCCAGAGCGCCAACGCCCAGATACGGACGCAATTCATGCGTCTTATTTGGAGCTAGAGTTTGGGCGTTGAAAACCCGGTTTCAGCGGTTAGGTTTTAACTGTAATCAGCCGAATTCCTGACCGCTGAAACCTGATTTCTGGCGCCTGATTTCTACCTTGCGGACTAAACCAAGACCTATGCAATCGATCGCCATTTTCTGCGGCTCCTCTTCTGGCTCCGACCCCGTTTATACCCAAGCCGCGAAAGACATGGCGGCGGCCATCGTTGAACGAAATATCCGACTCGTTTACGGCGCGGGTTCGGTGGGCCTGATGGGGACGGTGGCCGATGAAGTGCTGCGCTTGGGCGGCACGGTGCTCGGCGTCATCCCTCAGTTTTTGGTGGATATGGAAGTTGGTCATACTGGCCTAACGGAGCTGGTCGTGACGGAAACCATGCACGAGCGCAAGTTGGCGATGGCCGAAGCGGCCGACGCTTTCATCGCTATGCCGGGCGGCATCGGTACGCTCGAAGAAATCATTGAAGTTTTCACCTGGACCCAGCTCGGCATCCACCAAAAACACTGCGGCCTCTACAACGTCAACGGCTACTACGATCACCTTTCGGCACTTCTCGGTCATATGGTCAAAGAGCGTTTCCTCAAGGATGCACACGCAGATTTGATGCATTCGAGCGCGGACGCAGGTGCATTGATTGATTCGGTGATGCGCAAGGAAGGGGCCGAGTTTCAGGGAAAGTGGTTGGGCTAATTGGTTCTTCGGCCTTCAGGCCGAAACCTCATATCCCCCCAATCGCCTGCCCCAAATCCGCAATAATATCCTCCACCGCTTCTACCCCAACGGAGAGCCGAATCAGCCCATCAGGGATACCGTGCGCAGCGCGCACCGCCGGGTCTACGCCCCGGTGGCTCATCGTGGCGGGGTGGAGCACCAACGTATCCACATCGCCAAGGGTAGGGGTGAGGGTACAGAACTTGATCCGGTTCATGAAACCCATCCCCGCTTCCGTTCCCCCGGCTAGTTCAAAACTGAGCATACCGCCCATCTGGGTCATCTGTGTCTTGATCGTTGCTTCGTCTGGGTGGCCGGGCAGGCCGGGGTAATTAACGCGGGCAACTTTGGGGTGGTCAGCCAACCATTCCGCAACGGCTTGGGCGTTCTGGCTGTGGCGCTCCATGCGGAGGGGCAAGGTTTTGAGGCCATTGAGTACCAACCAAGCATCCCACGGGTTGCCGCTGCCGCCGTAAAGCCGGTAGACGGGGATGAGTTTTTCGGCCATCAGTTCCGCATCGCGGCAAACGATGGCGCCAGCGATGCCCGTTCCGTGGCCGTTCAGGAATTTGGTGGTGGAGTGGACAACGATGTCGGCGCCGAAGGCGAGCGGCCGCTGGACGAAGGGCGTCGCGAAGGTATTGTCTGCTACCAATAGTGCGCCGTGGGCGTGGGCCAGTTCGGCGAGCTTCGCCAGGTCTGTTACCCGGAGGGTAGGGTTGGAGGGCGTCTCGACGTAGACGATGCGGATGTTGGGGTTGGTAGCGAGGGCTTCCTCTACGGCCGCCGCGTCGCGTAGGTCTACCGTTTCCATCCCGATGCCGCGCTTGCCGAGTTGTTGGAGTAGGCCGGTGGTGCCGCCGTAGAGGTCGGCTTGGGTCAGGACTGCTTCGCCTGCTTCGCAGACGCCGAGGAAGACGGTCGCGATGGCGCTCATGCCGCTAGAGCAAAACATTCCGGCGGCTTCCTCCTCCAGGCCGAAGCCTTCCAGTGCGGCGATTTTGTTCGCCGCCGCGTCAATGGTTGGGTTGCCGAAGCGGCCGTAGACGTGGCCGGGTTGTTCTCCGCTGAAGATGGCCATGCCTTCTTCAATAGAATCAAACACAAAGCTGGAGGCGGCTACGAGCGGGACTTGGTGGGGAGGGTTGTGGTTGGGGAAGTCGGGGTCGCGGATAGCGAGGGAGTCTAAGGTCACGGATCGTTGTTTTTTCGATAGAATTGCTGGGGGAATGCGGGCGTAAGGTCGGAAGAAAAATGTTGTGTATCTGAAATGCCTTGTGTGCTCCCCGACGGAGCGCACAAGGACCGTTACACAGCACCTGCGGCCGCGCCCAAAAACTACGCCTCACTCACTTCTTGGGTCATCAAGGTAAAGTGAAAAACGGAGCCTTCTCCCGGCGTTGAGGTTGTCCATATTTCCCCGCCGTGTAGCTCCACGATCTTCTTGCAGTTGGCGAGCCCGATGCCGTAGCCGTCAGACTTGCCCTTGTCGTGAAGTTGCCGATACAAACCGAAAATAGTGTTGAGCTGGCTCTCTTGAATACCGATGCCGTTGTCTTTTACCGTAAATTTCCAGCCTCCGTCTATCGTCGCGAAGGCGAGTTTAATGTGTGGAGCTACGCCTTCGCGCCGGTACCGAATCGCGTTGCTGATGAGGTTCTGAAAGAGCAGCTTTAGCTCCAACGGATAACCGTAAATAGCGGGTAAGCCGGCGTAGTCGATGACGGCTTTTTCTCGGCTGATGCTGTTGTCTAGGTCGGCCATTACCTCGTCGAGCATCTTTGTCACTTCTACTTTTTGCAGCTTTTTAACTTGGCTGAGTCGGGAATAATCTAGCAGGCCTTTCATCAGTTCGTCCATTCGGTCGGTAGCGGCAGAAATGGTTTTCAAGTATCCCGTAACCTCCTCCGGAAGGCTTTTCCCGAAGTCTTCACGGATCACATCAAGGTAGCCTCTGATGGTGAGCAAGGGTTCGCGTAGGTCATGCGATGCTATGTAAGCAAACTGCTCCATTTCCTTGGCCTTGGCTTCGAGGATGGAGTAGTTTAGCAACCGAAGTTCGTTGCGCTTGCGCGCGTCGATGTCTTGAAAAACGCCAAAAACCCGGCGGCACTTCCCGTTGCTCATCTCGGCTTGGCCGATGGAACGGACCCAGATGTCTTGACCTGTAGCGGTGGTGAGCTGTAACTCTACATCGAAGGGCGTACCGTTCTCTACGGCTTCGTTAAACAGGTTAGTGATCGTGTCTCGGCTACGGCCTTCTTTGTAAAAGTTGATCGCTTCATTGAGCTTGGGGCGGTAATCTTCGGCTACTTCATGGATCATCCGGGTGCGTTCGTCCCAGAAGATGGTTTCGTTCAAAATGTCTACTTCCCAGCGGCCGATTTTGGCAATGGTTTGGCTACGCTCCAGCAGCATTTCCTTTTCCTTCTCAGCCGTGACGTCTATGTGGGCTCCGAGCAAACGGGTAGCAACACCGTTCTCGTCCCGGACCGCGATGCCTCGGCACTTGATCCATACGGTGTTCCCGTTTTTGTGGGTGTAGCGCACAATTTGGTCGTAGGGTTTGCTGGGGTCCGCGATGTGCTGGCCAACCCGCTCAATGGCAACTTGGAGGTCTTCGGGGTTGATGATGCTCTGCCAGGCGGAGGCCAGGTGTGGCATCTCGGCAGGGTCATAACCTAGGGTATGCCAAAACTGAGGGTTCATCCATTCTTGCTCCTTGTTGGTGAGGTCCCAATACCAAATCCCGTCTAATGCAGATGTTTGAATAAATTCAAATATCTTGTCGTCAGACTTTATGCGCTGGTATAATTCCTTTTTGAGGTAATGCATAGCGGAAAAATACTAACGAAATTGCAGGCGCGTAGCGTTTCTGCTTACATTCATACGAACATGTAGCCCTGGTTGGGGTTTTAGAAGTATAAACTATCAAAACTAAGATGCCGAAAATCAACTCTGTTCTTTTGATCGATGACAATGCGTCGACGAATTTTCTGCACTCCAGAATTCTCCGAAACTCAAAACTGGTGGATTCTATCCATTCTGTAACTAGTGCTCAGGAAGGCCTAGCTTATCTCACAACAGCTAAAAACGACGCTTATCCCCGTCCGAATCTCATCTTTCTAGACATCAATATGCCCGGAATGAACGGATGGGAATTTCTGGACGCCTACCGAGACTTGCCCGTTACCCAACGCGGAGAAATCGTGATTGTGATGCTGACAACCTCTCTCAACCCCGACGATTTCAACCGCGCCAAAAACATCGAGGAAATCAACGATTTCCAGCCCAAGCCCCTAACGGTTGAAGCCATTGAGCTGTTGGTAGAAAAACACTTCGAGAAAAGTAGTGTGTAAGACGAGAGGAATGCGTTACTAACCTCATCATCTGGCCCGTAGAACAACAAAAAGATGGGGCGTACCGTATTATCGTGAAAACAAACCCATGCGAATCTTTTCGGTACTCATATTGTCCTTTTTACTCGCCAGTTGTGCGTCGGTCAAATCCGCTGGCCCCAGCAATACCGCTGGAGTTGTATCCCCCACAATGAAGGAGCTACTAACGGCCAACGACCCAAACCTGAAGTACCCCGTTTACGCTACCTTCTCCGAAATCGAGCCGTTGCTTACCCGCAAGGACGACAACATCACTTACATCGTCAACTTCTGGGCCACTTGGTGCCGCCCTTGCATCAAGGAAATGGAGTACTTCGAGCAACTCACCAATGCAACCAGCCGAGACGACGTCCAGGTAATCATGATCAGCCTCGACAAACCAGAACACGTCCGGACCAAGATGAAAGACTTCGTCGAAACCCGCCCACTCAACCTCCCCGTCGTCGCCTTCACCGACAATTTCTACGACGGTTGGATCTATAAGGTAGACCCCAAGTGGCAGCGCAGTTCCATCCCCACCACCCTTTTCTACCGCAACGGACAGCGGTACTTCAACAAAGGGCAAATCAGTAGCTACCGAGAGTTGGAGGGGCTGGTAGCGAGAGTGAGGTAGGCTATACAGGTTGCAGGTTGCAGGTTGCAGGGTGCAGGTTGCCGTGTAGCAGGTGTGTGACAATGGTCAGCTACGGCTTTATAGAGGTCATACCCAATAATCCCTAGGCACTTCAAGCACTGTACTAGCCCTCCGAACACCTTAGTGTTTCACCAATGAGGGCTTTCAAAACCCAAAGCATCGATAATTGAATTACTAATCGTACAGAAGTTCCCCTTTTGCCCTCACCTGCAACCTGTATGCGTGACGTGCAACCTGCAACCTGCAACCTGCAACGGGAGCTTAGTTATCCGCCCTAAATTAACCATCTTTGCATCCCGCGTCCGCGCCAAAAAGATGTATTGTTATGCCCGAACTCCTCCAAAAAGCCTGGCAGTTAGCCGCCCACCACCACGAAGGCCAACGCTACAATACCCCGCAAGAAGGCGTTACGCTGCCCTACCTCACCCACCTCGGGGCGGTCTTGATTGAGACCAACTACATCATCAGCCAAGAACCGGGACTTAACGCAAACCTGATGCGCCTCTGCGCCATCCTGCACGACAGCCTAGAAGATACCAACCTAGAAGAAGAAACCATCCGCACCGAGTTTGGCGAAGAAGTATTGGCCGGCGTCAAAGCCCTAACCAAAAACGAAAGCCTGCCCTCAAAACAAGCGCAGATGGAAGACAGCCTCGCCCGCATCCTTACCCAACCCCGCGAAATCGCTGTCGTGAAACTCTGTGACCGCATCAACAACCTCTCGCCCGCTCCATCGTACTGGGACCAAGCAAAAAAGCGCGCCTACCGCGCCGAAGCCGAGCTTATCCTTGAGCAACTCGGCCCCGCCAGCCCCGTAGCCGCAGCGCGGCTACGCACCAAGATTGCTGCCTACGATGTGTCCTAGAGGATGAAATACTTTACCCTTTTACTCTTTCCCGCGCTTGTGCACTTATGTGTTTTTTGGTAACTACTTAGGTGGCACCAAGGCCGGACGCTCGGAGGTTCCGACTTCGTCAGGAACGCTCCTAGGTCCTCGATTTACCGTGAGACGAAGGACCTCGGAGCTAGGCTGTCCGATATTTTCAGGCTTCAAGCCTTCGGACTGAAAATATCGTTCCGACCTAGGATAATAAGAATGTTGGTAAAGTAGCCACCAAACTCGACAGGCGAACTTTTTCGCCACGTAAAGAACTCGTAATTCCTAGGTGCAAGATATTCATATGAGACTAAACATGTACCCAGTTCTATGGGCGAAAAAGAATTCGACTGGCGAGTCTCGTGGTAACTCGCCAGTCGAGCACGAAGTACTGCGAAGCACATCCTTTTTTGTTGTTGCTTTAAAGAAGGAATTTGGTTAACAGAACCAATATTTGTCTCTTGATAAGATCGACGCTAACTCTACAACAAAAAAGTTCGCCTGTCGAGTTTGGAGAAAGATCAATGACAGCAACCCGCAGCAATCCCCTCCTCCGGAGTACACAAGCGTCCTTTGGCCGTGTTTTGGAACCATCTGCACCGGCTAGTATGTCGTTTGTTCCCGTTCAGGTTTAACCAGAATTCGCCGCTGCCAACGGCGGGTTGAATCCGCTGGTTCGCAGCGTTTACGGGCTGAACCCCAGCGAAATCATCGGGCCAGAGCCAAACATCAATGCTGTTCCCTAAGCCCGCGTAGTTTAGCGCAGCGCCAAGTTGGATGGCGTACTTCCGCTGCGCGGGAGATTCGATGAGTAGGATGATGCCCGGTTTTTTATTGAGGTTTAGGCCGTACCAAAGCGCTTGCCCGATGCTGTTTTTCCACTTCGGTGCGCGCTCCACCTCGATGGCGTGGGTGCCCGTAACGAGGTCTGCCCGGCCGCTGGTGACGGAGACTTCTGTTCGCGCACCAAGGTGCTTGGCCAAAGCGGTGATGTAGGCGGCTTCCGATTGGGCATTTAGGGCGAGGCCGCAGGTGCAAAGAAGGGTAAATAGCAAAGACTTTAACATGGGCTCAGTTGGTGTAAGCATAAGGTGAAATAAGAAAGGCTACCGCGCTGCGCGAGTACCCAAAAGGTTCTTCCCAATCGCATAAGCCGACATCAAAGACCAAAACGAGTTGATGACGATGAAAGGATAAGCCTCATTGGCCGTCGCGTTCACGATCAGCAGTACCGAGCAAACCAAGTTGATGACGTGGTAGGGCGTACCGAGATTGTCCAGTTTGTCCAACGAAGAAGCCACAAAAGCGAAGAGCAAACCGAGTGCGCCAACCCAGCCAGCAATGGTGATTAGTAAGTCCATGAACGGTTTAACACATGGCAGCGCGTTTTGTGTGAAGACAAGGATGAAATTATCCTGCTGGACATTTTTGACTCCCTCTCCGCTAAGCCTGAGGCGAAGCATGTTGGAGAGGGCGGGGGGAGAGGTAGAAAACAAAAATGTCCTGTAGTGTGGGATGAAATAATTGTTTGCTCTAATCAAACACTTCCTACTTTTGTATCTATGCTGAACGCCGACTTGTTTGCCGCCATCCTCCTAGATGAAGATTGCCTTGTTCACCTAACCGACTTCCCCGTGCCTGCGCTCCGCGAACACGTAGGCTTCAATGACCTGTGGGCGCTCCACCCTGAGGAATACCACACTATTGTCATGCACGGCAAAGAGGTAAAAACACCCCGTTGGCAACAAGCCTATGGCCGGAACTACAACTACTCTGGCTCCCGCAATAACGCCTTACCCATCGTGCCCGAGCTCCAGCACTTCCTAGATTGGGGGAGGGAAAACGTAGACGACCGCCTCAACGGCCTCCTGCTAAATTGGTACGATGGCGCAAAAGGGCACTACATCGGTAAGCACCGAGACAGCCGCACTGGGCTGGTACCCAACACCCCGATTGTTACCATCTCGTTGGGCGAAGAACGGGTTTTTCGCTTCCGCCCTTGGGGCGGAACGGGCTTCAAGGATACGCTGGTGACCGACGGCACCGCACTCGTCGTCCCCTGGGAAACGAACCTCGCTTGGACGCACGAGGTACCCAAGATGAAGAAGTATGCTGGGCGGCGAATTTCGGTGACATTGCGGGCTTTTGCTTAGCTTGGTCGATGGCCTATCAATGGGCTGTGGGAGGGCGTTGAGTTGATTTTGCCGAGGCTTGCAAGACAAGTTGAAACACTACTAAGTTAGCCGTTCTCAAACCTCCCAAACCGTCCCCAAAACCGGCAAATGCAACCAAGCGTCCGTTACCACCTTGCCCGTCAACCCTTGCACGGCATCCCGCGTCAGCGCCAAATCAGCTAAGTGTTGCGCGGCCTGCTTATCAAACTGTTTGCCGGAAACGTAGACATCGGAAATGAGCACGACTTGGTCCGCATCGAGTTCGAGGAGCCAATCAGCCGTGAGGGAAAGTTGCTTTTCCCCCGCCGAAAAACTGAGCGGAACGTGCCGCCGAACAATCGCGTTGGGGTAGTTTTTGTCTCGCCAAGCAACGAAACCTGCGGCCTGTTTTACCATCTCGTTGGGGTCTGGCTCACCGCCGGGGAGGTAGTTTTCCAGCAAGCCAGCAGCACGCTCCAACTGGACCGCCTCGCTGAGTTGGGTGGGCAAACCGAGGAGGAAATGACCGATGGCCTGGCCGTAAAGCCGCTCGTCGGTTGCCGGATCGGGCGCGGCGGGCGAGAAATAAACGGTGCTCGCGCCAAGCGCGCCGCCGCCGTAATTTGCCAGCCGCCATTCCGGCGACGCGAAGCCGTCGGGATAAGTCTTGCGCCCTTCGCGGAGGCCATCAATGAAGGGAACGGCCGTGTAACCGAGGGCTGCGGAGGGCAAATTGCGCGGCTCCGTCCAAATCTGGAGGTATTTGTTGACCTCATTTCCGCCCCAATCAAAGGGCGCATCGGTGGAGTCGGGCGTGAGAACGGGCACGGTGCCGCCGCCCCGCGCGAAGGCGCGGTCTAACCACGGCGCACCGTCTTTGTTGGTCGGCAAGATCAAGTAGTCGCGGGCGCGGGTGCAACCAACGTATAGGAGCCGCGCCTCTTCGGCGGTGGCGGCTTCGGTAGCACTGATTTGCCATTTACTCTCCTTGAGGGCTTCTAACCAGTCAACGCCCTTGGTCTGTTTGCCGTAAGGATTGACCCAGTATTTGAGCCACCGATCTGCCAACGGGCGGCTCAGGTCGACCTCCTCTTTTTCTGCTTCGACGGAGATGCCCCACACATCTGCCCGTAGCTTTTGGTCGAGGTTCATCGCTACCACGGCGGGCCATTCGAGGCCCTTGCTGCGGTGGTAGGTGAGTACGTTTACGGCCTCGGGGCGTTCGCTCGCGCCCTGTGCGTCTTTGTCGGCCCGCAGCAGTTGGTCGAGGTACAGCAGGTAGCCACCCAGCGAGGCGGCGCGGTGGAGGCGGTGGCAGTTGTCTTCGTAGGCAACCGCCAAGCGGCGCAGCTCATCCACATTGCTCAGGCGTTGCTCCCCGTCGCCCCACCCAACGATGACGCGGCGCAGTTCGAGCCGTTCTAGCAACAGGTTGATCATCTCGCTGGTGGAGTGCTCGCTGGTGGTGGTGCGGAGTTCGTCGAGGGTCTTGATGATGGCCTCGTCTTTGGCCCACCTAGCAACACGTTCGTCTTCTTTCTGGCCGGCCAGTAGTTCGAGGTAGTCTAGCCTAGAGTCGATGATTTTAGGTAAATCGTAGCGGCTGCCGAAGAGGAGAATCTCTGCCACAGAGAGGCTGTCGGAAGAATTGAGCAAGTACTTCAGGCAGGCCAAAATCAGGGTCGCTTCGGCGGTTTTCAGGAGGCCGTTGCGGGCTATGGCGGCGGGCAAGCCCTGTTTGGCCAGCGCAGCGGCCATGCTCACGCAGCCGAAGTTGGAGCGGCAGAGAATGGCGATGTCGCCCGCCATCAGGCGGCGTTCTCCGTCTTCGCCCTTCGGGCGAATCAGCGGCGGGTTGGCCAGTAGTTCGGTGATGGCCTTGGCGAGTACGTCCATCGTCCAAGCCTTGGAGATGCGGCCCTTACCGTCGAGTTCAAAATGCCAGTGCAGGATGCCGGAGCGTTCGGCAAACGCTGCGCTCTCCGCCGGAGCGAGTTCGCTGCCCGCGCGGGTCCGGACGGCCTCCAGCACGACGGCTTCCTCCGGAATGTCGGGGAATGCGCTGGTGAAAATCGCGTTGCAGGCATGAACGATGTCTTCGCGGCTGCGCCAGCTTCGCTTCTGGATGTTGGCGGGGTCTACCGGCCCGTTGGCGTTCATGACGGCCTTCATCAGGCGGGGCTCCGCCCCGCGAAAGCCATAAATAGACTGCTTTGGGTCTCCGACCCAAACGGATTGCTTGGCCAGCTCGCTGAGGCGGAGGAAGAGGGCCAACTGGATGGGGCTGGTGTCCTGAAATTCATCGACCATCAGGAGGTCCAGCTCTCGGCGGAGGGTTTCCTGCACGGCGGGATTGTCTAGCAAACCGAGTACGAGCACTTCCATGTCCGTGTAATCAATCCGGCCCCGGTTCTTTTTGTATTTGTCGTATTCGGCGATGGCGGCTTCGGCGCAGTCGAAGATGAGGCCTTGGTAGCGGCGGAGGTCGTTCTGGAAAGCGGGCAGCGTTGGGTGTAACTGCCCAATTTCTACTACGGGATCAACGAGGTCGCGGCTTTTTGCGCCAACGCCTTTGGCCTTGAAGTTGGCCAGTTTGCAGAGTTCGTACCAGGGCAGGTAGCCTTTGCGCTTGAGTTGGCCGATGAGTCGTTTGAGGGTGTTTTTGCCGGTAGCGGTTACTTTGGTGGCGTCTACGTCTTCGTTCGCTTCTAGCGCGGCGATGGTTTCGGAGAGGGCGATTTCGAGGCGGGCGCGGAAGGATTCGTCGGTAACCGTTTTATTGAGCGGCGGCAAGATTTTGGCCAGCTCTTCCCAAGATTTTTGCTTGCTTTTCGCGATGGCCACCGCGCCGAAGTTGTTGCCCCGGATGATGTCTACAACGCGCAAGACCTCCTTGCGCCATTCAAATTTTTCGCCGTTCAAACTCAGCCCAAGTTTATCGCAGAGTTCTTCAATTTCCTCGATGGTTTCTACCGTGATGATGGCAGTCATGCTGAGGTTGAAGAGGCGCTGGTGGTCTTCGTCGGCGATGATGTCTACCTGCGGAGATACGCCGGCCTCGAAGGCGAAGCGCTTGAGGAGCTTCACGCCTAGCCCGTGGACGGTGCCGATGAGGGCGTTTTTCAGTTCGTTGGCCTCGGCGGTCATGCCTTCCCGGAGGAGTTTTACCCGCACGCGCTCTTTGAGCTCGGCGGCGGCCCGCTTCGTGAAGGTAGTAGCGATGATGCCGGAGGGGCGTGCGGCGCCGGAGGTGAGCAGGGCGGTCATCTCTTGGGTGAGGCGGTAGGTTTTGCCGGAGCCTGCGCCGGCGGAGATCAGTTTTAGGTTGCTTAGGGGCATGGGGGGAAGGTAGTCAAATAGTCAGATAGTCGTGTAGGCAAACAGCCAGATAGCCAAACTGTTTGACTACACGACTATCTGACTACTAAAGGTAAGGTGTGTAATCTGTAATGTATTGCCTCCGCGCACAAACCCCCTCCCCAAACCCCTCCCCACGGGGGGAGGGGCTTATAAAAACGCTGCGCGTTTTGATAATAGTCGGCAGACCAATTTATAGGCAGACTACACACGCTACTACTAAAGAGGCGCGGCCGCAGGTGCTGTGGGAGGTTTTGAGCATCGTTTTCCCAACGCTACACACCTATCCGACGATCTGCTTACATTAACGTGAACGCGAGGTTTGCCCATAAGCGTCCGGCAATACGAGACTATCTGACTATTACTTAGCCGCCATGTCCTCCTGTAATTTCTTGCCTTCCTCGATCTGCTCTTGCGTATTCTGAAGGGGCGTACCGACCTTATTCAACTCATTGAGGTAGTCGTCGCGGATGATTTCGAAGGCTGGCAGTAGGCTGTCTGGCATATTTTTGGTTGGAGGGAAGCGCAGCTTGGTATGGTCTATTTGCCGACCATCTTTCCAGAAACGGTAGCAAACGTGGGGGCCGGTAGCTAGGCCGGTAGAACCAACGTAGCCGATAACGTCTCCTTGCCGTACACGGGTGCCGACAGACTGGCCAGCCTCAAACTTACTCATGTGTAAGTACTGGGTAGTGAACTGCTTGTTGTGGCGCACTTTCACGAAATTACCGTTTCCGCCTCGGCGGCCGCGCTCAACGATGACCCCGTCGGCAGTAGCCAAAATGGGGGTGCCTCGGGCTGCGGCATAGTCTGTGCCGAGGTGAGGCTTGACGCGCTTTTGTACAGGGTGGAAGCGGCGGAGGTTGAACGCAGAACTCATCCGGCTAAAGCGAACGGGAGATTTGAGGAAGGCACTCTTCATTGGCTCTCCGTTGAGGCCGAAGTAGCCTTGGTAGGTAGAGTCTGGGGAGCAGTACCAGAAGGCGTAAATGTCGTCTCCTCCGGTAGAGTAACGGGCGGCTTTCACCCGGCCGGGAGCGGCGTCTTCTCCTTCGACGAATTTTTTCTCGTAGACGAGCTGGAAGGCGTCGTTGGGCTGGACGTGGTAGAAATCAATGGACCACTGCAAAGCGTCTTCCATCCGGTCGGTGAGGGCGTGGCTGAGGCCTGCGCCGGTCATTGCGTTCCAGAGGTTGGATTCGATTTTTCCTGCGGCGAGGGCTACTTCTGTTTTTACGGGGAGTTTGATGCGCTCGCTGCGGTCTTCGCCTTTGAGGTCTAGGCGAATGTATTCGTAGATGGAGGGCTGGTAGGCCAAAAAGTCAGGGCCTTCTGTATCGGGGTCGTCAAGGATGGTGTAGGTTCGGCCCGCGCGGAGGTTGCGCACATCGAGCAGGGTGTCAAAGATGCCTGAAGCATCGAAGGTCTGCTGGTTATCGAGGCCTTGAGCGAGGAGGATATCGGAGAGGGTTTGCCCTTCTTGGATGGTATCTACTCGGAGGGCAACCGTGTCTACAGCAAGGCCGAAGCGCAGGGTTGGGGATACGATGGGGAAGGCGTTTGCCGTTAGGGCCGGAGGGGCAGGTGGCGGAGCTACACCTACGAGAGAGTAGATGATGGCCGTGCAGACAAAGAGGCAAAGTACAGAAACCAACGCAACCCGAGGCAGGTGCAGTTTCCGCGTTCGATGCGGTAAATTCACGTTTGTTGTTTTAATCCTAGCCATAACCGGAATAGCCGGAGGGCCTTAGCTCTTTTTTCGAACCTTGTAGTTCTGAGGGCAAATATAAGGCATAGGGGGGAGAGTTTTAGCAATCAGGGTTCAGGACTCGGGCTGCTGCTGTTACATTTGGCTGCCTGAATCCTGAACCTTGTGCGGATGAAATAAGTGTTGGGATGATTAAACTAATGCCTTGAGCCCAGGCTGATTTTAAAGCCGTGGACCTTGATAAATCTCACCCTCCAATAAAATTTTAATGCTAACGGCTTTCCCTTCGACGATTTCAAAAGTGACTTCCGCTCCAAGCTCCGGAATGAAAAACTTGTGGGCTGCGAATGGCGTAAGTGGCATCATGTCAGTTGCATCGGGGCCTCCCAATAGTTGACCATCTTCGAGCTTTACTACGAACGGAAAATGCTCGGTCTTGTATTCCCCCGTGTAGATTGCAAGCACCTTTTCCGGTACCTTAATTGCTTTCTTTTCAGCAGGAGTAGCCTCTGTGATCAAGGTGCTGGGTTGCTGGAAGGCTCGGTTTTGATAGGTCAGGGATTTGGGCGTGTCCGCAGCCGCAGGCGTAAGGTGTAATTGCCGATACCCTTGTTCGAAAAACAGGGTTAGGGAATCTCGGACGAAGAGTGGCGTAGCGACTCCGCCCGGAGCTTGGTAAAAGAGGCGGCCATCTTTTAGCCCAACAATGCGCTTGTTTCCGCCAGGGAAAGCATATTGTCCGGTAAATCTTTTCAAAAGACTTGTCTCCGCAGGCATCTCTTTATCAGCAGAAGGGTAGGGAGCCTTAAGAGCTATCGCGGCAGCTTTTATTGCTGCTGGAGTTGGGGAACCATGTTCCGTATTTTGCAATACTATTACGTACAGATCTGATTCTGGGAGGTAGAGGCTACTTGCTTTATAACCCGGCTCGAAACCTGTGTGTTCATAACTGAGTTGCCCTGCAACTTCATTTACCTCCCAGCCATAGTACGGGGTTTCTTTTTCTGGGCTTACGACAAACATCTGATCGGTAGATGCTGGGCCTATTAGACTTCCGCTCCGTAGCGTACGGATCCATTTGTTCAAGTCCCTTGCTGTAGTCATCAGCCCTCCGGCGGCAAATGAATATGCATGGGGTGCTGCCCTCGTTAGCCCTTGGTCTTCATCAAAAGAATAGGGAGTAGTTCTGGCGGGGAGCACGGAACGAAAGTGGGTGAAACTGGTCGCTTCCATCTGTGCAGGAACGAAGATGTTGTCTCGTAAGTAAGTTTCGAACGACTGCCCGGAGGCCAACTCGATAACTTTCCCCAGCAATAGGTAACCGGTATTGGAGTAACTGAACTTAGTGCCGGGAGGAAAGTCTAGGCCAGCTGCTAGGGCTAACTCAATAATTGTGTCAACGACTGGCTCGTTTCTGATGATCTGTCGGATTTTTTTGACCCTTGGGTAATCCCTGACGCCAGAAGTATGGTTGATCAACTGCCGGAGGGTGATGGGGGCTTCGGGGAGGGAGTAATCCGGCAATAGATGTTGTAGCGTATCTGTAAGCCGCAGCTTGCCCGCCTCTTCCAACTGGAACATAGCAGCCACGGTAAACTGCTTGGAAATAGAGCCTGCCGAAAAAACGCTAGCTGTTGAAATGGGGGAGGCGTGTTCGACGTTGGCTAAGCCAATCTGGCGTTCATAGACCAACTGGTCGCCTTGGCTAATAAGGATGCTCGCTCCTGGTTGGTCTGGAGCGTAAAAGGCCTCAAAGACCTGATCGAGCTGTTGGGTGATGCTTTGTGCGGTTAAGAAGGTAGCGGGTAGGCACAGGAAGACCAGGCCTGCAATGAAGTTTTGCATAACGGTTGAATTAAGAATAATTGAAGTTGTTGGTTGCCCTTGTCTGGGTTTATTTCAGAGTGGAACTGGAGGTGAGATTAAACTCACATCGTCGGCCTTCCAATTTAACGGACGAGTTGCTAGGTTTTGCTCCCCACTGGAAATCGTAAGCTGTTTGGTTGTCTTGTTGCTTACGGAATCCGGCTGGGAAATGGAATTGGTTATGTTGGATGTTGGAGCAGATGAGATGTGCGGTAGGTAGATCTTGTATGGGGAAACTAACGGACCCATCTTGGCTTTCTGCGTGGAATGACTGTACGGTGTTTCTGGCCCGAAGGACACTCAAGTGGGAGTTCTTGCCCGAGTACGAGAGACCTGTCTTTAGTTCTTTCAGTGTTATAGAAGAGAATACTGCCTGATGGATGGAGCCGGCATCGACTTTTCCGAAAGCCAAGTGGTCCGATAAAGATTTTTCTACAACCAGCACTCCGATGGAATCTACGTGGCTACTTGACAAAGAAGAACTGAGCGTTAATTCAGTAGCCAAGCCTAGGTGTAACTGGCTGTTGGCCATGGTGACGGCTGCCTTTTTGATGGCATCAATTCTTAGTGTACCGTCGGAGATGCTTGCATCTAGGTTCTTTAGGCACCCTGCGGATACGGAGCCTCCTTTTGAAGTTGTTTTGATGGCTCCCTGGTGGTCGCCAAGGCTCAATTTGGTATTGGAAAGGTCAAACTTTAGGTTCGCGTTTTCAGGGACAAAGACGTCGTTTTTAATTTCGAGGTATTCCACTGGTAATACCCTACCGTCGGCTAGGGTTATACTGTTGTTGTCTTGCTGGAAAAAGCCATTGTTTAGGGTGAATTGCCTGATGTTAAGCTGATAGTTGAGTTTGACCTCGTTGGTGGGGGATAAGGTAAGCTCTGGAAGTAGTGCTTGCCGGAGCAGTTGCAGCTGGCTATTGTTTTTGGTTTCGACCAGAATGGTTACCACTTGCCGGACGGTGTTTTTCTTCCAACTGTTGATCGGCATGGACTTGTTGATGACGAACACATGAGGAAGGGAGCTTTTGCCGGAAACTATGTAGTTGCCTTCAGACTGCCTGCTGTTTATAATACCCCGGCCGTAGATCCTGACAGATACCGGGCCGTTCGATGTTATCGTTACGCCTTCGGGGACTTCAATTTCTTGACTGAGTACGATGGTGGTTCGTTGTGCCTTTAAGCCAGTAGTTAAGACAGCGAGTGTTAGGGATGCCAGTAGCCAAATTTTAAATAGCCGGTTCATAGTCTGTTTCATCTTTAGCGTAGCGTTTTTCATTGTTCTTGAGGATGGTGAGTTCTCGGATCAACCCTGTCATGAGGTCCACTTTTCTGCGGTAATAGTTGAGTGCTTGGCGCTCTGTGAATTCTGATACGTCTTCTTGGTCTAGTTCTTTCAAAACAGGAGCGTAACGAGTATCTAGTGCTTTTAAAGCAGCCATCATGTTTAGGTAGTCTTCCTGGTATAGCTTCGGTACGGGAGTTGCGGCTAGCTCATTGGCCACAGCGCGAGCAACTAGCTTTGGTTGGGAAGCGTCGAAGCCATATTCTTGCAATAGACTTGCCGAGAGGTTCGGGGCAGGCTGTTGCCAAAGTAGAAAAGTGCCCGTTAGCACTAGGAGAACTGTTGCTGCTACTTGCCAAGGCTTTAACCTCCTCAAGACCGATGGTTTTTGTTTGGCCTGGGCTGATTTTATGCCTTCCCATATTTTGGGATTGACTTCTTGTAGTTGATAGTCTTTCTTGTGCTCGCGCAAGTGTTTTTCAAAATTATTCATAATGCACCATTATGTATTTTACTCCGGTAAGGAGCGAGTTTTTCCCGTAAGAACTTAAGAGCGTAGCGGTATTGACTTTTGGAGGTTGAGAGGCTTATGCCTAATGTATCGGCAATCTCTCGATGCTTGTAGTCTTCCATGAGGTATAGGGTGAAAACCGTCCGGCAACCTGCGGGTAAAGCTTGGATGGCTTGCTTGATCAGTTCCGGAGGCATGCTTTCATACCAAAGTGAAGTGTCTTCATCGGGGAGATTCGGGAGTAGGCTTGGTTCTTCATAATAGAGCTGTTTTTTTCTGCTTCGCAGGCTATTGTTCACTACAAGCCGCCGGAGCCAAGGCTGAAAACTACTCGCTTCTCGAAGTTGACGGATTTTGGAGAAAGCCTGTAAAAAGCTTTCCTGCAAAATATCTTCGGATTCTTGTAAGTCATTGGTGATGCGATAAGAAAGGGTAAGCATTGATCTGCTGTAGGTGCGGTAGAGCAATTCCATGGCCTGCTCGTCTTGGCCCCGACGGAGGCGCAGTACGGCATTGGTAAGCAAATCTTGGTTTTGGTCTGACAATTTCGAGCAGTTGAATAAAACCTGAATGGGTTTTATATACACTAGAGTCCGTTAAGGGCAAATGGACGTAAGAAAAGACTATTTTCTTAAAAAAAATAGTTGCAGCTAACCAATCTTAACTATTTTGGAGGAGTAGAACTGTGGCTGCTTCGGACACTCTGGAGTAGATTACTACCCAACTACAAGGGGACATTACTATCTTGCGTTTTGTATGAAAGCAATAATCCCCGTAGCTGGTACCGGTATGCGTTTGCGTCCGCTCACCTATACCCAACCGAAGCCGTTGATACCGGTAGCTGGCAAGTCCATCATCAGCTTTATCGTGGACCAACTGGTTGAGCTGGGGGTACGGGAGTTTGTGTTCATCATTGGTTACTTGGGGGATAAGATTCGGGAATACATAGAACGAACTTACCCTGAGTTGCACACCGTTTTTGTAAGCCAAGAAGAGCGCTTGGGCTCGGCCCATGCTATTTGGTTGGCCCGTGACCATTACGCCGACGCGGAAGAAGTGATCATCTTCTTCGGCGATGCGATCATTGACGCCGATTTGGCAGCGTTCAAGAACAGCTCAACCTCTTGCCTAGGCGTGAAAAAAGTGGACGACCCCCGGAAGTTTGGTGTAGTTGACCACGACATCGACGGCAGCATCCGCGCCCTGATCGAAAAGCCGAAGATTCCGAAATCAAACCTAGCTATGGTAGGTTGCTATAAGATCTGCGAAGTGGAGCAATTCATCGAAGCTTGCGCCTACAACATCGAGCACCAAGTTAAAAGCCTAGGCGAGTTTCACCTCACTGACGCCCTGAACCGGATGCTGGAGCGGGGGACTATCTTCTCCACCATTACGGTGGACAACTGGTTCGACTGTGGCCGCAGCGACGTACTGCTGGAGACCAATGCCATCTTCCTCGACCGCGAAGGCTTCGCTACCGAAGACCCGCCCCCTTTCGACAATTCCATCATCATCCACCCAGTTCACATTGGCCCAAATTGCGACATCTCCAACTCCATCGTTGGCCCTTACGTAACCCTAGGAGCAAACACGAAGCTGGAGCACGCCATCGTCTCCGACTCCATCATCGGGGAGTTTGCCCGAATCCATGACATCGTCTTGCGGAACTCGGTAGTTGGGAGCGATGCATCTATTGGCGGATTGCGGCAGAGCTTGAATATTGGGGACAATACGGAGATTGATTTTGGGGGGTGAGGTAGTTCAAAGAGTCAGATAGTCAAACAGTAGTTGCCGCTGCTATGGCGTAACGGCGGCAACTACTGTGACTACTTGACTATCTGACTTTATCTTCTTACCTTTGCAGCCGCAAATTTTGCTTTACCCGATCCAAGTGATCCCAAAAGGCTTTTTCATTATGCCAGTATATATGCCAAAAGAGAAGATTCAGGAAATCTTCGCAGAATACGGTGGCTCCGCCACCAACACCGGTTCCACTGAGGGCCAGATCGCGCTTTTCACGTTCCGCATTCAGGAACTGAGCGACCACCTCCAGCGCCACCGCAAAGACCACAGCAGCCGTAAGGCATTGCTTAGCCTTGTAGGCCAGCGCCGCCGTCACCTTGCGTACCTTCAGAAGAAGGACCTCAACGGTTACCGCGCCCTGATCGCCAAGCTTGGCATCCGTAAGTAATTGCGGCCAAAACGACTTAGATTTAGAAAACCCTTCGTGCCTTTGGTACGAAGGGTTTTTTAGTATGCCTATTTTGGGGCGCGGCCGCAGGATGCAAAGCGGAGGTTAAGGAAGCAGGGGCTTTGCTCATCAAAACCCTTACCCTGCATCCTGCGCGCCGTCGCCCAAATGCTGCTGCGCTTTACTTGGTACATCAAAATAGTAAGCGATGAGGCCCGCAACCACATTGAGCAACCCGAGCAAACTCTCTACCGGTTGGTTCTTGAGCAAATACACCAAAGACCATACGCTGAAGGCCAAGAAAACGAGCTGGGGTAGGGGGTAAAGCGGCGAAGAATAGCCAGCGTCTTTGGGCGATCGTAACCGCAAAAATAGCAAGCCAACCACCGCGAGGAAGGTGAAGAGCTGAAGCACAAAACCGCTGTAAAGTAAGATGCGCTCGAAGCTTGAGGTGAAAACCAAGAATAGGCTAATGCCCCCCTGCAACCACGTAGCGCGCAAGGGCAAGCCCTTGGGGCTCAGCTCGCCGAAGGTTCGCCAGAGTTGGTGGCTGCTGCCCATTGCCCGAACTACCCTAGGGCCAACCCAGATCATTGCTGAAATACCGGTAAGGAGCAACACCCCGATCAGGACGCTCACGACCTGCCCAATTTGCTCACCAAACATGGCTCCGGCGGCAATCTGCGCAACGTCGATCTGTCCGGTAAGGGCCGCGCTCCCCGCTTGCCGCAAGAAAGCGTACTGCAAGAGCAAGAAAAGACCACTGACCAAGAGGGTGCCAACCACCAGTGCGCGCGGCAAGTTTTTCTCCGGAGCTTCGATCTCTTCTACGATGTAAGCTGCGGCGTTCCAGCCGGAGAAGGCGTAGAAAACACTGATCATGGCAACGGCCGCGCCGGGAGACCAGATGGCTTCGGCACCGGCCATCGTCCAGTTCACTTCGGTTCCGGCAGGAACTGGCAGTAAGGCTCCTGCTAACCCAAGGGCCAGCACCACCAGCAGTTTGAGGGCAGTGAGGCCGTTTTGCAAACGGCTAGACTCTTTGGTGCCGAGGCTGTGCGCCAAACTAAGCAGCACAATACTGCCCGCCGCGACGAAGGCCGGAGGGCTGCCAGTCCAAGCTTCGAGGTAATGCCCCACGGCCATAGCCGAGAGCGCCACCGCCGCCGCAAAGCCCACCGTAAGGCTAACCCAACCACTAAGAAAGCCAAGCAAAGGATGGAAGATCTCGGAAAGGAAATGGGCCTCCCCGCCCGAGCGGGGAAGGCGGGTACCAAGCTCGGCGTAGCTCACCGCCCCACACCACGCCACTACACCGCCAATGGCCCAAAGGGCCAATAGAACAGGCCCGCTCGAAATCCATTCAAGCTGCAAACCAAGGGTAGTGAAGGCTCCGGTGCCAATCATGTTGGCAAGCACTAACGCGGCGGCACTGCGCCAGCCTATTTTAGCAGGTATTGCGGACATATCACGGTAAGAAACTGATGCGAAAGGGGAGTTCTGCTGTGGGAGGGCGGTGGTAACTTTGTTTTAACGGTTTTGGGGGTGGGTGGGGCTGTCTTGCATATAAACATGTTTATAGGTGAATGGTGTTTAGACATCTTTCGGGTCGGGTTCCACTCGTTCTGCATATAAACATGTTTATATGCAAACGGTGTTTAAACATCAATCTATTCCCCCAAAAACTACCGCCCCCCCCCAGCCCGATGCAAAGCCGGAACGGTAATAGCGATGGCAGACCCGGCGATGAACCCAACAAGCACGTCGGTGAAAAAGTGTTTCCCGGCTCGCATCCGGCCGTAGGCTACTGCTGCGGGAACCAGGCTAGCGGCGGCCCAAACGTAGGGCTTTGCTTTGCTGTTGGGGTGCAGGTCTGAATAAAGCTGGGCGGTAGTGATGCTGAAGTAGGCTGCGGTAGCTACGTGACCACTGTAAAAGGAGTAACGGCTAGATTTTCGGAGCTTCATGTCTAGCGGCGCGTCGGGGTTATAGTTGTAGGGTCGGGCCCGTTGGGCGGAGGCCTTTGAGATGTTGATCAGGGCAGCGTTTAGCATCGCGCCTTGAAAGACGACCATCGCCATGTCGGAGGAGTTGTCGCGCCCGGTCTTGTCGAGGAGGAGAAAGAAAGGGCTGGCAAAACTGGTCAGGAGGAGCTTATCGGTAAATTCATCGGATTTGAAGGAGAGGTGGCGCAGGGAGAAGCGGTCGATGGGCCAAATTTTGGTTTGGTCTAGGGCCATCACTTCGGCTTCTGTCATCGGCGTTACTTTTTTGTCCAAAAACATGGAGCCGATGGTGAGGCTCCCTCCCAAACCGATCATGACGCCGTTGGTGGTGCTGCTTGGGTTGTAGGGCCGGAGGCCTTGGGCGGAGAGCAGGCAGGAAAAACAAAGGGCGATTAGGAGGATGAAGGAAGAGCGTATGGTCATGATAAGTGAGTGGTTGAGGGTAGTTCCTGAGCCGTGTTACAACCAAAGAGTACTACGAGGAATAGAAGTAGGGGAAGTGCTTTCATAACATACGCTAACGTAGGTTTAAGAATAGGGTTTAGTCTGAAGAAGCCGTGCTTTTCAACCTGCCTTAGCACCTGCGGACGCGCCCCATATTACGTATTTTTTGGCGCGAACGCAGGTGCAAGGCGGGGAGTATGAACAACGGATTGCAAGTTTCGTTACGCACACGGCCTAAAATAGCGTAACGGGCAGTTCTAAAAACTTATTACCTTAGCGTCGATAGTTTACTAATGCACTCATTTTATCTTGCGGCTCCGCCATTGGCGGAGCCCAAGCTTTTTTAGCTTAGTAAGTTGTGGTTTTAAGTTGTCTGTCAGAACACGCACTCAAAGCTTTTACCTCGCCTTCTGCAACTGTTCCTTATGTTAAGATTCTCCGTACTCATTTTATTGTTTTGCTCCTTTTCCATTGCGTTACAAGCCCAGATTCGTAAAGGCAGCAATTTCGACGCCGCCAACGCTGCTTTTGATGATGGGGTAAACTTTTTGCTGGACGGAAAGCCCAAACGGGCCATCAAACCGTTCAAAGAGGCCATTAAGCAAGACACCAGCTACATCGCAGCCTATCATTTTCTAGGTATGTCTCAAGACCTGATCGGGAATTTCTCCGCAGCAGCGGATGCCTACCAGCATGTGTTGAACCGAGATCCTTACTTCTCCCGTTTGCTTTACTATAAATTGGGAAAGGTTTACTACAAAATGTCTCGGCCCCAACTGGCTCTTTTTTACCTGCAAAAATTCGAAGAACTACAAAAAATGAACATTGGCTCCTTCGGCCGCAACGGCGAAGAGGAAGCCGCCGAAGAACGCAGGGTACTCGCTCGCCTAGCAGGAGAGATACAGGCCGCTCGGATTACGCAAGACAGCTCGCAGTTCATAAACGTCACGAAGCTCTTCAACCTCGGCTTCCCAGTAAATACGCAGCAAAACGACTACTTTCCCTTCTTCGCCAACGACCCCAACCAGTTCCTCTTTACCCGCCAAGGGCAAGGACAAGACGAGGACCTACTAATTGGTCGCCGAAAAGATGCCGAATCTGAATGGTTCACTTCTCGTTTCGGAAGTTTCAATACCCTGCGGCCAGAGGGGATGTGCTCCATCGTGCGCGATGGCCAACGGATTTACTTCACCAGCTGTAAGGGCGAAGAAATCGTAGTAGCAAAGGGCTTCCGCCGAACGGGAAACTGCGACCTCTTCGCCGGCTGGTTGGTAGACGGAAAAATCCAAGACATCATCCCCCTGCCAGACTACATCAACTCCCCCGTAAGCTGGGAAACCCAAGCCGCCATCAGTTGCGACGAACAAAAACTCTTCTTCGTCTCCGAGCGCGAACCAAGCCTCGGGATGACCGACATCTTCGTCTGCGAACGCCAACCCGACGGCTCTTGGGGCGAACCCAAAAATCTCGGCGACGGCGTAAACACCCCCCAAGCCGAAGAAGCTCCGTTTTTGAGCGACGACGGCCAAACCTTATACTTCAGCAGCACAGGCCACTACAGCCTGGGAGACGAAGACATCTTTGCCAGTTGGTGGGACAGCAGCCAGGGCCGCTTCACCCAAGCCCTAAACCTCGGCCCGCCCGTCAACGGCCCACACCGCGAACTCGGCTTCCACCTCAGCGCTGATGGTAAAACGGGCTACGTTGCTAGCGACCGCCCCGGAGGGCTGGGCAAACTAGACATCTACGGCTTCAAGCTCTCCGACCGCCTCAGCTCTCGCCCCATTACCTACCTCTCCGGCTTCGTGACCGATAGCCTCACCGGAGAGCCCATCGTAGACCAAGTGGTAACCCTAAGGAACGGAAAGGTGTACCGAACCAACTACCAAGGCCGCTTCTTCGTCTGCGCATCATCTGGTGAACCGATGGCCATTGCTGTAAACAATGAGGAGTACCTGCCTTATGCCCGAACCTTCGCCGTCCCCCAATGGGATAATGTTGAACCTTACAGGATAGATGTTTTCCTCAAAAAAGAAGCAGTAGCCCCACCGCCGCCGCCGCCACCACCCGTAGTGCAGGAGGATACGATCCAGTACGAAACCCAAATCAAGAAAACGTACTATACCGTACTGTTCAATTTTGAAGACGCCAGCCTCACCCCCCGTGCTATCGAGGGCCTTCAACTTTTCATCAAAGAGCTGAAAAATCGCCACATCGTCAACATCAGCGTAACCGGGTTTACAGACAGCACAGGAGACGCTGAGTTTAACTTGCGGCTGAGCCAAGAGCGCGCTAAAGCCGTCGGGATCCACCTCCAAACCGCAGGTATTAAAGCGAATGAGTTTAATATTGTAGGCGCAGGTGAGCTTCCCGGAGCTTCGCAGCGTGCACTGAACCGAAAAGTAGAAGTAACGATGACGTATCGAAATATTGTGCGGAAGAATTGAGTGCCCTTCACCATCAGACGCAAAACCCTTATATTTGCATTATTGTAGGCATGATTTGCGAACGTCAGATGGTTTGTTTTCCCTTTATGCTGTATTAACTAATATTCCCCCCTGCTTGTATGAAAAATTTGATTACGCTGCTCCTTATTTGTTTCGCCTTTACTTTGAGCGCGCAAGCTAAACCAGCCTATTGTGATGAAGGACCTGCTACTTACGGAAGCGTAGCCGCACTGCCCGGAAACACTACCGCCCCGCCTCTCCCTCGTTTTACCACTACGCCTGTTAAAGAATACAAGGTACAGGTAGCCATCTTGCGCTATACGGACCCTGCCGAATATCCCTTTCACCCAGATCTGGTAGCGCGCTACCGGCCCTGCGAGCAGATTTGGGTAGTAGAAAGCCGCAACAGTTTCGCTAGCCGTGCGGATGCCGTCGCCCTCCAAGAAAAACTCAAAGGGCTTGGTTACGGAGGCTCCTACATTACGGACCTACTAGGCTACCAATAAAATAGTTTACCCAACTTGCAACCTGCAACTTGCAACCTGCAACTTGCAACTTGCAACACCTTTGCATTCTAAAAAAACCAACCACAATGAAGAATTTCCTTTCCCTATTTATTGCCAGTACACTCTTTACGCTATTTACGGCCTGCGGAAACACCCCCGAGACTGCCGTAACTGAAGCTTCTGAAGCAGTGACGGAGGCAGTAACTGAAGCCGCCGAAGACGCAACCAAAACCTTTGGTGCCAGCTTTACCGCCGAGGAGGTAGTGCCTGCCAATAGCTTACTTACTTCTTACAGCGAGAACCAACTAGCAGACACGCTCCAGACTACGCTCCAAGGCAAAGTAAATGAAGTGTGCCAAGCCAAAGGCTGCTGGATGACCATCGCCGCCGGAGACGGAGAGGAGATGATGGTGAAGTTCAAAGACTACGGCTTCTTCATGCCCAAAGACATCAGCGGCCAAGAAGTGGTAATGCACGGAATGGCCTACTACCAAATCACTCCGGTAGACGAGCTTCGCCACTACGCCGAAGATGCGGGGAAATCTGCCGAAGAAATTGCCGCAATCACCGAACCCAAGCGAGAGTTACACTTCCTCGCCGATGGCGTTAAGCTGCTGTCCGGAGAGATGTAAGAAGGCAACCAACACACTTTGGCTTTGTCGGTACATGACCGAATAGGCCAAGGATGAAGACACCCTCAACACCCCAGTTTCGCCCAGTGCGAAGCTGGGGTGTTGTGGTTTATGTCAAACCGCTATACATTGACGCTGATTAAGTGGCCATTACGCTAAAACGCGTAGCGTTTTCACAAGTCCCTCCCCCGTGGGGAGGGATTTAGGGAGGGGATTTTAGTCGATGTATAGCGGTTTGAGTTTATGTAAATACCTACAGCCAGTGTGTTTGATGTTTTACTACATAAAATCATTTGATTTTATTTAAACACATTTGGGCGTAATGATATTTTGTAAATGTCTGTAAATCAAGTTTTTATGCTTTTGGCATGATGTTTGAACTCAAATGTGTGGTCCAAGAAGTTAGCACCATTACAATAGTATTTCACATTATGACAAACCAAGAGTTCACCCAACAGATTGACCAACTTGAAAATCTTCTCTTTTCTTTTGCGCTTAGGTTAACCCGCAACCGACAGGATGCACAAGACCTGATGCAGGAGACAAGCCTCCGCGCCTTCCGGCACCGAGAAAAATTTTCGACTGGTACAAACTTCAAGAGTTGGGTCTCTACCATTATGCGTAATACTTACATCAACCGCTACCGGAAGATGAAAAGCCGTAAACACGTCAACCAACCGATTGAAAATTTTTCTTTTGCGTTAGAAAGCAAAAATGCCGTCCCGAATAAGGGCGAGCACGATATGCGGATGAATGAACTCAAGCAAATGCTCAACGGAATTGGCGAACTCTACAGCGTACCGTTCCTGATGTTTTACCGTGGGTATGAGTACAAAGAAATTGCGTGCCACCTCAACATCCCGATCGGCACGGTGAAAAGCCGCATCTTTCTTGCGCGCCAGCGGATGAAGAGTGCCATCGGAGACCGTTACCAAAACTAAGCGATAAACCCTTTAGACCCTATTAAGTATATAGCTTCAGTTCCTAACCTTAAAGTGTTGTCCAAGTGTTGTTCAAGTGTTTTTTATAGGGATTCTGTGATGCCCTAGTTTTTGTTTTTTACTAAAGGATAAACTACCTAACCCATTCATATCATGGAGGGCCAGCCTTAAAAGCTGGCCCTTTTGTTTACCTCTAAATTACACTGTACTAGGCCTTACTAAGAAGTCAACCTTCTCGGGAGCGTGGAGGTTTT
>CALEDI010000164.1 GCA_937949535.1 uncultured Lewinella sp. | reverse complement strand
GTGACCGATTGGCTCTGCCCGCTGCGGTGCTCGATGGCTTTCACGCGCAAGATGCCGTCGGCATCGAGGCCAAATTGTATCTCGATCTGGGGGATACCAGCGGGCATAGGCGGGATGTTGCCGAGCACGAATTCGCCGAGTTTGCGGTTGTCTTTCACCATATCGCGCTCGCCTTGGTAGACGGCGACTTTCAGGTTTTTCTGGCCGTCTACGCTGGTGGTATACTTGCGACCAACGCGGGTGGGCACCTTGGAGTTTCGGGCGATGATCGGGTCCATCAGCCCGCCGACGGTCTCGATGCCGAGGCTGAGGGGGGTGATGTCTAGCAGCAAAACGTCTTTCTGGTTTCCGGCCAAAACATCGGCCTGGATGGCAGCACCGAGGGCGACAACTTGATCGGGATCAAGGGTGTTGTTCACGGCTTTGCCGAAGTAATTCGTCACTTCTTTTTGCACCAACGGTACGCGGGTAGAGCCTCCGACCATAATGACGTGGTCGATTTCATTGGTCGTGATTTCGGCATCTTTTAGGGCGCGGCCGCAGGATGCAAGGGTCCGTTTGATGAGCGGGGTAAAGAGCACATTGGCTTGGTCCCGATCAATGTATAAGGTAGTGCCGTGGAACTCGGTCGTGAAACTGTCTTGGTCGGAGAGCCGCTTCTTCGCCGACTCTGCCAGCAGGCGGATTTCGCCTCGTTTTTCGGCGGTGTCCATCTTGAGGGACTTCTCGTTGATCCAATGGTCCACGATGGCTTGGTCGAGGTCGTCTCCGCCGAGGAAGGTATCGCCGTTGGTAGAGAGCACCTCAAAAATGCCCATTTCGATGCGAAGCACAGACACATCGAACGTACCGCCGCCGAGGTCGTAGACCGCGATGGTGCGGCCCTCGTCTTCGTCCTTCAGCCCGATGCCGTAGGCGAGGCTGGAAGCCGTTGGTTCGTTCACGATGCGAAGCACGTCTAGGCCAGCCAAGCGGCCAGCGTCGCGGGTGGCTTGCCGCTGCGAGTCGTTGAAGTAGGCCGGCACGGTGATGACGGCGCGGTTCACTTCCGAGCCCAACTCCGCCTCAATGCGAACCTTGAGCGCTTTCAATATCTCTGCCGAAAGCTCAATCGGGCTATAGTATTTGTCTTTTCCATCTGGTCCCGGCACGGCAATCTTCACCAGTCGGTCTTCGTCTTCGTCAATGATTCGGTAACCGAATCGGTTTTGTACGGAAGAGAGGTCTCCGTAGCTCTTGCCCAGCAAGCGCTTTACGGAGTAGATCGTTCTTTCGGGCGCGGTAGTGAGGTAGGGTTTTGCGGCGTCTCCCACCAGCACGGTCCCGTCTGCTGCGAAGTGTACAATACTGGGAACAAGGACGTTCTTCCCATCCGTTCCAGCGACAGCTTCTGCTTTACCGTCGGAGACAATAGCAACCAAGCTGTTGGTAGTACCGAGATCGATGCCAACAATGGTCTGGCCAACGGAACTTACTGCCTTGTCTTCTTTTACCTTGCCTACTTTAAGGTCGATGCTGAATTTTGCCATTATGGTTTTTTGGGTAGGCTGGGAACGTACAGATGGGTAGGATGGTTGTGCATCCTGGGGCATTAATGATCTTGGGCTTGGGGGCTGGCAGGGTTAGATTGATGTAGGTACACGCTTTGCATATAAACATGTTTATATGCAGTTGTGCTCTATTGCTCCTCGTTCTCTTCCTTACTGTTCACCACCTTGTGCAGTTCTTCCAACCGCTCGGCAGATTCATCGGTACCCGTTAGGGCTAAACTGAGTGCTTTATAATCAGTTGGTTCACGCAAGTTATTAGCAATCCGTTTGAGCATTAGCTCAAAGTAGCAGTCTTCGATATCGGTTAAGGTCTTGATGTTTTCCTGAAAGCTGATTTTACCGTCTTCGCTTGGCCGGAAGAGGTAGCACTTAAACAGTACTTGCCGAATTTTCTTCACCTCGGTCATGGTTGCGCCCGGTATATCTTGATACAGTTGGGCGTAACACTCCTCATCCAATTCTTTAAAGGAATGAAACTGCTCAAAGTCTTTCAGGAAGGAAGCGTAAATATCAATCCCGACCCACATTACTTTGGGCGACGGCATCCTTACGCCTTGCTGAGCGGCGACCCGTAGGTAGTATTTAGGTAGATCTTGGTTGCGGCTTCCGGAGTTTGGGGCTGGGCGTTTGGTTCCCGGCAAATCATAGTAGGCCTTGTACTCATCGTAGGCTTCGCTAACAGACTCGTCTTTTAATGAGTCTGTTCCTACTCCATACACATGGCAGCCTAATTTCTTTAAGTCCTCTATGAGCTGTAGATAGTCATTGTCCATCCCGGCCAATACTACTTTCGTCACATCTTCATTGTCTTGAACAAACTGCTTTGCCCTTGCTACAAGGGTTGGGAAGACATCCGCAGGGGCATATGCGTCTTCGGGAAATACGTGAAACAAGGATGTTTCTTCGAGTAGAAGGGATTGACGGTAACGCGACATCCAGTGCCAATTACCGAAGGCTTCGTTTACAAGTACTTGACCAAAGGAGCGCGCATAGTCCATGACGGCTTCTATATCAACCATCTTAGGCTGAAGCCTACCGTTGGCCTTTTTGTATCCGGCGTCCCCATGCTTATCAAGCATTAAAGCTTGATGCAAGTGTTCAAAATCCCAAAAAATAGCTACAATATCAGACATGGATGATCGAAAACTTACTTAAACAGAAAGAGCGCAAAGCTAACATACAAGTTACAACAAATAGTGATGCTACATCATAAATCTGTCCGTTATTACGAATAGTCGTAATAAACTACAGAATGCCCTAAAGTGTTTATCACTTTAGGGCATCCTGAAAGAAGCTGATATTGCTCATAAGTTTCTAAGCTACGCTGCGTTCGCGCATCACTTCTTCGTACATTTTCTGGAGCTTTTTACGCGCAAAGAAGATTCTAGACTTGATGGTTCCGAGTGGGCTGCCGAGTTGTTCGGCAATTTCATCATACTTATAGCCTTGGTAAGCCATCAGGAAAGGAACACGGAAATCATCAGGTAAGCGATCTACCAATTCTTGAAGTTCGTTGAAGGTAACTTCGCTTTCCCCATCGTTCAAGACTGTTTTATTACCACTATTGATGTAGTAGTTATTGGGTGTCTGGTCAATAATAAGGTTGCGCCGTACTTTCTTACGGTAATTGTTGATGAAGATGTTGCGCATGATAGTAACCGCCCAAGCCTTAAAGTTGGTGCCGGGGTTATACTTTTCAGCGTTGGTCATGATGCGCAGAGCGGTATCTTGGTACAGATCTTCCGCATCATTCATGTTGCCGGTAAGTTTCAGGCTGAAAGCACGAAGACTATTGGTAATGGTGCTCAAGAGGTCCTGAATTTCTTTTTGCTGTTGTTTGGTAGCTTTCATTTTATTTAATTTTTGGTCTGGGGAAGGGAAGAAAATGTAAAAATTCTTTACAAAGTTAAGCTTTTAGGGCATTCGGCGCAAGTCTCTACCGTGCTAAATGCAGCTATTGTGTACAAAAGGTGTGCCGTTGCTGTTATCAAAACGTAATCTTCGTAAAAAAATTTGACAAAAATCAACCATTTCACTGTCAAGTTGTAGATATGGGGTAACCAGATTCACGAGACAGATGAAAACTAAGGAGGCCGTAAAAAAACCAACCCTGGCATTGCCCAATTTTATCGCATCCAATTTAAAAATCCTGCGCAACCGGCAAGGATGGTCCCAGTCTGAGTTGGCAGAAAAAGTGAACCTCAATCGAGGCAACATCGCTAGTTACGAAAGCGGACTAGCCGAACCAAACATCTGCAAACTTCTAAGAATCAGCAAATTACTAAAGGTTCTACCCCGAGACATAACCCGTAGGGACTTGAGCGACGCCAACGAACTAGCCCTCGCACAACTCGCCCACGACGAAGACCGGATGGCCGAAAAAGAGCGGCTAACTCAGTTGCGCTACCGAGCCGTTGAACTCACAGAATTGGTGCAGTCTTCTCGGCGGCTGTTCCAGTATAAACGCCGCACCCTAGCGTCCCCTTGCAAAGAAGCAGACCTCTTCGCGGCCCAATACGAGCAACTTTTCGAGGTAACAGAACAACTATTGGTTGAACATCGAGAATTGCTTGGCGAAGTCGGTTGCAAGTGCGACTAACACGTTCAAAATCAACGCATTAAACAACACTCCAGCCTTTATGGCAGCTAGTTTGCCAGAATGTCTGACAATCGGTTTCTCAACATGAATTTTCGTCTGGCAACAGCCGCCGACGCCTCGGCCATAGCTGCCCTGCACACCCTAAACTGGCAACTCCACTACCGAGGAGCCTTAAGCGATGAATACCTAGATCATCAAGCTGCCGAAGAGCGCGACCAATTTTGGGAAAAGCGGCTACGCGAAAACGAAGGCGAAACCCAAACAATCGTTGCGTACGATGAAGGAGGCATCGTGGGTTTCTGCTGCTTAGAAACTGAGGTAAAAACAGTTGATGGCTACTACTTAGACAACCTACACGTAGCCCCAAATGCCGCAGGACTGGGAGTAGGCAAAGCACTCATGCAAGAAAGTGCGTACCGCTTACTGCAAGATCACCCCGATGATAAGATTTATCTCTGGGTCCTGACCGGCAACAAAAAAGCCCTCGGGTTTTACGACTACCTCGGTGCCCAACACGGAAGGCTAGAGATGATCTCCCTCGCAGGTAATGAGGTAGAAGCTCTTTTGCTCTGGTGGCCGCTGAGTGAAATGGCAAACCTTGTTTAACTAACCCAAATCAATGCTTACGCGAAGGATTTAAAACAAAGTTTCAACATTAAACGCAAAGCGAGCGTTCCCAAAGTAACACTTCAAACGACTTTAGTATGGAACTCTACGACATCAACCGCGTTGCACTCATCATTTCGCCCAACGAAGCTCTTCTGCAATGGGCTATAAATGAAGACCATACCCTCGCCGAACAGATCGACCTAGACGACCCCTCAGACCTGAGCACGGTTTACCTTCTCCCCGACTTCGACGATATTGAGGAAGCAGACGATTGGATTGAGGACAACTACCTACCCATTCTAGAAACCCTGCTCGAAGAGTGGATACCAGACGAAAGCTGGCCAGACCCATTAGAGTTTTCCCACCTTGAAAAGTTTGCGGAATATTCCTTTAGCAACGTCGTGATTGATACCGTAGACCCCTCTTATGATGAAGACTAAAAGGAAGAGCCGTTAAGAAATTCAAAGGGGTATTCCCTTAAAGTATATCCCCTATCCTTCAAAGTCCTATCTTGCATCCTGCGTACGCGCCCTCGTGCTCTGGCCCAATAAGCCTTCCCACTTGCTCTCTCCTTTACTTCCTCTCTCTTACTCCTTTACTTCCTCCCTCCCTTACTTTGCGCTATCAAACTCCTTCTCCGGCCATCGCCGCACTCGTAAACCTGAAGCCAGACCCGCTGCTGTTTTTTGGCCCTGACCGCAACCTGATGCTAGTGGCTGAAAGGCCAAGCTACCCCTCAATTGAAGAGTTGCGCGAGCCCAAACTAAAACTGGCTGGCCGCCAAATTAACCCCACCACCTACACACCTTATGGCCACCGAGGCTACTACGCGCCTCGGCTACGAGACCTGCGTACAGGCAGGGAAAAACCTTTCACTGGCATCCCCAAAGGCGAGAGCTTTCGGTCTTTCACTTGGTCGCCTAGCGGCAAACGCATCGCTTTTTGCCTCAATACTTCCGCTGGTTTACAGCTTTGGGGTTGCCTTACAGACACCCTAGAATGCGCCCCCCTAGGCCCGCCCAACCTGAACAACAGCCTCGGCGGCCATACCTTCGAATTCGTGACCGACGACGTGGTGATGACGAAACGCCGGATAAAAGACGCCGAAAAGCCACCCGAAGAAGCCGCCGCAAACGGCCCCAACGTACAAGACACCAGCGGGAAAGAAGGCCGCAACCGAACCTACACTAATTTGCTCCAAAATCAGCACGACGTTGAGGTCTTTCGTCACTATGCGACCGCGCAAATGTGGCTGTCGGACTTCAGTTCCGGAACCGAAAAAAAATGGGGAGACCCCGGCATCATATCTGGCGTAAAACCTAGCCCCGATAAGCAGTACTTTTTGGCCGTTCGCGTTACCGAACCCTTCAGCTTCAACGTCCCATTCGAGAAGTTTGCCGACCGAGTAGAAGTACTTGACGCCAACGGAAAACTCTTGAAACTACTAGCTGAACGACCTGCCAGAGAGCACATCCCAGCCCCTTTCGATGCCGTAGCAACAACACCAAGGCGCTACAACTGGCGCAGCGACCACCCCGCCCAACTCTACTGGACAATTGCGCAAGACGAAGGCGATAGCCGCAACGAAGCCGACTTCCGAGACCAACTCTTTTACCTCGAACCTCCCTTCACCCAGCCCCCCCTGCCAAGCATAAAAATGCCCCTCCGCTACGGAGCAGTACGCTGGGGGCGAGGCGACCTAGCAATCTTCATCGACTGGAGCTATAAAAACCGCCAGCAGGTAACTAGGCGCTGGTGGCCCGATGAGCCTGAACGAGACCCAGAAGTTATTTTCGACCAAAACTGGGAAGATAACTACAACGACCCCGGCAACTTCATGACCATTACCCAGCGCAACGACCACACCGTTCTGCTGACCCGAGATGAAGACACCAAGATGGTACTCGCAGGCATGGGCCACCGGCCAGAGGGCAGCCAACCATTCATCGACACCTACGAAATAGAGACCGGTAAAACAGAGCGGCTTTGGCAATCTACCCCACCCCATTTCGAGTACCCAGCCTACTTCCTCGACGAACACCCCAACTGGGTATTCATGGGCCGTGAACAACCGACCGAGCGGCCAAATTTCTTCCTTCGCAACCTAAACTCCGGCGAGGAAATCAAGCTCACCGATTTTGAGCACCCCTACCCCCAACTGCGCGATGCGAAGCTGGAAAAACTGGAGTATGACCGCGAAGATGGCGTCCAATTGCGAGGAGATTTGCATACGCCTCATGATTTTATAGCCGGCCAGAGCGCCCCACTCCCCGTCTTCATGTGGGCCTATCCTCAAGAATATAAGGACGCAGAAAAAGCGGGACAGGTAACCACCAGCCCACATCAATTTACGCGCATTTCTCCGCTCAGCCCTCTACCCTTTTTAGCGGCAGGCTTTGCGGTACTGGATGATTTCTCGATGCCAATCGTTGGGGAAGGAGACCAAGAGCCCAACGAAACCTTCATCGAGCAAGTGCAGATGAACGCCAAAGCAGCCGTTGAGAAACTGGTGACGATGGGCGTTGCTGACCCCAAGCGCATCTACGTCGGCGGCCACAGTTACGGTGCCTTCATGACCGCCCACCTTCTGGCACATACCGATCTTTTTGCTGGCGGCATTGCCCGCTCAGGAGCCTACAACCGAACACTGACGCCCTTCGGCTTCCAGGCAGAAGAACGCTCATTTTGGGAAGTTCCGGAGACCTATATCAAACTCTCCCCTTTCGTTCATGCCGACAAAATCAATGCGCCACTGCTCTTGATTCATGGCGAAGAAGACGCCAACTCCGGCACCTACCCCATACAGAGCAAGCGTTTGTTTGCCGCGCTCAATTCGTTGGGCAAAACGGCCAGGCTATGTTTGCTGCCCCACGAAGACCACAGCTACGCAGCCGAAGAATCTGTGTTGCACATGCTATGGGAAATGGAACAGTGGATGAGTGAATAACTAAACCCTCTGTTACGAAAGTTAGTGTTTCTTAGTTGCAGCCACACTAAGTACAGTGTACTAAGGGATGAGAAACAACAATTACTACAAAAAAAGAAACCGGCTCACCCCTAGGGCAAACCGGTCCGAAAAAAGAGCTTTGAGAGGCTATCTACATACCAAACTTTTGGCGGAGGTCAATTCCGCCGATGTCTTTAAGTTTTTGAGATTAGAATGAATTCGCTTGTGTCTTTATGTTCAATGAGATTACGGCGCTTGTGCCTATAGAATGTTAGAGATTACAATTCGCTTAAAATGGTCGTGAGATCGTTAGAATGTTAATTTATCTGAGATTAAATCCGCTTGAGGTCGTAAAAATTTTGAATTCGCTTATGTTTGAGATTATAATTCGCTTGTGCCTTGAATAGTGTCTTCCAGGAGTTCCCCCCTTCCGACATTACAAAGGTGCAGTAAGAAATTGCGGAACACACGTACAAAGTCCAAGTTTTTTGGAACATTAAACCCAACCCTCAAAATTACAAATTACTAATTATCAGCAAATTACAATTAAAATGTGCGCCACAAAAATTATTTTTACGATGGATTTTGCTGCTCAAAACACTTTGTTTTCCGTTCAAAAAAAGTCAAATTTCTTACTCAAAAGCGTTTTTTTAACATTTGTCTTTCTCATCTGTGTACCGTTCTGGGGCTTTTCGGGGTCATTGCCTGCGCAAACACCTGATTTCACGCTACGAGACCCGCTGGCGAAGGTTGCCAAAGACAACTGGCTACGTCCAGACTCCGTTTATAATAAGAAACGCTTCCTGATTTCAGCCGGAACGGGTACTACGCTCTATAGCGCGGCCAGCGTTGGGCTTTACCAGGCTTGGTACGCCGATTATGGGCGCGTTGGGCTGCGCAGCTTCGACGACTGGGGCGAATGGAACCAGATGGACAAGGCTGGGCACGCCTTTACGGCCTATATGTTTAGTCGTTACGCTTTTGCGGGCTTGCGTTGGAGTGGCCAGAAACGGTCCACTGCGCGTTATACTGCCCTTGGAGTCGCTAACTTGTTGCTGGGCACGATAGAAATAATGGATGGTTTTTCGGAGGGCTGGGGTTTTAGCTGGGCAGATATGGGCGCGAACGTAAGTGGTAGCTTACTCTTCACGGCACAGGATATTGCCTGGCAGGAGCAGCGCATTCTCATGAAGGTCTCCAACGATCTGCGGCCGATTCCGGATATACCTGTTTTTGGTGAGGACCGGGCGGAAAGCAACTTGGGCTATATCGTGGAGCGGCGTTTCGGGAGTAACGTATTCGAGCGGTACTTGAAAGACTATAATGCACAAACGATCTGGCTCAGTGCGAACCCTCGGGCGTTTTTGCCGAAGAGTAAGGTGCCCGTTTGGCTGAACGTAGCCGTTGGTTACGGTTCGGAGAACGTGTATGGAGCCTACGGTAACGTGTGGCGAGACGACAATGGTGTAGGTTTCGGCTACGCGCCCGAGCGTTACCGGCAGTTATTTCTGAGTCCAGATATTTACTTCAGCCGCATCCCGACCAAGAAGCGCTGGGTTCGTCTTGCGCTCGGTCTTCTTGACTCGTTCAAGTTTCCCGCGCCTGCGCTGGAGTTTTCGGAGGGCAAGCTGAAGGGGCATTGGCTGATGTGGTAGCAAGGAGTAAGGGAAGTAAGGGGGGAAGGGAGTAAGGGAGTAAGGGGGAAGGGGTAAAGGGTAAAGGTATGGGCTTCCCTTTCCCACTTTCCTTAGGGCGCGGGCGCAGGTGCGGGGCTGGTTTAAGAGACGTTGCAATCGGTTATACACACCTAAACCTAGGGTGTGTAGTCTGCCTATAAATTAGTCCGCCGACTATCATCAAAACGCGCAGCGTTTTTATAAGCCCCTCCCCCGTGGGTAGGGGTTTAGCTGCGCTGCTGCCTACGGCGGTGGGGAGGGGGGGTGCGCGCGGAGACAATTCATTACAGATTACACACCCTGCACCTAAACCCCACCCTGCACCTGCGTTCGCGCCAAAAGCCCCTATCTTAGCAAAAAAGAACCAAGTCATGATAAAAACCATTTTCAAGATCGGCCTACTCGTTGTTGCAGGTCTTTTGGGCTACAACTACTTCCTCGGCGATGCGGAAGAGAAAGCCCAGAGTCGAGAAATAGTAGGCAAGGCAAAAGATCTCGGCAAGGATGCCTGGAACCTACTGAAAAGCGAACGCACCAAAATGAAAGAGGGCAAATACGACGGCGCGCTCGAAAAACTTGAAGGCCTCTACGGCAACCTCAAAGAACGCGCCGGAGAGCTGGCCGACTCCGATGTACTCGACCGCATCAACAAGCTCAATGAACGGCGAAACGAACTAGAAGAAACCCTCAAAAACGCCGACGGTGAACTCTCCAGCGAAGGCAAACGTAAACTCAATGACCTCACCGCCGAAACCGAGGAACTGATGAATGAAATGGAAACGAAAGAAACGGCCTCACCCAACTAAGGAACGCAAGATCATCCATATAGATATGGATGCCTTCTTTGCAAGCGTAGAGCAGCGGGACGACCCCGAACTGCGCGGAAAACCCGTAGCCGTAGGCGGCTCTAAAATGCGAGGTGTAGTGGCGGCGGCCAGCTACGAAGCTCGGGTGTTCGGTGTTCGCTCCGCGATGCCCAGCGTTACGGCCAAGCGGCTCTGCCCACACCTCATCTTCGTTCGGGGTAGTTTTGATAAGTACCGCACCGTCTCCGAACAAATTCGTGACATCTTCCGCTCTTACACCGACTTGGTAGAGCCGCTCAGCTTGGATGAAGCCTACCTCGACGTAACCGAGCCCAAACGCGGTCCTGCGAGCGCAACCCTCATCGCGAAGGCCATCCGTCAAGAAATCCTCGAAAAGACACAGCTCACCGCTTCTGCGGGTGTAAGCTTCAATAAATTTCTGGCCAAGGTCGCCTCAGACATTAACAAGCCCAACGGGATGAAGGTCATCACACGCGAAGAAGCCCCGGCCTTCCTCGCTGCCCTACCCGTCAAAGATTTTCATGGCGTAGGCAAGGTAACCGCCGCCCGCTTAGAGAAGATGGGCTTTCGTACGGGCGCAGACCTGATGCCCCTTACCGAACTAGAAATGGCCCTGCGCTTCGGTAAGATGGGCCGCCGGCTCTACAGCATCGTTAACGCCCTTGATGACCGGCCGGTCAACCCTACTCGTAACCGCAAGAGCGTAGGCGCCGAACGCACCTTCAGTGAGAACCTCGACACCCGCCACGCCATGCGTGAAAAGCTGGCATTCCTTGCCGAAAAAGTCTTCTCTTACCTCAAGGAAAACAACAACTTCGGCCGTACGGTAACGCTCAAGATGAAATCGCCGGAGTTCGTCATCCATTCCCGTTCCCGCAGCTTCGCTGGCGAAATCAGAAGCTTGGCTACACTACGGGAAACGGCTTACGCGCTGCTCGATGAAAACCTTGAGGAAGTGCCCATTGTACGGTTGCTTGGGCTCTCCGTCTCCAACCTCGAACGAGAGGGAATTGGCGGCGTTCAGCTCCTACTCCCCTTTGAGGAGGAAGAATAAAGCTGCAAAGGAAATAAAAGGGAACCTTTTGGGAAAATTCTTTGTTACTACCTTGCAAATATTCATCAACTCGCACTACCTTTGCGTCGCTTTAGAATAAAAGCACCGTTGATCCTTTAGCTCAGCTGGTTAGAGCATCTCACTTTTAATGAGAGGGTCCTGGGTTCGAACCCCAGAGGGATCACGAAAATTAAGCCTCCTTCACCACTTGGTGTTGGAGGCTTTTTTATGCCTAGAACCGAATTTCCCTCCGGCAACTAGAACGGCACTGCGTTTCTTTGGCTTTACTAAAAAACGCCAAATCAATAGCTTGCAGCTATCGTTGTTGAGACAGCCATCTTTGGTACGCCCGCTTCCCCTCAGCAAACCCAGCAGCGGTAGCGTAAAAGTGGTGTGATCCGTCTCCTTTGTCTACGTTGAGAACGTAGTACAAGAAGTCTGTCTTTGCGGGCTCAAGGGCTGCTTCAATTGCGGACCGGCTTGCAGAGCTGATCGGCCCTGGTGGCAAGCCCGTGATCTTTCGGGTATTGTAAGGATGATCTACCTCAACATCGCTCTTGTGGATGATGCCATCCCATCTGCCGAGTAGCTTAGCTATGTAAACGTTTGTAGCATCAATTCCCAACGGGATGCGCTGTCGGAGTCGGTTGTAAATAACTGAAGAGACCAAAGCCCTTTCCGTATCAATCTTAGATTCGTTCTCAATCAGGCTGGCAATAGTGATAACTTCTTGGCGCGACCGGCCCAGTCTTTGGGCGAGTTCATCCCATTCTGGCTTCCATATACTTTTAAACTGCTCAACCATTCTCCGGACAATGGATTTAGGGTGGGTCCCTAGCTCAATTTCATAGGTTGTAGGATATAGGTACCCTTCAAGATTTTTGGCTTCAGGCGCGATGTCCTTAATCAGGCTTACGTCCTCCATCATTGTCAGTACTTCTTGTTCCGTCACTGGAGGAGATACGGGAAACTGGGCCACCAACCGTTTGGCAATCTCAAAACGTGTCCATCCCTCGGGAATAACCAAGGCTTTGGTGCGCTTCCTACCGTCCTTTAAACGAGCGATCACCTCCTTAGGGCTGATGGGTGACGGGAACTGGTAGTCTCCTGCCTGAAGTGTGCCTTGATCGTAGTAACGCAGGTATAGTTTCGTCGCCATTGGTGCTTGAATAATACCTTGCTCCGTGAGCGTGTTCAAAATCTGGCTGGCTCCCTTGCCTTTGCTTATCGTTATATATTCGGCATGATGATTATGTGTGACTTGGGTGTTCATCGCATTGTCCAACCAGAAGACAGCCCCCCCGAGGATTAAAGCGGCAACTAAGGAAAAAGCGGCAAGCCATCTGGCAATCTTCATAACATTTGAGGTTCGTAGGTGATAAAGGTAAAGAGTATCCTTGGTTTAAGGAACGCTGAAACTGCTCCTCCGAGCTTAAAGCGTGGGGCCACCCTGTAAAGTTTGTTAGCACAATAGAAAAGGGGGAATGACATTACTGTCATTCCCCCTTAGTCATTTGCTAAGAAAAGCGTGCAAGAAATTATTCAGCAATACGAATCATCGTCCGAGAAAGACGCTCACCTTTGAAGGTAAGGGTGTAAACCAATGTTCCGATAGGCAGATTGCGTCCTTGTAGCTTAACAGTATTCTCACCTGCTTCAAACTCTCCGGAGATGTCCTTGAGCACACGTCCGCTAAGGTCGTATACATTCAAGCGAGCAGTACCCGCAGTTGGGAGGTTGAAGGAGATTGTCGTCTCTCCCCGGAATGGGTTGGGAAAGTTCTGAGACAAGCCCAGTTCAGCGTCAGTAATAGCTTCCAGTTCAGCGCCTCCTACTTCTGCAGGAGCACTTGTTGTTACAGTCGTTTCAGTTATGCTGAGTACGAGGTCCATCAGGTCCTCCTCACCGCTAGTGTAAGCTTCTGTGAGGGTAGGATTGTTTTGGAACTGGACAGCATCGCTTAGTAGCCCTGGGCGCTGAGCGCGTAGGCGTACGGTAAACAATACTGCGTCGTCTTCAACAATCGCTTCCGGCTGTGTCCAGCTAGCAGAAACGTAGCCACGGTTGATGAGGCGAAGACCGAGTTGGTCTTCGTTCAGTAGGCCAGGAACAACTTCTTCAACTTTTACAGCATCGGTAGAGAACCCAAGTGTAAACTGCATTCCGGAGATCCGCTCCAGATCAGTAGCACGAACTGGGAGTTCGAAGAGGTCACCACCCTGAAGGTGGTGCTCTTCGATTTCCAGTTGCTGCGTTTCGTTCGAGCTCCGTCCGGGGCTGCCATTCAGAATGTCACCTGTCGTTGCTTGAATGAAAACGGAGTGGTTAAGATCACCCATCTTGATGGCATAGAAGTTGTTGTCTAGTGTACAAGCATCTATGTCGACCAGGTCAATCTTGCGTGGAGCGTTAAGCATACGTGCTATTTCTGCTCCAACTTGCTCACAGTAGCTTACCGGTACGAAACGCCAAGTTTCGTTGTTCGGAAGTGCTTCAGTATTACCAAGGATGATGTTGCGCATTAGCAAGCGATCAATCACCGTCAAGGTTCCGTTGTTGTCAAGGTCAGCAGCGAGGAATACCAATGGATCAGTGATCAGTTGGACACCAAGTAGGTGACGCTGTAGGATCAGTTCGTCCAGTGTAGATACACCGTTGCCGATGATACCCTCTTTGTACGGCGTAATCGAGTAGCTTCCAGTATGCGCACCAGGGAAGGCGTACTTGCCTTGGTCTCCAGTAATTTCTAAGCCTGTCATACCGCCTTCGATCTCGACCTCAACACCTGGGAGAGCAACACCTGCCGGAGTGGTAATGCTACCACCTAGGTTAAGCGTGCCATCAGCGTTGCAGTCGTTACAAAGCGTGTTCGGGTCCTGAACGAGTACCTCTACGATACACATTTTCCAGTTCGGTCCTCCAACCGTTCCGTCCGGCTGGACAGCAAACGGGTTGAAGGCTCTGTCCCACATGTATACTTCGAGTTCAACCGTGTAACGGTCTTCGCAAGTAAGAAGGATGTCGGTATCCTCAACGTTTGGCACATCACCGATACGGTTAACAGAGTAACGTAACGGACCAGTACAGTCATCTATCTCACAGCTTGCCAAGCGACCAGCGTCAACTACAGCACCTATGGTGATCTCGTTGCCTGCCGTATCAACAACTGGAGTTTCCAGTGTTTCAAGGTTAGCAATCAGGCCACTGTAGCAGATTGGGTCAGGGATAGAACAGTCTACGATCTCGAACGGAATCGCTGCAGAAACGGCATTGTTACAGCCGTCTACATAGCGAAGGATCAAGTTGTGCTGTCCGAGCGGCATAGTAGCTCTGACGAAGTAGTTCGGGAAGGTACCCTGTACTGCTAGGTCAGTCTGTAGGCGCATCTCAGGATCGCCATCGCGGCCCAGGTCAACCATTACCAGCCAGTTGGAACCAGCTGCGGTACACTCTCCGGAGATAGTGATTGGGATCTCGATGGTTGTTTCACAGTCCATCTCTTCCGTAGCACAGAAGGTAGATGGTACGTCGTACTCAAGCACTGGCTTGGTTTGGTCGAAGATCGAGATACGCTGCGTGTAAGTCCAGCCTCCAGTTGAAGCGAATGCCCGCAGGCGCCCTTCGAGGTTGGTCTCTCCATCACACTCATCGCCTCGGGTACCCGCTGCAGGAATCGTGTTGTTGAAGAGCGTATCAACATCTACGTAAGTAGAATCTCCACTCACGATCGCGTAGAAGACAGACTCGCCCTGAGCACCGTCACAGTCCTCATCGCGGCTGATCACCATCAAGCTGTCTGTTTCAGGGTTGAACACACAGTTGTTAATGATGGTGTACTTACGCTCAATCACTAAGCAAGCCTCACCGTCAGCAGCAACAGCTTCCACGATTGTGTCCTGGAAGGTTACACTAAGGTTAGCACAACCAGCATCTAGGATTTCGAAGCCTTGGGCCGCGTCCAGACAATCCGTAAGGGTGTCTTTCGGCAGTACCATGGTGAAGCCCATGTCAGATGTGATCGTGATGCGCTGCGTAAACTCTTGTGCGCTTACGTTGCCAATTGCATCAACTGCAAGCCAACGACGAGTGATCGTTCCGGAAACGGAACAAGCATCGTAGTCAACAATCGGGGCAAGTTCGATGGCCTCAGCAGAACAGTTGTCGATGACAACCGGACGGCCAAATACCTCCTGTAAGCTCAGTGTATCCGTAGCATCAAGATCATACGGTACTTCATCACAGCTCAGGAAGAGGTCTTCCAAGCCCGTACAGTATGGGAGCGTGTTGTCCACAACAGTAGCGTTGGTAGTACAGATGTTAGCGTTTCCGCCAAAGTCAACTACGCGCAACTGAAGGGCTACTACCGTTCCTGCATCTTCACACACAACCTCAGCCCAACGGCCCCAGTCGCTCCAGATTGGAGCATCAAGGGAGTCACCTGTGATTGGATCGAGGAGCAACTCACGGCGAACCATGATGCTGTCGATGCCACAGTTGTCGTAGCTGCCTACGTCAATCATCTGGCTGTATACGCGGGCGATACCGTAGCCACCAACACTCACGTTGATGTCTCCGATACAAACTGCGGCAGGCTCTTGAGTATCAGCTACACGGAAGCGACAGTCCGTCGTTCCAACATTGCCACACTCGTCAGTTACCCGGTAGCGGAAGACGTAGTCTCCGGCACCGAAGGTTACTTCGCGGTCGTCGTTGCTGTCAATCACCTGGATGGTATCACCTAGGCCGAGGCTATCGACTACGTAGGTTACAACATTCCAGTTATTGGAGCATACACCAGTTACATCAGGCATTGGGGCCGTGAAGTTGGCCACACAGTCGAAGTAGTCCATTGGGAAGAGCATGATGCCTTCTTCAAGAACTGGACAGTAGTGGTTGTTTACTGGGCAGGATACAATCGGTGCCTCAGGTGCACGGCCGGTAAGGGTCGTAGTACAAGAAGCATCAGCAGCATCACGGAAAGTAAATTCAGCGTCAAGACAAGCATCAGCAACAGTGATTGTTGTCGTAGTACCGTAAGTACCAGAGAACAAGCCGTCAGTAGTTGTCCATCCGCTACCAGCACCGGAACCATTATTGGTAACGGTTACATCGAATTCGTATCCACCATCTTCGTTACAGCGAGAAGCTGAAACAACAGCGGCAGAGATTTCACAGTCAGAAGTGGTTACACAACTAGCTGGAACAGGAATCAGTAGCGCCGTCGCACAGTTGGCATCATCAGCATCAAAGATGTTGAGCGTCACGTCTTCTGTGCCGGTAGGCAGCGTTATCGTAGTCGGCTCACCGTAGTTGCCCGTCAGGCCATCGGCAGTTTCCCAACCGTTTTGGCCAACATTAAAGCCGGTCACCGTGAAGGTTGCAGTGAAGAAGTCATCAGAACCATCAGATGGTGTACCGTTCTGGTCACATGCTGTAGTGCTGAAGTCCTCAACTGCGATCTCACAGTTACCACATGCCTCCGTCGGAGCAGCTAGAGTGATAATAGCTCTGCACTGTTCCTGTTCAGCCATGTCTAAGAACGCAAGCGTTACATCGCCACCAGCAACAGGGAATTCAAAGGTTTGAATAGTGTCAACAGGGTTAGTGTAAACACCGAACACCATACCGACACCCGGAACATCTACCATGTAGCCAGTACCTAATCCCAAATGGCGGACAGCTACAGTTACGATAAAGGTATCATCAGCAGGATCTGCGGTGCCCTTATCGTCACATACGTTGCTCAGTTCTTCAACTTGGAGATCGCAAGCAGGACATTCTCCTGGGGTCTGAACGAATATAGAAGCTGTGTCATCACAATTCTCATCATCAGGAATAAGGATAGCACTCACGTCTCCATCAACACTGAATCCACAGAGGGTCATCATCTCTCCGAATACACCTCTTTCATCAGCGCGACCCGCAGGTGAAATGAAACGGATGGTGAAGCCACCCTCAGCCCCAGTTGGCATAACATCGAAACAGTAAGTATCATCGCTACCGTCAAACAGTGTACCCATCGGATCACAAGAAGTAAGCATGATTTCAGCTCGGATATCACATGGTGTTGGTGGTCTTACACCACATTCTTCAGGTATAGTAACCGTGATAGATTCAGAACAAACGGGGTCTGTTCCTAAGCTATTCACAGTAATGGTTACTGTAGTATCCTCAACGGAGAAAGGACCGAAGGTTGTCTGGCCAAGCTCGTTGCTGCCTTCTCCTCCAGCGGTGGTAGAGGTCCAAGCAGCGACATCAGTGCCAGTAACATTAACCTCTACACTCCAAGTACTATCACCGTTGCAGATAGACGCGCCTTCCTGAACGAGAGAAAGGGTACAGTCTGGAGCAATCGTACAGTCCGCTTCAGGTGCGCTAATCGTGATTGGAGCAGAAGAACAAGATGGATCAGCACCCAAGCTAGTTACGATAATGGTGATATCGTCCCCAGTGAAAGGTCCGAAGACTCTTCCGCCTAGCGCGTTGTTGCCTTCACCGCCAGCAGTGGTAGAGGTCCAACCAGTAACGTTGGAAGAGCCAGAAATTACTGCTCGTACACTCCATGTACCATCATCATTACAGAAGGCTAAGCCGTCCTGAACAATCGTGATCTCACACTCTTCAACTACTCGGCAACCGTCAACAGGTGCGGAAATAGTGATGGAAGCAGAACACGATGGATCAGCTCCTACGCTGATTACATCAATCGTTACATTGTCACCCGTGAAAGGACCGAAGGTTCTTACGCCTAGCGCGTTGTTGTCTTCGCCTCCAGCGGAGGTAGAGGTCCAACCAGTAAGGTTAGTACCAGAAACTCTAGCCGATACATTCCAAGTTCCATCATCATTACATGTAGGCTCGCCTACCTGAACGATCGTGATCTCACAGTCTTCAACTACTGGGCAACCGTCAACAGGTGCATCAATGGTGATTGGAGCAGAAGAACAAGATGGATCAGCACCCAAGCTAGTTACGATAATGGTGACATCGTCCCCAGTGAAAGGTCCGAAGACTCTTCCGCCTAGCGCGTTGTTGCCTTCACCACCAGCAGTGGTAGAGGTCCAACCTGTAACGTTGGAAGAGCCAGAAACGACTGCTCGTACACTCCATGTACCATCCTCATTACAGAAAGCTGCGCCGTCCTGAACAATCGTGATCTCACACTCTACTGGTGGAGTACAATCCTCTTCAGGTGCGCTAATCGTGATTGGAGCAGAAGAACAAGATGGATCAGCACCCAAGCTAGTTACGATAATAGTGACATCGTCCCCAGTGAAAGGTCCGAAGACTCTTCCGCCTAGCGCGTTGTTGCCTTCACCGCCAGCAGTGGTAGAGGTCCAACCTGTAACGTTGGAAGAGCCAGAAACGACTGCTCGTACACTCCATGTACCATCTTCATTACAGAAGGCTGCGCCGTCTTGAACGATCGTGATCTCACATTCTTCAACTACTGGAGAGCAAGGCTCAGGCAGTACTACGTTGTCGAAGTCAACACGGCAAGAGTAACTATCAGCATCTTCAACGCGGTAATTCTGCGTGCCACGTACGTTACCGTTCTCATCGTGGATGAGGAATGGTCCGAATTCGTAGCTACGTCCGAAGAGTGCTCCCTCACCGACAACTGGGTCAGTAAGGTCGTCACCTTCAATCAGTATCCAGCCGTTAGGGCTGTTGGTCTCACCACCAGCGTTGGCGGTTACTGTCAGGATGAAGTAGTCATCTAGCGGATCAGTAGTTCCGTTATCGTTACATTCTCCAACGATCAATTCGGCAGTAATATCACAATCAGGTGAACAAGGCTCACCTGGAGCAAATACTTCTATTGTAGCCGAACAAGCAGGATCTACACCTACGCTATTAACCGTGATCGTCTGTCTGCCACTGACTACATCAGGGAAGAAACCGAAGTTCACAGGGTTTACAAAGCCTGTATTGTTAGTATGGCTGCTAGGCGTAGTAGACGACCAACGGGTTACGTTAGTACCGGTCACTTCTGCTTGAATCCACCACTGGTCATCGCTAAGGATGGTTGGCGTACCGTTATCGTCACAGATTGATTCGCCGATTTGTACAATGGAGATTGTACAATCGTCAGAACAAGGGAAGACATCGGGATCAACTTCTATTTGTAAACTAGTTACACAAGAAGCATCATCAGCATCACGAACTTCGAGGGTTAGCAGGCCATCAACAACATCATCAGTTGTAAACGGTCCAACTTGATCGTCTTCCTGTCCGTAGAACTGGCCACCAACTAGGCGTCCGTCTGTAGTAAATACCCTCCAGTCATCGCCGAATGCATTAATACCGGTAGTTGTAATGCCTACCGTGAAGGTATCATCGCTTGGCTCGCCTGGCGTATCATTATCGTTACATTCTAGTGAACTAGAGTTGAATGCAGTAATGCTACATTCATCAGAACAAGACTTAGTAGGAGTATGCTCGAATGAAGTGGTACAGTTTACATTTTCTGTATCAGACACGATGATGGTCATCGACGGAGCCGTAGCCTCAGGGCCTGTGTATACCGGGAGATTCACTTCCACAGTTTCACCAACGGTTCCACCAATAGCGTTTCCATTTATATCCAACGTTCCACTAGTCCACTCACCCGATGGGCTTGGGCCGTTAACGGTAATGGTCAGCGTATAGAAGTCATCGTTAGAATTGGTAGGTGTACCATTGTTGTTACAGTCGGACACCACTACTTCCGCATTCATATCACATACGATTACCGGTGTAGTCGTTGCATCATCTGCATCGTCTTCGTCGTCGGCATCTTCCGTGTCGGTGTCATCACCGTCATCTTCGCTACCTACGTTGCCGTCACCGTCTGTATCAGGATCGTTACCTGGCGTAGAATCTACGTCGTCTTCGTTGACATTCGTTACGCTTGCAATGTTGGTGTAGTCACCACTTGCTAGTACCGTTGCCTTGATGTTAAGTGTCGCACTGCTACCAGCCTCAATTGTACCTATTGTCCAGATACCGGTGGTACCATTGTAGGCAGCACTACCACTTTCGTAGCTATAACCGCTAGGCAGCTGGTCCGTAACCTCAACGCCCGTAGCCGTTGATGGGCCAGCGTTCGTTACAGTGATCGTAAAGACTACGTTGTCACCTACGTTAGGTGTAGCGTTGTCTACAACTTTCGTCAGAGCGATGTCAACTATTGATGTTGGCGTAGTCGTTGCATCATCTGCATCGTCTTCATCGTCGGTGTCTTCCGTGTCGGTGTCATCACCGTCATCTTCGCTACCTACGTTGCCGTCATCATCCGTGTCCGGATCGTTGCCAGGTGTAGAGTCAGGATCGGTCTCATTCAGGGCAGTTACACTCGCAATGTTAGTGTAGTTGCCTGTAGCAAGTACCGTTGCCGTGATCTCAAGCGTCGCGCTGCCGTCTGCAGCAATCGTACCGACTGTCCAGATGCCAGAAGCACTGTTGTAGTCGCCATTGCTCGTTACGAAGGCGTAACCGCTTGGTAGCTGATCCGTCACTTCAACGCCCGTAGCCGCAGACGGGCCAGCGTTCGTTACCGTGATCGTGAAGGTCACATCAGATCCAACTGCTGGAGTAGCATTGTCAACAACTTTCGTCAGCGCAACATCAACTGATTGTAAGAAACCAGCATCGTTGGTGTCGTCGTTCTCGCCAGATTCCAATACGATAACACCGGTCTGGCCAGTGGTCTCGTCTGCATCAGAGTCGGCAGCGTCGTCACCACCTTCGTCAGATGGGCTTGGCGCGAAACCGTCAGGGGTCGTGAACTCTACGATGTACTCTTCGCCTGGCGTCAGGCCAGTGAAGATGTACTCACCGTTCTCATCCGTAATAGTTGTTGCTACAACGTCATCGATCTCACCGTCGCCGTCTAGGTCCGCTAGGAGCGTAACCGTAACGTCTTCGATGCCCTCTTCTGTTGGGTCTTGGATACCGTCGCCGTCTTCGTCGAGGAACACAAGGTCACCGATAGAAGCAGTCTCGTAGAAACCAGCATCGTTGGTGTCGTCGTTCTCGCCAGGCTCCA
>CALEDI010000163.1 GCA_937949535.1 uncultured Lewinella sp. | reverse complement strand
AACATCGGCCCCGCCGGTATGTCTGGCCGCGTAACCGCCATCGACGTAAACCCGACCGACCGCGACCACATCTACGTCGGCACCGCCTCCGGCGGCGTATGGATGAGCCGCAACGGCGGCATCAGCTTCGAGCCCATCTTCGATGACCAGAAGTACCTCGGCATCGGTGCCGTAGCGGTCTCCGACGCCAACCCGAACGTCGTCTGGGTCGGCACAGGCGAGGGCAACCCTCGCAACTCCGCCAACTACGGCGGCGGCATTTACAAGAGCCTCGACGTCGGTAAAACATGGAAGCACATGGGCCTAGAAGCCACCCGCCACATCCACCGCGTGATCGTCCATCCCACCAACCCCGACATCGTCTACGCCGGCGCGATGGGCAATATGTGGTTCCCCAACGAAGAGCGCGGCGTGTTCCGCACCACCGACGGTGGTAAGACCTGGGAGAAAGTCCTCTACGTCAACGACGGAACCGGCATCGCCGACATGATCATCGACCCCAGCAACCCCAATAAAATCATTGCCGCCACCTGGACGTTCGACCGCGACCCCGACTACTTCAACTCCGGCGGCCCCGGCTCCGGCATCTGGATCACCCACGATGGCGGCGACAATTGGGAGCGCAAAACCGCCAAGCACGGCCTACCGAAAGGCGACCTCGGCCGCATCGGTATCGCCATCGCCACCAATAAACCGAACATCCTCTACGCCCTTGTGGAAGCCAAGGTGAACGGCCTCTACAAATCCACCGACGGCGGCGCAAACTGGAAACTGGTCAGTACCAAAAACATCGGTAACCGCCCCTTCTACTACGCCGAACTCTACGTTGACCCGCAGAACGAAAACCGGATTTACAACGTATTTACCTACATCTCCAAGTCGGAAGACGGCGGTAAATCCTTCCGCCAGATTGCCGACTACGGCAACAGCGTCCACCCAGATCACCACGCCTTCTGGATCGACCCCAACGACCCCGAATACGTCATCGACGGCAACGACGGCGGCCTCAACATCAGTCACGACGGCGGTGAGACTTGGCGCTTCGCCGCCAACTTGCCGCTGGCCCAGCTCTACCACATCAACTACGACATGAGCTTCCCCTACCTCGTTGGTGGCGGCATGCAAGACAACGGCTCCTGGGTTGGGCCCAGCCAGGGCCTCAAGTCTGGCGGCATCACCGATGCCGACTGGCAGGAGGTCTACTTCGGCGACGGGTTCGACCTCATCTTCAAGCCCGGCAGCAAGAACATGGTCTACGCCGCCAGCCAGGGCGGAGCCCTGGGGCGCGTGAACCGCACGACGGGCAAGACCGTCGGCATCAAGCCCGTCCACCCCGACGGAACCTTCTTGCGTTTCAATTGGAACGCCCCAATCGCGCAGAGCACCGAGAGCGATTGCACCATCTACATGGGCAGCCAGTTCGTCCATAAATCCACCGACTGCGGAGACAACTGGACCATCATCAGCCCCGACCTGACGACCAACGACAGCCTCCGACAACGCTCCATGATCTCCGGCGGCCTCACCATCGACGCGACGCAGGCGGAAAACCACACGACCTTGCTCGCCATCGTACCAACCAAGGGCAACACGCCCGATGGGCGTGGCCTCTGGGTCAGCTCCGACGATGGCCGCCTCCACTTCAGCCCCAACGATGGCAAGACTTGGAACGACCTCTCTAAAAACCTGATCGGGATGAAAGAAGGCGCGTGGATTCCCTACATCGAGGCATCCGTACACAACCCCGCCGAGGCGTGGGTGATCGTGAACGACTTCCGTAGGGGAGATACGAAGCCTTACGTTTACCATACAACGGACTATGGGCAGACGTTCCGGCAAATCATTAGCCCCCTAGCCCCCAAAAGCCCCCTAACCCCCAAAGGGGGAACTAAGGGGGGAGTAGTGGGCCACACCCTCGCCATCGTTCAGGATCCTATTGAGCCAAATCTATTGTTCCTCGGCACCGATCAGGGCCTCTTCATCAGCTTCGACAAAGGCGCTAAATGGACGCACTACGACAAAGGCTACCCCCATGTTTCTACCCGCGACATGAAGATTCACCCCCGCGAACACGACCTCATCATCGGCACCTTCGGCCGTGCCGTTTGGATCATGGACGACATTCGTCCGCTACGCGAGATCGCGAAGCAAGGCACTGAGATGCTGAAAGACACCTTCGCCGTCTTCCCCGCGCCAGACGCTTACCAGTGGAGCCGCCGCAGCTACCAAGGCACGCGGTTTTACGCCCAAGGGCAGTTCCAGGGGCAAGACCGCCGGGGAGGAGCTATGCTTACTTACTGGGTACTTCCGCAGGAAAGTAAAGGTGGAAAGGGCAAAGGGAAGAAAGGCATGGACTCGTCTCCTCTCTCCCAAGGAGATGGGCCGGGAGAGAGGGCAACGGGCAAAAAAGGTAAAAAGAAGAAGGGCGCGGCCGCAGGTGCAGTAGCCCCCGCTCGCGCCTCCGGCGCGGCCCCCAAAGGGGGAGCGGATGATGGAGCAATGGACGCAAGCCGCCTCCTTCGCTACTCCATTGTCAGCCCCCCAGAAGGTTCGTCTGACTCCTCCCCCTCTGAGGGCCGAGGGGCTAAAGACCCCAACGCGCCAAAGCCGAACAAAAAGAAGATGACCATCCAGGTCGTCGATACCCAATCTGGTGACACCATCCGGACTTACAAGACTACGCCCCGTTACGGCATGAACCGCACCAGTTGGAACATGCGCCGCGACGGCGTCTCCTTCCCCAGCCGCCGCGAGCCACGCCCCGATGCCGACGCGCCCAGCGGCGCCCGCGTAGCCCCCGGCGTCTACGAAGTAGTGATGACCTTCGGCAACCACGTGGGTAAAACAATGGTCACCGTCCACGCCGATCCGCGCGAGGACAAAGCCCCCGGCAATCCCCTCGCCGCCCGCGAGGCCCTCACCGCCGAGTACGACACCACGGTCGTTCGTCTCAACGAATCATGGACGGAACTTCAAGAGGCCGGCAAAGCCATCAAACGGATCGAAGGCCTCCTCAAAGACGCCCCCGAAGCCGTAAAAGACACCCTCACCGCCGACATCAAGGACCTCAAGAAAGCCATCGCCGAAATTGAGGAAATCTACACCGAGAAGGAAGGCCTCAAAGGCATCCAGCGCAACCCGACCAACCTACGCGCCAAGATGTTCACCGCCCGCCGGTACATCGGCCAAGTAGAAGGCAAGGCTTCGCAGATGGCTACCGTCACCCTCGCGCAGTTCAAGGACGGTACGGCCGGCTTCATCGAAAAAGTCGAGGCTTTTTTAGCCGGAGACTTTGCCAGCTTCCGCAAGGAAGTGGAAGCGGCGGAGCTGTCGTTGTTTGGGAAGTTGTAGGCTTGGTTCCCCGGCCTTCAGGTCGGAAAAGCTTCAGCCTGAAGGCTGACGAAACTTGGCTTTTAGGTAAAGTCGAGTTCCGCCCAACTCGACAGGCGAACTTTTTTGTCACTGCTTTAAAGGAATAATTTGGCTATTAGAACCAGAGATCTGTAAAGTTTGAAATCAGCACCAACGAGGTCTACCTGTCCGGACGCCCGCAGGTCCCTTGCCCTTGCCCTTACGCGCTGCTTCGCAGCTCGGGGCAAGGGACGCTACGGGGTCCTTCTACGAGGGCGATAAGGACCCCG
>CALEDI010000162.1 GCA_937949535.1 uncultured Lewinella sp. | reverse complement strand
CTAGGGGTTTACCCGAAAGTAAACCCTCGATGATATCGCTCTCAAAGTCCGAAAACTGGCGATTTGGTGTAACTTGTTTTTTCGTTGCCATAACTAAAGGTCTGTATTTTGTGGCAGACACAGATTTTTGAACACCCTCTGGAGAAGTTGATCAAACATTCTTATCACGCTACCTCTAAACCCAAACTTCTACCTACCCATCCTCAAAAAACATCCCAAAACCGAACCCAAACCTCCATTCTCATGTATCCAACAAAGTAACTTACCCCAACACACGATGCGCTACCTAGCTTTTTTCTGCTTGCTCGCCCTCACGGCCTGCAATACCTCTACCGAAACTACCTCCAACTCCACGCCGGTGCCAGACCGAGCCGCTGCCGCGGCCGAGGGCAAAATGAGCCTAACCCCCGCCGCCATCAAGCCCGTTGTCGCTTTCGAGTACGAAGACATCCTCTGGGGCTTCCGCTTCCTACCCGACGGGCGGATGATCGCGACCGACAAAGCCGGAAAGCTACTCCTGATCGATAAAGAAGGCGCGGCAACCAAGATCACCGAAGGCGTCCCCGCCGTCAAGAACGTAGGCCAAGGAGGCTTGCTCGACGTGCTATTGAGCAACAACTTCGCTACCGACCGCATGGTCTACCTAAGCTACAGCTTGCCCGACGCGCAGGAAAACGCCAGCACGGCCATCGGCCGTGGCCGCCTAGCCGACGACGAGGCCAGCCTCGAAAACTTCGAAATCCTCTACGAAGCCGGACCCAAAACCGATAAACCCTACCACTACGGCAGCCGCATGCAATGGGGCCCGCAAGACGGCCACCTCTACTTCACCATCGGCGACCGAGGCAACCGAGACGACAACCCACAAGACAGCACCCGCGACCACGGCAAAGTATACCGCATCGCTGCCGACGGCTCCATCCCCAACGATAATCCCTTCGTGAGCACCCCCGGCGCGAAGAAAGCCATCTTCTCCTTCGGTCACCGCAACCCGCAGAGCCTCAGCATCCACCCCGAAACCGGGGAGATCTGGGAAACCGAACACGGCCCCCGTGGCGGAGACGAGATCAACGTCATCGAAGCAGGCAAGAACTACGGCTGGCCGGTAGTCAGCTACGGCATCAACTACAGCGGTACACAGTTTACCCAAAAGGTCGCCCAAGACGGCATGGAGCCGCCGCTACACTACTGGGTACCGAGCATCGCGCCCAGCGGAATGGCCTTCATCACCGGAGATAAATACCCCGGCTGGGAAGGCGACCTCGTAGTAGGCAGCCTGAAGTTTATGCGCCTCCAGCACGTCCAACTAGACGGCAAGAACGTGATTGGCGAACAAAAACTCATCAACAATATGGGCCGTGTCCGCGATGTCCGCATGGGCCCAGATGGTTACATCTACGCCTCTGTTGAAGGGGAAGGAATTGTTCGCTTGGAGGTAGAGTAAAACCCTACCAAACCCCATCGCCTTCCTCTCCTTTACTCATGCTTCCCGTCTCTACCAAACGGTTGATTTTGGGCTGCATGATCCAGACACCAATCATCAGTAAGTAAGACAAGATGACGTAACCAACAAGTTCGCCCCCCTTCACCGAGCGACCTTCTTCGATGGTTTTCAGGGTTTTACCAACGAAGTAGCAGTTGTAGATCTGGGAAGCAAAGCTGGCTATACCTACAAGGAAAAATAGGCCAACTACCTTTAGCCCAGACAGTACCATTGCTTCACCCTCTTCGGGGCTGACACCGTCGTTCGCAATCCAGTTGGGGATGTTTTCGCCCATCCAGTTCCAGCCGTACCAGAACGTACCTAGCATGATGAAGGAGGCAATGACCTGAATGGCCAGCGTGACCTTGAAGGTGCTGTCCTTAAGCCCGACATGGTCTGGCAGGTAACGCTTCAGGTCTTGCCCAACTGCGCGGTACCAACCTATTTGGGTCAGTAAGGTGAGCAGTGAAAGCCCGATGAAGAAGTAGAAATAGCCATTGTAATCGGCCAGGTCGAAACCTGCGAAAGAGAAGTCTGCGCCTGCTTCCATCTCCGCAGTGAACTCTTGGATTTTTTGCCCGTATACACCCTGGAGAATCCAGCTGGAAAGGGTTGGCAAGATGAGCGGAATGAAGAGGAGGTAATGCTTGGAGCGTAGGAAAAAATGGGACATGGTGTACTTGGTATTTTAAACGATGTGTGTGTGGTGAATGCTTCGCGCTTTGGCGATGAGTATGACAAAATAGTGCTTTGTCTGTAGTTCATGGTCCTATTCTCGACGAGGTGGTTGTTTTTTGCGACGTATCTGGAACGACTTGCCGTAGGCAAGTCGTTTCATCATTCCTCCGAATACACCCGATGCACCCTCGGCCCAATCCCCGTCAGCACCTCATAAGGTATCGTCTGCGCTGCCTCCGCCAGCAATGAGATGGGATGTTCGGGGCCGAAGAGGACAACCTCATCGCCGTCTCGAACGTGTGGGAGATCCGTCACGTCGATGGTCGTCATGTCCATACAAACGGAGCCGATGGTGGGGGCGGTGTCTTTACCGATTCTTACGGAGAAGCGGCCTTCGCCCGCCAAACGCGGTAGGCCATCGGCGTAGCCGACGGGCAAGACCGCGATGCGGCTCTGGCGGTCCAGTTTTCCTCGTCGGCCGTAGCCGACGCTGTCGCCTGCGGG